>CAYMGG010000015.1:0-33546 GCA_964389915.1 uncultured Planctomycetaceae bacterium
CGGCCCTGGCGGCCCGCTGCGCGGCGCTCTGTTACCTGGTGTTGGGGCGGCTGCCGGCCGAACGGCTGGCCGGCGACCTGCCCGACGAGCGGCTGCGCGCGCCTCTGGCCGCGCTGGGGCGCGACCTGCGCCAGCCGCCAGGCAACGGCGAACTCGCGGCCCTGGCCCACATGAACGTCAGCGCCTTCGTCCGGCTCTTCAAGGAGGCTTTGGGGCTGCCGCCGCACCGTTACCTCCAGCGGCTGCGGATCGAGCGGGCCTGCCTGCGCCTGCACTTCTCCGGCGACAGCATCGAGGAGATCGCCGAGGCCACCGGCTTCTGCGACCGGTACCATTTCAGCCGGGTCTTCCGCCGCTGGCGCGGCCTGGGGCCGGCCACGTTCCGCAAAATCCGCTAAAGCCGGGAAAGGCGCAGGTGCGGGCAAAGATCTGGCTCGATGGGTTCAACTTCTTCCACCGTTGGCCGCCCACGGCCGGCCGGTTGCGGGCCTCGGGCCGGGACGGCGAGATCGCCCGCGTGCTCGGCCAAGCGCTGGGCCGGCTGGCCGAAGCGCTAGGCGCACGGCGCGGCCGGGTGATCGTCTTCCTGGACGGCGGCCTGCGCCGGGAGAGCCGGACCCAGAACGGCCTGCGGGTGGTCTACGCCGGTCCCGGGCAGAAGGCCGACGACGCGCTGGTCGAAAAGATCCGGGGGACAGGCCGCCGGCCGGACGTAACGGCCGTGACCAGCGACCGCGAACTGGCCGCCCGGCTGCGGGCCCACGGCCTGACCGTGGCCCCGGCCGAAGAGTTCGCCGCCTGGCTGACCCGCCAGCGGCCGGCCGCAGCCGCGCCGGGGCCGGAGCGCGCCCTGTCGCCGGACGAGGTCCGGGAATGGCTCGAAATCTTCTCGGACGAGGAGCCGAATTCGCCTTGAAAGAAGCGGTCCGGGACCGCCGGTTTTGCCGGCTTTGAATTTGACGCCCCGCCGGCCGTACGGCATAATTTCCATAAGTCCGGCGCCTTATTTTTGCGCATGAAAGGGGTAGACATGAACCCTCGTTCTCCGTTCCGGCTGGCCCTGGTGCTGCCGCTGTTCATGCTGGCGTTCGCCAGCGGCTGGGCGGCGGAGGAAACGGCCGCCGCCACGCCCGACGATCCCAGTTCGGTCAAACCCGCCGACTGCCCCCGCTGCGGCAACTCCGGCGCCGCGGTCTGCCCGGCCTGCAAGGGCAAGGGCACCTCTTTCCAGGCCAAGATCACCTGCCCCAAGTGCAGCGGCAAGGGCAAGGTGACCTGCGACAAATGCGATGGCAAGGGTAAGATCCCCTGCCCCGACTGCAAAAAGCGGACCCTCGACGGCAAAGAGGTCTTCGCCGCCATCTCGCAGGAGTGGAAGGACTGGGACAAGAAATACCACCTGATCCCCCGCGACCAGCGCCACCGCGTCAAGATCGACAAGGAGCCGGAAAAATACGTTCCTTGCCCCACCTGCGAGGCCTCCGGCCAGATCGCCTGCCCGGAATGCACCGAAGGCCAGGCCGTCTGCAAGCGCTGCGGCGGCGCCGGCACCGTCACCGGCCAGGGGCCCTGCAACGTCTGCGACGGAACCGGGCAGACCCCCTGTCCGCAGTGCGCGACGCTGGAAGGGATCGAAGACACCGAAACCTACAAGGCGTTGGTCGGGCTGCGCGAGCAGAAGCTGCTCAAGCCCAAGGAGTTCTTCGGCCGTCTGCGGGTGCTGGTGGCGCAGGAGAAATTCCGGCGCGAGGCAGAGGAGCGCCGGGCCGCGCTGGCGGCCAAGAAGCCGGCGCCCGAAGCCGATAAGCCCCAGACTCAGGCCAAGCCCGAAACGGCGGCCCCCGCCGGCCCGGACTGGAGCAAGCCGCAGGAGGCCCAAAAGGCCCTGCTGACCGCCTTTGCCGCCAAAGCCCTCACCCCCAAGCTGTACGACGAGAAGCTGCGCACCCTGGGCCTGCCGGAAGAAATGGCCGAAGCCGCCGAGGTGCAGGCCGGCCGGGAGAATCCGCGCCTGAAGGCGCTGGCCGACCTTAAACAGGCCTTCCGCCGGGGCGATCTGGATCTGCATCAATACCAGCAGGCCTACGACGGACTCTAGGGCGGATCATGGGCGAGGAACTGGTCAGACGGATTTACATGGTACAGCCGGGCTTCGTCTGCCTGCCGGCCCAGCCCACCCGCCTGGGGATCGTGGTCGGCTCGGGGGTGGCCCTGACCATCTATGACGCCCGGCGCCGGCGCGGCGGGGCCGGCCATTACCTGCGCCCCACCCGCGAGGCCGGCCGCTCGACGCCGGTCTACGCCGCGCCGGCGGTGGTGGCGCTGGTCAACCTCTTTCTCGAAACCGGCTCGCGCCCGCCGGAGCTGGAGGCCTTCCTCTACGGCGGGGCCAGCAATCCGGACGCCCCGGGTTATGACCCGCGCCAGAGCCGGCGGAATGTCGAGTTGGGCCGCGAACTCCTGGCCAAGCTGCGCGTGCCGCTGGCCGGCGAGGACGTCGGCGGCCGGCGCGGACGTAAGATCGTCTTCAACACCGCCACCGGCGAATCGGTGGTGGCCAAGGTCGCCAAGCTCCGCTCCAGCGACTGGTATCCGGAGGTTTAGCCGAAAAATGCCCATCCGCCCGGACGACGACGCTGACGCCGACCACGACTCGAACGACTGGGCCGGGCTGGACGCCGTCCGCCTGACCGGCGCGGCGGCCACCCCGGAGCTGAGCGACGCGGCCTTCGCCGAAATCCGCCGCCTGGTCTACGACCGGTTCGGCATCAACCTCACCGAACGCAAGCGCTCGCTGGTGATCGGCCGGCTGCGCAAGCTGCTCATCACCCTGGGCTTCGCCACCTTCGACCAGTACGTCGACTACCTCCACCGCGAGGGCGGCGAAAAAGCGCTGGCCGAGCTGGTCAACCGCATCTCGACCAACCACACCTACTTTTATCGCGAGAAGGACCATTTCGACTTTTTGCAGCGCCGGGCCCTGCCCGAGATCGCCGAACGGCTCAAGCGTTCCGGCAGCCGCGACCTGCGCATCTGGTGCGCCGGCTGCGCCACGGGCGAAGAGGCCTACATGCTGGCCATGCTGCTGCGGGAATTCTTCGGCGCGGAATATTCCGCCTGGGACGCCGGCCTGCTGGCCACCGACATCTCGCAAAAGGCCCTGACCTTCGCCACTGCCGGGGTCTATCCACCGGAGCGGCTGAACCTGCTGCCAGCCGAATACTTGAACCGCTATTTCCAGCGCCGGCCGGACGAGCAGTGGGCGGTGCGCGACGAGTTGAAAAAGGACATCACCTTCCGCAAGTTCAACCTGATGAACGAGACCTTCCCCTTCAAGAAGTCGTTCCATATCATCTTCTGCCGCAACGTGATGATCTATTTCGACCAGCCGACCCGCCAGGCCCTGGTCGAGCGCTTCCACCGCTTCACCACCCCGGGCGGATTCTTCTTCATCGGCCACAGCGAATCGCTCAACCGCCAGTCCTGCCCCTACAGCTACCTGATGCCGGCCGTCTACCACCGCCCGGCCTGAGGCGTCCCCCCGACTTGGCCGGATTGAGCCCTGCCAACCTTATATCAACTCAAGTTGTTGATGACCAACGAGCATTCAGGCCGAAGGGCCTGGTGAGAGTTTTTTGGTGGGGCCGGGGTACCTTTTTTGCAAAAAAGGTACCCCGGAATCGGCCCTTATTATTTTGGGGCGGGTCTCAGAGCCCGGCCCAGGCCCGCGCCAATCCCTTGAGCGCGGCCAGCGGGATCGGCCGGGTGGTCGGCGTGCGGTCGAAGGCCAGGACGAACCGCTCGGTATAAAAGAGGCAGGGCACGCCGATGTGCCGGCTGCGCCGGGTGTAATCCAGCCATTTGCGGTAATCGTGATGCACCCAGTCGTCGGCGTCGACCAGCTTGTGCGGCAGGGCGGCGCGCGAAAGGTCGGCCCGGGCCTTCATGCCGGCGAAGATGTCGGCGGCCACCGATTCGGTGTCGTGCAGCCGGGCCATGTCGCAGGTGTCGTGGAAATAGGGATGGATGGTGCTGCTGTTGACCAGGGCGTCGGGCTTGACCGCCTTGGCCGCCTCGTATATCGCCCGTTGCAGCCGGTAGAGCGATTCGCAGCCCCAGGTCGAACCGCGCTGCCGCAGGCGGGGATGGCGCGGCGGCAGGTAGAAGGAGCGGCCGAACTGCTCTCCGCCCCGGGTCAGGACCTCGGTGGGCACGTAGGCCAACTGGTCGATCTTGAAGCCGTCGGCGTTGTAGCCGTCCTTCGCATCCGACAGAAGCCGGGCGGTCTGGCGGCGCAGGAAGGCCAGATATTGGAGATTGGTCGCATCGGCCACCAGCGCGCGCCCCCCGGCCCGGACGCACCATTCGTCGGGCAGGCCTTCGTGCAGCCAGGTGGGGATCCAGAGCAGCACCTTCCGTCCGGCGCGGTGCTGGTCGTCGATGAAACCGCGCAGGTTGGGCCAGTGGTTGGGGTAGGCCTCCCATACGCCGGCCGGCGACCAGCCGGCGTCGATGATGACCGTGCCCACGTTGAGCCTGGCCGCCTCCAGCCGCCCCACCCAGCGCCGGTACAGGCCTTCGGTATTGTAGACCAGGGCGCGCGCCTCCGGCCCCGGCCCCTCCAGGTGCAGCGCGGTGGCCACCTGATCGCCCCAGCCGCAATAGATCGGCCGGGCCCACCAGGCCGGCGCCTTCTTTTTGGGCGCCGCGTAGGCGGCCGGATAGCCCGCTTGCAGCCCGCGAGCCAAGAGGGCGTAGCGGTCTTCGTCCGCCGCCGCGCCGACCAGCCGCAGGCGCATATGCCCCAAAGCCTGCCGGGGCGGCGTGTGCCCCTCCAGGTCGACGGTCACCTCCAGTCCGGCGGCCGAAGCCGAGAACTCGGCGAAGCTCCACCGGTGCCAGCCCGCATCCGCCTCGACCGTCACCAACAGCTGCCGGCCGCCGCCGGCCACGCTCACGGCGTAGGGCGGCGGGGTGAACTTGGCCGCCGCCTCGGTGGTGCGCTGGGTGGCGATGCGGACCAGCTGGGGCACGGGATAGGGCTCGGTCCGGTGCTCGGGCGAGGGGCTGGAACTCCAGATCGTCTCGATCGGCCAGCCCAGCTCTTTGGCCGTCAGCCGGGCCGACAGCTTCGTACCCCGGACCTTGAAGGCCGCTGTCCCATCCTGGCCGGCAACTCCCCGACCGCCGCCGGTACGCTTGGCTTGGCCCATCTTCCGCCCTCCCCGTTGATTGAAATGATCGCTCTCCATCCCCGCAGTATCCGCGACCGGATTTCCCCCGTCAAAAGCAATTTGGCCGCCTTCCTGCCGAGGCATAGCCCAAAAAGTGCGGGATTTGCCTACGGGTGCGGACAAAACACACACCCCATACCCGCCCCGGTCAGGATTTTCGGTTACCATCGGCCGGCGTTTCCTTACAATATCTTCTGGCCGGACGCTGTTTATGCGCGATAATCGATGGCAGCCAAAGACTTGGGAGCAGCTGCGTTTTTTTTTGCAGCTGACCGGCCGCCCCCGACTGATTAAGCGACGACTGGCATGAAAAATGATTAATGAAAATCTGAAGGCGATCACGCCCGGAGACGTCCGGCAGGGCCGGCCCACCCCGGGCGAGTAGTTCGGTAAACCTCTTGTGGTGAAATGGAAAAGGAGAAAAAGATGTCTAGCTTTCGCGGATGGAGATGGGGTTGCGCGGTGCTGGGCCTGACCCTTTGCGCGGCCTTGGCGGTCGCTCAAGAGGAAGGCGGCGGCAAGCGTCGCCGGGCGATGAACGAGGAAGAGGGCGGCAATGGCGGAGGCCCCGGCGGTGGTCGCGGCCGTAAGATGCTGGAGCAGATGCAGGAAAAAATGCTCGAAAACCTGCCCGGAGCCAGCGAGATCCTGGCCGCTCACAAGGAAAAAGAGAAGGCCCTGCAGGAAAAGATCCAGAGCCTGCGTCAGGAGATGCGCGAAAAGGTCCAGGCGGCCGCCGATGATACCGCCCGCAAGACCACGATCGAAGAGTACAAATCCAAGATCCGGGCCGTGGCCAGCGACATGTTCGACGAGCGGATCGCCTTCAAGCAGAAGATCCTGGATCTGGAGAAGCAGAACAAAGAAAAGATCCTGGACCAGATCGAGAACCGGGCCAAGGAGATGCGCGGCAAAATGATGGAGCGGCACGGCAAGAAGAACGCCCCGGGCGGAGCTGAAGGCGGCGAAGCGCCGGTGGCCGGAGGCGGCGAAGAGGGCCCTTTTAAGCACGGCGGGGCGACGACTCCCGTCCCGCCGGACGACAACTTCGACGTAGCCAAGGCCCTGGAGCAGGCCCTGCAATAAAGCTACTCAAGCATTGCCAAAACCGTTCGGGGCAGCGCTAGCGCTGCCCCGAATGCTTTGCCCCGCCCTTTTATATCAATTCAAATTAATAGTAACCGATTTTGGGGCACCTTTTTTGCAAAAAAGGTACCCCAAACCCGCCAAAAAACTCTCACCAGACTCACCCGGTCCGGAACGTTCGTCGGCCATCAATGACTGGAGTTGATATGAGGGACGAAACGGAATCCGTCCCGCTGGGCGAGCGAAAAGGCGAAGTCGGGCGAAGATTTTTGGAAGGAGCCGGAGCGCTGGTGAAGCCAAACAGGTTCCCGAGCCGGTCGCCGGCCGGGTGGAGTCAAGCCGCTCCACCGTTCAGCCGGCGGCAGAAATCTTCGGCGTCGGTCGATTGCAGCAGCGATTCGCGCAGGCCGTCGTCCTTCAGCCGGCCGCTGATCTGGGCCAGCAGGCGCAGATATTCGGTATGCTGCTGCAACCCGGCCAGAATCAGGAACACCAGCCGCACCGGCTGGTTGTCCAGGCTGTCGTAATCGCTCAACCCCGCCCGGCAGATGCCCACGGCCAAGGCCAGCTCCCGCACGCCCGGCACGCGCACGTGCGGCACGCCCAATCCCAGGCCCACGCCCGTGCTCATCAGCGCTTCGCGCTTCTTGACCGACTCAAAGATCTCCTTCTTGCCCGGCATGCCGGGCAGACCGGCCAGGACCGCGCTCAGGCTCTCCAAAGCCTCGGCCTTGTGCCGGCAGCTCAGGAACTTGACCTGCCCGGGCCGCAGCAGATATTGCAGATCCGTGTCCAGCGCCCCGGAGCGCTTCTCCCGGTTGAGCCGGTCGTTGACCCAGGCGTCAATATCGGCACGGCGAAACCGCCAGTTCGCCCCCAGTTTACCGCAGGGGATTTCGCCTTTTTGCGCCCATTCGTACACGGTTCGCTCCGCCACGCGCAGATAGGCAGCCACTTCTTCAACTGTCATGATGTCCGGCTGAGGCATGGGGTCTCCAGGTTGTACATCCAAGCGGTCGCGCCTATTAACGTTTTATGACATTTACTGACGTTTGCAAGTAGCCAAAGACGAAATCCCGCCTTTCCGCTGACCGCACCAAACCCAACGATTTGAGTTGAAAATACTTATAGCTTCCCGCCCGCTGCGCGAATTTTGCGTTGGTTGCCCGCCGCCGGCACAAATCCGCCCCGCAACGGCTTCGGGCTTTTCCGATGTTGGCGCAATTCCAAACAACGCCAAGCCACCCAAGAGAGGCCAAATATTTAACGGATCTTTCACGCCAAGACGCAACGACGCAAAGAGCCAATTGCCGTTTTGAACGCAACCGCGCCATAAACTTCTTTGCGCCTGGCGTCTTGGCGTGCGACCGGCTTCAGGTGATCGGCCCTCCCCGACCATCGTTTTGGCAAAAACTTGATTATATAAGCACCGAAAGACCCCAGCTGCGGCTTGACCCTGTCTGCCCGAACAGTAGAGTATGGATATGGACTTTAACGAAGCGCTGCAATACGCCAGCCAGGCCACCTCCATCGCCCGCGCGCGCAAGAATCTGCTGTACACGTTCGGCAGCACGCGCCTCCCTTATATCTGCCTATCGGCGGCGGAGGACGAGGAAGATCAGGTCCAGATCCGCCGGGGGGAGGTGACGGCCGAACCGCCGAAGATCGCCCTGCCGGGGGAGAATTTCTCGCTGGAAGGTTTCGAAGCCGACCCCGAGAATGACGCGCTGCCGTACCTGCTGATCGCCCGGCGGATCAACATGCCGCCGGCCAAATACGTGCACCGGGCCGATTCGACCCAGAAACGCCACGGTTCGCTGCCGGAATTGGTCGAAAAGTTCGTCCAGGATCTGGAACGGGACAACGATATCCGCACGGCCGTGATCTCCGGACCAGACCGTTTTTGGACCCTGTCGGTCCTGCTCTATGTGGGCAGCCAGGTCATGCGCAGCACGCCGGCCAACCTGACCGAGCACTTCGAACACTTGCGCCGCCAGCAGGGTCGGTAGCCCCGCCGTCCGGGGCGGACCGAAGCGCCCGGACGAATCCGCCAATCAGCCCCCAGCTTGCACCGCGGCCCGGATCGCATCTGCGCTCCCGCCAGGCAAGGAGCGCAGATGGATCGTCAATGGCTGGGGCGGGCCTGCCTGGCGGTTTCCGCGCTGAGTTATGGCTTTGCCCCCACCCTGAACCTGATCTCGTTCCAGAACGGCTTCACGATCGCCAGTCTCCTGGTCCTGCGCTTCGCGTTGGCGGCCCTGCTGTTCGCGCCGCTGATCCGCCTGGGCGGCTATTCGTTGCGCCTGCCCCCGCCCGACCTGGTGCGCCTCGGCCTGCTGGGCGCGGTCCTGTATCTGGCCATCGCCTGGCTCTACACCGCCGCCATCATCTACATCAGCATACCTATGGCCGTGCTCCTCATGTACACCTATCCGCTGCTGGTCGTGCTCCAGGCGCGGATCTTCGGGGGGCGCCGGCTGGGGGCGACGGCCTGGGGCTGCCTGTTGCTGGCCCTGGCCGGTCTGGTCGAGATTGTCGGCGCTTCTTTCGACCAAATCGACTGGCGCGGCGCGGCGTTGGCCCTGGGGTCGGCCGTGGCCTATACGTTCTACGTCGTCCACTGCGCCCGGGTCATCCGCACCCAGCCCTCGGCGGTGGCCAGCTTTTACATCTTTGTCTTCGCTTTTCTGGGGGCCGCGACGCTGGGCTTCGAAAGCGACACGCTGCATTTCCCGGCCTTCGGGACCGCCTACCTGCCGGTCCTGGCGCTCAGCGCCGGCGCCACCCTGCTGCCGATCCTGGCCTTTCTGAAAGGGCTGGAGTACATCGACGAATCGCAGGCCTCGGTCCTGGCCATGCTGGAGCCGCTCTTCGCTACCCTTTTCGCCGGTCTGTTTCTGGGGCAGGAACTGACCAGCGACCAAGTGAAGGGCGGAGTGGCGCTGGTGGCCGGAATAACCGGAGTCCTATACTTTAAAAACCGCCTCGCCCCGCCGCCCCCTCCCTCCCCTTTCTGCCCCCAGCCGGATTGACTCTCGCCCCCGCTTGGCATTGAAGTCCTAGGCCTGAATGATTATTAACCTCGAATAATTGCTTATTTGTACAAGCTCCAACTGCCTCATACGGGCAAGCCCGAAGCGACACCACTTCCTGATATCACATCATCCTTATTTGCAATGAGTTGCAAGCAAAACCACATTTGCTTGCAGTATCATAATCTAAGGCGCAGATGGCTAAACCAGGGGGCAAATCATAGACTGAATTAACTGGTGCCGGAGTAAGCAGGCAATTAAGAAATTCCGTAAGCGGAGTCTGACTTTGCCAATTTCCGCCAAACAACTGAACCTCCTGGCCGCCAGGCAGCATGGGTTTTTTACCGCCCAACAAGCCAAAAGCTGCGGGTTTTCCAATTGGATGCAAGCCTATCATTGCCGCACTGGCGGGTGGCAAAAATTTGGCCGGGGGCTATTCCGGCTGCCGGGGTTTGCCGATTCCCGCGAAGCTGATTTTTTCCGCTGGGTATTGTGGAGCAGAAACGTTCAGGACCAGCCGCAGGCCATTATCAGTCATTTCAGCGCCTTGGCATTGCATGAACTGTGGGACGACGACCAGACGCCTGTCCACTTGACCGTTCCCCTGGATTTCCGCAAAGCCGTACCCGCCGGCTGCGTGATTCATAAAGCGTCTTTGAATCTATCGGCCATTGAAACAAAAGCCGGATTGATGGTTACGCGCTTGCCGCGCACCCTGGAGGATTTGCGCGAAGACCTCGTGCAGCAGGGGCTTTGGGAAACGATTAACCGCAAGGCCTTGGCGGCCGGAAAACTCTCCGGACAGGAATCGGCCCCCTTGCCATCGCCGCAAACCGCGCTGGCCGCCGAATTACTGACGCCCGACTCGAGCGAACGAATTGAATCCGAAAGCGAGAATCGTCCGCAGTCCCCGGTTATGGCATTGCCGATTGACCCGTCAGGCGGCGGCGAGCCGCCGTACGTCACAAGCTCAAGGTTGCTGACAGAAAAGGTATACCAAATGATCTTTCTGCAAACGCGCTCGAGTCTAGGCTCCAGACGCCGGGCCCAGGCGGGGTTTACCCTGGTGGAACTGCTGGTGGTGACGGCGATCATCAGCCTCCTGGCCGGAATGCTCCTGCCCGCCCTGGAAAAGGCCCTCGCCTCCGCCCGGCAGGCGCAGTGCCAATCGAATCTCAAGCAACTCGGTTGGGGCTGGTTCCAGTACGCCGACGATCACGGCGGCAAGGGCTGCGACTCGCGCAACTCCAGCTGGCCCAACGGCCGCTGGTATTACGCGCTCAACCCCTACGTGGCCGGCCAGATCCTGAGCTCGCGCAGCCAGAACCTGCTCTTCACCGGCCCGAACCGCCGGGCGCAGGCGCTGGCCGCGCGCAACGTGTTCAAATGTCCGGGCAACCCGCGGCAGTTTGACCAGAGCGCTTCGGACAACGAATACTGGGCGCTCAACTATCTCTGGAATGTCCGTCTGGATGAGAGCCTGGGCACGGCCACCTACATTTTGCAGGCCTCCGGCCTGAGCGGATACATCGAAATCGCCCGGATCAAAAACCCCTCCGGCAAGGTGATCATCGCCGACGGCAACAATAACTTTGAATGGAATTATTTCTACAACTCGCGCGTGGCCTACTGCCACGCCCAGGGCCGGACGTCCGATTTCCTGATGGCCGACGGCCACGTGCAACCCTACTCGCAGCCGTTGCCGCCCGACGGCATCGACTGCGAAGTCATGAATGCCCTGAAATGACCTGTTCGGCCGGTGGTCCGGCCTCCCCGGAAAGGAAAGAAAGGAAAACCCATGCGCATTGATCTGGCCCTGCTCGGCTTGACTTTGGCCGGCTGCCTCCTGGCCGCCGCGGGTCCCGCCGGCGAAACCAGCCGCAAGTTCAACATCAAGGATTTCGGCGCGGTCGGTGACGGCGCGGCCGACGACCAGGAGGCGATCCAGCAGGCCTCGGCCGCCCTGACCGCCCACGGCGGCGGAACCCTGTATTTTCCCGACGGCGTCTATCGCACCGCCAAGGAGGGGGTCAAGTTCAAAGGCATCTCGAACCTGACCGTTTATTTCGAACCCGGGGCCGTGCTGTTGATGGACAATCTCGACCCGCAGACCAAGCTGGGCCGCTACAGCCACGGCATCCACATCGCCGGGCCGGGCGACAACATCGGCATCTACAACGCCCGGGTGGAATGGAAGGAACTGCCGGCCAAGCGCAGCATGGGCGACGGCTTTCGCTTCGACGGCTATCCGGAGGACGGCAAGACCCTGAGCCACCTGCGCCTGATCTCCTGCCAGACCCGCTTCGCCCCCCAGACCGGCGCGATCTTCATGGGTTGCAGCGACGTCATGGTGCGCGACTTCAAGCCCACCCGGACCCTGGCCGACGGCCTGCACCTCAACGCCTGCCGCCGGGTCACGGTCGACGGGGTGATCGGCGAGGAAAACGGCGACGACACCCTGGCCTTCGTCACCTATTACCACCCCACCGCCCTGAACGGGGAGAAGGAGCGGCCGGGGCCGCCCTACGCCCAGCCGGACCTGGGCGAGTGGAACAACACCGACAGCACCGCCGTCAACATCGTCTCCCGCCGCGGCCAGGCCGATGGGGTGCGCATCGCCGGCGGGCTGAACATCGCCCTGAGCAACCTGGTGGTCGACGGCAAGTGGGGCGGCCTCCAGCTCGACGCGACGGAACGGAACGAAAATCCGCGCACGGTCGGCTGGTCCTACCTGGCCTCGCGGGGCATCGTGCTCAGCAATCTCACGTTCAGCAACTGCGCCAACGGCCTGCTGATCCGGACGCTGAACGTCTCCCCCGACCAGCCTGAAGAGCGCTGGCGGCCGGAGGTCACCATCACCAACCTCTCGGCCCGGAACTGCCGCGAGCACGGGGTGATGGTCCGCGACTCGGGCGGGGTCGAATTGAACGGTCTGATCAGCGATTCGCCGGTGGCCTTCGTCAACGCCCGCGGTTCCTATACGCTGCGCAACGCCCGCCTCAACTCGACCACCCTCCTGGTCGATTCGGTCCAGACCGCCGAGTTCCAGGGATTCAGCCGCAACGGCGAACCGCAGGGCGTCGCCGACCCGGGCGACGTGCGCAGCCTGCCCGTCCGCCAGCTGACCTTTTCGGGCCTGGTCCTGGTCAACAGCCAGTTCACCGCCCGGCGCTGCGCCGGGCTGCGCTTGACGGAGACGCGCATCCTCAGCGCGGCGGGGCCGGCTCTGACCTTGGAAAAATGCCGCCAGGTGCGCCTGGCCGGGCTGGAACTACAGGCGCCGGCCGAGCCGCTGAGCCTGACGGGCTGCGCCGGAGTGGAGTTGAGCGGAATCGAACTCGGGCCGAATCGCTGACGGAGAGGCGTCGGGCGGGCCATCCGGCCGGAGCCGGGCCGGCGGACGCCGGGCGAGAATGCGCCTCCGGGCCTTTTCATTCACCCACTTCATATTGCTAGGATATCCGATGAGCGCGAACAATACGATTATCCTGATCCCCCTGTTCTGGCTGATACTGCAACCGGCAACATCTGCCCGCGAGAACATGTTCCCGGCGTTCGATCCGACCTGCGACATTACCGGCGGCCCCTCATCCGGGCCGACCGTGAACGTCAGGGATTTCGGCGCGGCGGGCGACGGCCAGGCCGACGACGCGTTGCCGATCAGGAGTGCGATCGACAAAATCCGGGAGGCGGCCGGCGGCCGGCTCTATGTTCCGCGTGGGGTTTATCGCATCGGGCGCCAGGAGGAGGGCGAGGCGGGAATAGCCCTCATTAAAATGTCCAATGTTACGGTCCACTTTGAACCCGGCGCCATCCTCCTAATGGACACATTAAACGACCAACGCATCGGGGTAAAAAACATCAGCGGGGTTTATGTGAACGGGCCGGCGCGCAACATCCGCCTGATAAATGTCCATGTGCGCTGGAAAGAGCGTCCTGAAAAGCGAAGTGCGGGCGACGGCTTTTGCTTCGAAGGCTACCCCGACGACAGCCAGACGATTGCCAATATCCAGCTGGTCAATTGCCTCGCGGAACTCTGCCCGCAAGCCGGCGCGGTACTGATGGGCTGCTCCGACATAGACGTGCAGAACTTCCAGGCGATAAACACCTTGGCCGACGGCTTGCATTTCAACGCCTGCCGCAACGTGAACGTCAACGGCGTGCGCGGACTGAATAACGGCGACGACAGCCTGGCTTTCGTCAACTACTGCGACACCGAAGGCCAGAAGGTGCGCCAGCATTACAAGAAAGGGCCTTTCGCCCTGGCCGACTTGGGGGAATGGAGCAGTTTCGGCTCAGTCGTCACCAACGTGATCGCCTGGGGGGGGCGAGCCAACGGAGTTCGCCTGGCGGGGGCGAACAACGTGACCTTGCAGAATATCAATGTGACGGAGAAAAGCTGCGGCATCGTCGCCGACTGCGGCGAAAAAGACGGCAACCGCTTCAGCTGGTCATATTACGCCTCGCGCGACATCGTCATCTCAAACCTGGTCGCCACCCGCTGCAATACCGGCTTTTTCGTGTGGAATTTCAACCAACCTTTCACCGGCGACAACCGGTTCTATGAATTCTCCATCGTCGCCAACAACCTCATCGCCCGCGACTGCGGCAATGACAGCCTGCATTTGTGGAATTGCGCCGGGGTAAGCGTGAACAACCTGCGGGCGCACAAGCAACGGGTCCGCCTGAACAATGTGAAAGACTGCACCGTAAACGGCGCCGACGTCTACGATTCCTACTTCCTGCTCTCCCGCCCCTCGGGGGATTCGTTGAGCAGCGGAATCTATCTGGACGGCATCCGGGTTACGGGCGGCTATATCGGCATCGAGCATGCCAGGGATTCAAAGTTCGGCAGTTTGGTCTGCCGCCAAGCCAAGGAGAATGGCGTTTTCCTGAACGATGTCGAAAACTGCCAGCTCGATGCGATTGTGGTGAACAATCCCAACCGCGGCGGAAGCGCTCGCGCCAAAGGGTTGTTGATAAAAAACAGCTCCGCCGTCATGATCGGCGCCTATGCGCTTGCCATCGACGACAACCCGAGCGGAATTTTGGAAATCAGCCTGAATAAAGGCCAGAATAACGTGGCCATCCAAAATTCCTTGTGCCTGGTCAACCGAAAAGAGGCGGATAGAGACATTACGATCAAATGCGAAGACGGCGAGCAGAGCTGTGTACAGGGAAACCTAACCGTCAATTATTCCACGGAAGGCGGACCAGTTAAAAAGGTCTTTGCGCTAAGCGAGAATTGACCCACAAAGGCCGCAGTATCCGCAAGCAAAGATGGACATGGTCCGGCATCGCGTGCCCTTCCAACAAATCCACCCCTTTTTGCCGGCACAAGGTATGGAGGATTTCCCCAAAGAGCTTTCGCCGGTTGCCATACAACGCCTTCTTCCGCTACTTGGGCACAAATACCTCGTGGTATTTGCAACCCCAACGAACATGCGCTAGACTTTCCCATTCGTGCATGGGCTCCTCCTCTTCCCCGGCAACGGGGCTTTCCCAGAGGTGGAGCCTATTTTCTTTCACGCCTCCCCGGAACGGTATAACCTCTGCTGGTCACACGGCCAGAGGCCGTGGTTTTAGGTGATGATAAATGGCCCGGCAACGGCGGGGTTCTGCTTCCGGCTTCTTCCGGCCGGATGTTTCTGAACCCCGCTTGGCCTGGCCACGTTGACGAGCTTTCATTTGCCTCCTAATGGCCAACCCGGCCGACCCGCGTTTCAGCCGCCTTTTTGGGGCAACAGCCGGAAGGTGCGGATCTGATAGGGCCGCAGGGCGAATTCAAATCCGTTGGCCTTGACCGGCACCGCCCGCCCGTCTTCCTCGACCAGGTTGCACTCGCCAACCGCCTTCAGCGGCAGGGCGGCCCGCAGGGTCACCCGCCCCCGGCCGCCGTGCGGCTCGTAGACGCGCAGGATGAAGCCCCGCCCGTCCTCGGCCGGCTTGAGCGCTTCCACCACGGCCGGGATTCCGTCCAGTTGCAGATAGCTCTGCGCGACCGGTTCGCCGGCGGCCGGCCGGAGAACCGACGTCGCCGGGACATTCAGCTCCCAGGCGTGGCGCACGGTTTCCGCCTCGGTCCAGCCGCCCGCATGCGGCAGGAGCGCATAGGTGAACTCGTGCCGGCCGCGGTCGGCCTCGGGGTCGGGATAGATCGTCGAGCGCAGCAGGGTCAGCCGCATGACGTGTTCGCGGATGTCGTACCCGTAGCGCGAGTCGTTAAGCAGGCTGACCCCGTAGCCGGTTTCGGACAGATCGGCCCAGCGCTGGGCCGGGACCTCGAACTTCTGCTGATCCCAGGAGGTGTTGCGATGGGTCGGCCGCTCGTAGGCGCCGAATTGCACCTCATAGGTCGCGCGCGGGCTGCGAATCGCCAGCGGGAAGGCGACCTTGAGCAGGGTGTGGCGTTCCTGCCAGTCGACCCGGTTGACGAAATCGATCCGCGGCAGGTCGGAGTAAATGACAATATCCTGCTCGAACCGGCTCTGCCGGTGGGTGCGGGTCACGCGCAGCACGCCCCGGACCGGACCGGTTTCCACGACTTGCAGCGTGGTCCGGCCGGAGAAGGGATAACGCCGCTTGCTCGCGGTTTCGTGGACATTCCAGGCGTCCTCGCGCTCCGGCCCGTCCTGGAAGAGTTGCAGGTCGTTGCCGATCTCTCCGCCGGCCAGCGTTTCGCGCTCGTGTCGCTTGTCGTATACGCTGGTCAAACCGCCCGCCGCATTCACGGCGAGGCGGAAGAAACGGTTCTCCAGCCGGGTGCGGGTCACGGTCAACTGCGGCGCGGGCGCGGGGGAGCGGGCGAGGGCGAAGTCGGCCCGGCCCAGCGCGGGCACGCCGGCGGCCGAGAAGAGGATCGTCGCCTGGCCGGCGCGGCGCTCGATCACCTGGGCCGGTCGCGCGTCTCCGGCCGGACCGACTACGCTCATCGAACCGGAGGGGGCGGGAATCTGCGCCGTGGCCATGTCTCCCCGCGCCCAACCGAGTGAATTGAACACGGTCAGCCGAGCCGCGTTTTTGGCCGCTTTTTTGCCTCCGCCCAGGAGGGCTTGCAGCCGCTCGCGGGCAACCTCTTCGGCTTGGGCTTGAACCTGGGCCAGCGCGGTCCGAGTTTCGGCATAGACCTCGGCGATGCTGCTGCCGGGCAGGATGTCGTGGAACTGCTGGAGCAAGACCTCGCGCCAGGCGGTAGCGAGGGTCGGGGCGGCGAAAGCGCCGCGGGCGCCGGCCCAGGCGGCCAGGCTGCCTCGGATCTCCGCCTCGCGCAGCGCCAGCTCGCAGCGGCGGTTGGCGCGCTTGACGGCCGACTGAGTGGTGTAGGTGCCGCGGTGGGTCTCCACGTACAACTCGCCGTCCCAGACCGGCAGGTCGGGCCGGGCCTTCACCACCTCGGCGAAATACTTCTCGGCCGGCCCGGTGCGCACCGCCGGCAGGCCGGGATATTGGCCCTGGGCCAAGGCCAGCTGGTTTAGCTGGTCCTCGGTCACGCCGCCGCCGCCGTCGCCGAAACCGAAGGGGAAGATCACCTCCGGATATTCGGCCTTCTGGGCGTAAATCTCCCAGCCCTTGAGCAAATGCTCGGGCTTGAGGTAGTTGTTGTAGCCCCAGACGTGGTTGACCACGTGGGCCAGCACTTCGGCCCCGTCCAGGCCGCGCCAGCGAAAGAGGTGGTCGGGAAACGGATTGCGCGCCTGCCAGTGCAGCTTGTAGGTGTAGAAGTATTCCACCCCGCAGCCGGCCAGGATCTCCGGCAGCGAGGCCGGATAGCCGAACACGTCCGGTAGCCAGCAGCTCTTGGGCCGGGTGCCGAACTCCCGGCGGAAGAAGTCCAGCCCGTGCAGCATCTGGCGGATCAGCGACTCGCCGCTGGGGGCGTTGCAGTCGCACTCGACCCACATCGCGCCCGTGGTCTCCCAACGGCCGGTCTTGACCCACTTCTTGATCTGCCGGTACAGGCCGGGGAAATGCTCCTGGGTGTACTGATACAGCTGCGGCTGGCTACAGGCGAAATGGAAATCGGGGTAGCGCTCCATCAGCCGGCAGGCGGTGGAGAAGGTCCGGCCGCACTTGCGGACGGTCTCGCGCAGCGGCCAGAGCCAGGCCGTATCGATGTGGGTGTGGCCGACCGCGAAGACGCGTCCCGCCTCGGGGTCGGGGGCGATGGCGGCCAGCTGACGGCGCAGCAGCCGGCGGGCGTGCGCCGCCTCGACCCGCAGTTGCGCCGCGGGCAAGGTCAGATCCACGGCCAGCAGCGTGGCTTCGACCGCGGCCTCCAGGAGCGGCCGACGGCGCGGGTCGGCGCTGAGCTGGGCGGTCTCGTGGGCGAAACCGACTTCCGTAACCAGGGCTTCCAACTCCCGGTCAATCGTGACCACGGCCGCCTGGGTCAGGATTCCGGCGACGGTCGGCGGCTGGGGACCGATGAAGGCGGCGGGGACGGAGGTGAACTCCAGCTCCAATCGATGACGACCCCGGCCGGGTACGGGGGCGCGGGGGTGTTGACCGTCGATGCCGGCGTAAGGTTCACCCTTCAGCCGCAGCAGGCCTTCCAGGTTTTGGAATTCGAAATCGAAATAGGTGTCCGCAACCACGGCTCGCGCGGGGACCTCGGCGGCGGCGCGCAGAAAAACGGTGGCGCCGGCCGGAAACCGGGCCGGCAGTTCCACCCGCTGCCAGTCGCCCCGGAAGCGGTACTGACCGGCCGCGTAATGATCGGCCAATCTTGCCTCCCATTGGTTTATCTGATATATCTTGCTCCGAGCCATCGTCGTCAGCAGCTGCAATTTTTTTTCGACAATCCGCTTGTCCATCCGCATATTCTCCATAATGCCCTTAAATTTTACGATTTTTAAAGTCTCAGGCCTGATTGCCGGCTGATCCGTGGGGGTAGAGCTTGCCCGCCTCAAATGGTTAGGTTTAGACCGCACAAACCGCTTTTGGATATATTCTATATTACCTATTACCCGCCGAAATCGGTGTTGTCAAGGCGGTCGCGAATTTATCGGGAGAGTATTGTTCCGGCAGGTCGGGGAAGAAAATTGCGCTTATGTCGTACGAGGTTTATTTGGCAAAAGTTCCCTTCTTTACGAAGAAGGGCGGTCGCGTTGGTCTCCCTTCCCCTCTGGAGAAGGGCCGGGGTGGGGGGAGACGCCCTGGGCGTGCCCGGTCCTCCCCTCCGCCCAACCCCTACCCGGAGGGAGGGGGAAACCTTGGCGCGGCCGCGGTCTGCACCCTGGGCCAATGCCGCGGTGGCTTGAAACTTTGGCGGGCAAAATCTGTGCCCGCCTTTTTATATTCTACCGGCCCGGCCTCATCCTGCCGGTCAGGCCGGCGCAATCTCACTTTTTTTCACTGGCCATGTTTAATGGCCAAAACGTTGGTGTATTTCGTGGGCAGCCTATCCGGCAGTTTAACGTTGAGCGTGCCGAAAGCCTCCTGGAACTTGCAGTCGCCGTGGCCCAGCAGTTTGACGCTCTTCACATTCCGCGCCACGCCCATATTCTTCATCACCGCCACGCCCTGCTCCGGAGCGCGCATGAGAAAGGCGTAGACTGTGTCGCCTTTCTGCGTGTAGCGGATGTCGGACGCGCCCCAGGTCACGGCCTCTTCTTTGAAGCCGTCGATCACCACCCGGGCGTCGCCTTCGCCGGAGTGGGTCCAGGGACGAGTGCCGTGGATAGACTCCCCGCAGAGGGCGAACCAGCCGGCCAGCTCGTCCAGCAGGTAATGCGATTCGGCGTCGATGGTGCCGTCCGGCTTCTGGAGGATGTTCAGCAGCATATTGCCGTTTTTGCAGACAATGTCGATCAGCATTTCGATGACGTGGCCCGGCTTCTTAAACACCTGCCGAACATCGTAGAACCAGTTGCCGATGCAGGTGTCGGTCTGCCAAGGCTGGGGGAGGATGTTAGGCAGCTGGCTCTTTTCGATGTCGAGCACGCCGATATTGTAGATTTCCGGCCGGCGGTCCTTCTGGTTGTAAACGGCGCGGTTCTCGCCGTTGGCCTTGATCGAGGCGTTGTACAGGTAGGCCACGGCCTCCAGTCCGACGGCGTACTCCGCGTCTTCCGGCTGCGATTTGTTGTGTATGCCGAAGGGCAGAGGCCCGTCGGAATAGAGCAGCTCCGGCTGGTAGGCGTCGATCAGCTCTTTCATCACCGCCAGCCAGTAGCCGTGAAACTTTTTGTTCGTGGTGTACCACGGATTGCACGTCCCGTCGCGCGGATTCTCGCGGTTGACGTGCTCGGCGTTGTCGAGATAGAAATCCTGGCATTCGGGATCGTTGCCGTCATACGGAACGCCGGCGAAGGGGCCTTCCGTGTCGTGGCCCTTGTTGGTCTTCCACCAGGAGAAGGTCGCGCCCAGGTGCTCGGTCAGGCCGAAGGGAAGACCCGCCTTTTCGGCCGCCGCCTTCCACAGGCCGCAGATATCCTTCAGCGGCCCGACCTGCACCGAGTTGAAGCGATTGAGCTTCGAGGCGTAATTGAAAAAGTGGTCGTGGTGCATGGCCTGGCCCACGAAGTAGCGGGCGCCGGCCTTTTTGTACAGCGCCATCAGGCCCTGGGGGTCGAATTTTTCCGCTTTCCAGAGCTTGCAGAGGTCCTTGTAGCCGAATTTCGACGGGTGGCCATAATGGCGGAGATGGTACAGGTATTGGGGGTGATCCTGGATGTACATATGCCGGGCGTACCAGTCGCCGTACATCGGCACGCTCTGCGGTCCCCAGTGGCTCCAGATGCCGAATTTGGCGTCGCGAAACCATTGCGGACATTCGAAGTTGCGCAACGATTCAAAACTTGCGGCGAATTTTTTCATGGCTGACTCCCACCTCCGGGCAAAAGTGATTTGGATTACATCCGGTCTCGAAAGCGTACTTCATCCCGAGCGTTTGTGCAAAAGGTAGTCTCGGCGTTTGCTCCGGCGCCGACAGTACCTGTCTATAAAAAACCCGAGATTTCCGGAGTATTATTCCACCGGCCTGCTCACCGGCGGAAATGCCGCTCCGGACCTTTCGCCCGCGCCCTGGGATTGCCGCGACCTTACCTTCCCTCTACTTTCACGGCCGTGCTGAGGGCGATTATCCCTGGAATCCCGCTGGCTTTGGCCGACACGATGTCTAGTGAGGTCACCTCCTTATCAGGGTATGGATTATCGAATCCCGCCACGTATAACCCGATGGGGGAGAGTTTGAGCGAACTGCCGGTCCAGCCTACCTTGGCATTCGGTAGCCGCTGGGGGCGATACCAGTCTGCAACCTCCAACCCCATGCGCACGGGAATATCGACACTGGTTCCATCCCGGTAATGAAGAACATATTTCCAGAGGGGCGAGCCCGTGGCCGCCTTTGCCCAAGCGGCGGCATGCAACGAGTAGAACCGATCAAAACGACGCCCGACGGCCAGGCCGGTCGCTTGCGGGACATAGTCACCGCGCGCTATTTGCGGCAGTTGCGAATGATCTGGTTCCAACATGAGGCAGGATTTGCCGCCATGCTCCCGCGGGTCGAGAAGCTCGAACTCCACATTTGCCAGATTCATCTGCCGGGGAAATTCCTTGGGCAATGGCATGGGCAACCCGGCAAGGTCAAAGCCCGAGAGATTTACAGGAAAGAATCGCAGGTCAATCTCCCCCTGGTCGCTCCAGCCGCCTTTGCCTCCGGTTAATGGCGGCGAAGCGAAAGACGACAAAGGGCTCAACTAACCCTACATGTAAACGTTTTCGTAAGCCTAACTCCCGCTCCCCGTGTTGTCAAATACATGTCGCCGGGGGTGGAGATTTTTGTGCGTCGACGGCCTAATAACGCCCCAGAATGACCCCTGGGACCTCGCCCTGCGGATAGCAGTTGAGCCGCCAGGCCGGACTGTCGGCCGGAAGCCGAAAATCGCCGACCAGCGGCTCGCGGAATCCGGGATCGCCGACCAGGCTGCCGGATTCCAGCCGCAGTTCCGCCTGCACCTGGGCCAGATCCTCGTATACCCAATGCGGGTCCCAGATCGGCCCCCATTGATAGAGCTGGCTGCCGGCGTCAAAGGCGTAGAGATTGCCGGTCAGGGTCAGGTTGAGCGTCTCCAGGCTCCGGCCTTCCGCGGCGGGGTTTTTGGCCAGGTATTCCCGGGCGATATCTTCGGCCGGCCGGCCTTTGGCGGCGCCGAGTTTTTCCCGCGCCTCCGCCTGCCGGGATTGGGGCAGGTGGCCGAAGCTGTCGGCGAACCAGCCGGCCGTCTGCACGTCCCGGTTGAAGACGATGAGGTTGTTTCGGATCAGGTTGTCATGGTTCCAGACCGCCACTTCGGGCTCGCCTTTCAGCAACTCGAACTTGTCGTTCAGGCGCGGAGTGGTGCGGTTCTGCTCGCGGAATTGAAAGCCTTCCTTGTTGCCGGCCAGCAGATTGCGCTCCACCACGCAATTGGGCGAACTGGACAGGGAGATGCCCCCGTTGGCGCCCCAGTCGCCCAAGCCCGCGTCGTCCATGAAGCCGTTGCCCACGATCACGTTGTCATGGGCGTGCAGCCCATAGGAGATCTCATAGAAAATTCCGGCGCCTTCGTTGTCGGCGATGAGGCAATTGCGCACCGTGCAGTCCGTATTGGAAATGTCGAACCAGATCCCGTTGCCGCGATTGTCCAGGAACCGGCTATGTTCGATCACCACCCCGTGATTGGCGCAGAGCTTGCAGCCGCCGGCCGACCAGCCGCGCTGAAAGCCCTTGAGGTTGTTGCCGCGGACCAGGCAATCGGTCAGACGCAGGTCCCGGGTTCGGTCGGCGCCGAATCCCAGTTGGCCGTTGTTCTCGAACGTGCAGCGCACGACGGTGATGCCTTCGCCCGTTTCAAACTCGGCCCCATGCCCGTTGGCCGACTCAAACCGGCAGTCTTCGACCAGATCATGGTTGCCAGAGAAGGTGCCCATCCCCTCCTGCGCCCGGCAGGCGGCGTAGCGGAACCGCAGGCCCCGCGTCACCACGTAATCGCCCCGACACTCCCAAATCTTGCCGCGGGCCGAGGCTTCCACCAGCAGTCGGTTGACGTCGGCGTTATCCCGGCTCCCGACATAAAGCCGTTTGCCGGGCTCATCCACGTAAAAAGTGCCCCGGCTCAACTGCTCCCTGGCCAGCACCTGGAGCAGCGGATAATTGTTGATGTGAACCTGCTCGGCCCGGCCGATCAGCGCGTGATAGTCGTTGGCCGGATGGGTGTGGGTCGGATTCCAGCCGATGAACGCGTGGCGCCATTCCGTGCTGTAGAGGCGCGCGCCTTCCGGCGCCTTCTCCGGCCGCCAAGCGGCGAGCCGGTCCGCGCCGGTCACGATCACCCGGGCCAGCGGCGCCGCCTCGAAGATAATCGGCCGCTCGGCCGTGCCGCCGGCCAGGATCTTCACCGCTTCGCGATAGATTCCCGAATGGATCACCACCCGGTCGCCGGGACCGACCCGCCCGGCGGCCGCCTGGATGGTGCGCCAGGGCCGGTCGGCGGTGCCTTCGTTCTCGTCCGCGGCACCGGCGCAGCGGTTGTCCACGTGGTAGACCCGCCCCGGCAGGCCCGGCCCGGCGGGAACGGCTGCCGCCGCCGGCACGCTCGGGCCGGCCGGAGCCTTCGACGCCGGCCGCAGGACTTCCCGCCAGTTCAGCCACCAGATGCCCACCAGGATCAGGCCGACCAACAGCAAAAGGCCGGGCGTGATGTTTCGGACGAGCGCTTTTGATTCATTGCTCATGTTTTTCTCCGATTGCGCCGCCGGCCGGCCGCTCGGCGGCGCAGGCCGCCTTCCGCCGGCGCGCGGCGGTTGAAGAGATGGCTCAGCTCCCGGTTGTCCCCGCAGGAACCTCCGCCGGACGCCGATCTGAAGTCAGGATTAAGGTCGAACAGTCCCGGATTCGCGGCCGGATCGTCGCTTAAGGCGGCAGCAGCCGGCTCTTTTCCCAGCCCGCGAAGTAATCGCTCCAGGGGATGCTGGCCACGTACTGGCCCTGGATTTTGACGTGCTCGTCGGCGTATAGGACCGGCCGGCCGCCTTGATGCGTACGAAAGGGCGGAGGGTAGGGATTGTCGGACCAGGTCTCGACATAGTTGTTCTTCCAATGGCAATAGTGGGTGATCGCCAGGGACGGTTGGGTAATGGCCGGGGTGGACAGGAATTGAATCGGCCAATTCGAGCTGCCGCCAGGGCTGCCGTCATTCTTCAGGCCTTGCTCGTAAAAGATGTTGCTGTTGTATCCGCTCTGGTTATACAGATAGTTTTTCCCGCTGGGGCACAGATAAACCCCCGGCAGTTTGGACAGGGGATACCAGTTTTTCCAGGGTCGGCCGTCGCCGAAACACGGCCAATAATTCGACCGCCAGGCCGCGAAGTTGGAATACCAGCCCTGATTCTCCTCGGTGTAGCCATTCACCCCCAGCCCGAGCTGCTTGAGGTTGTTGGCGCAGTTGAGTTTTCTGGCGCCCTCCAACGCCGATTCGAGCACGGGCAGGAGCATCCCGGCCAAGATGGTGATGATCGCCGTCACCACCAGCAATTCCACCAGGGTGAAACCGGCCTGAGCCCGGCGATAGTGACGGGGGCGAGTTCGTTGGCAGATCATCTGAAAGACCCTTTCTCGCATCGGCAGCGGCTGGATCGACCCGGAGGCATCTCCGTTCGGTTCGGCGGACGGGCGGCTTGCCCCCTCCAACAATATGACCTGCGGCGGCCGTTCTGCGGAAGAGGCCGCCTCCCCTCCGGCCGGCAAATTCGCGTCTTCCGCCTCCAGCCGGGCGGGAGGCACAGGGGAAGATTTCAATTTCAACCCCAACGCTTGGGCTTCCGGCAGCGAGAGCTGGTCGTTCTCCAGCGCTTGGCTCAAAGTCAAATCCCAGACGCCCCGCGCTTCCAGGAAGGGACGAAGGTCAGTCAGCGTTTTCAGCGGCCGGGTGACCATGAATCCCGCCCGCGATTCGATGGCGGAAAGATTTAGCGACTCTTTATGCAGGATGCAGCCGGACGGAATTTTTTTATCAAAAGAATAGGGCACGGTAAGGTGAATATGCTCCGCGTCATAATCGCCCAAGTCACTCAAGGCCAGGGCGCTGGCGTAGCTAATCACACCCTGGGGTTGATCGTGATTGTTGCGGCTCCACAGGCTCAATCGGGCGCAGGCGGAATCCAGGGAATCTTCAAAATCAGGCAAGCGAAACAATCCACTACTGCACCTAAGCCAATTGCCGGTCCGACAATGATACGATTGCTGGCATTTGGAAAAACCGCAGCCTTTGGCCTGTTTGGCGGTAAAAAAACCGTGCTGGCTTGTGGCGAGGGCTCTCAGATTTCGCAATGAGGCCAACAAATTATATTTCTCCAAGTGCGAATAATATACTCTTGCATACTGCCTCACATTGGTGTTGGGGGCGAATGATTTTCCACCAAAGCCCCACCAAAAAAGGTCTGCTTTTTATCAGCAATACACTTACTTACAAATAGTTAAGCATCTAGATGTGATTATATTTTCAGGCGAGATAGTGGATCTGGAGCAGGGACGAAAATTTAACCTCTATCCCGCCTCCCGGGTCGGGCGAATGCTGCCCTGCCCTCGCGACATTATTCTTACATCTGAGGAAGCGCGGTCAATCTTTCGGTGCCTGGCCGGTGGATTTTCTGGCCACAAAATGGCAGGGCAGAACCAGCTGACGGCCGGTGCTTTCGCGGCGGTCGATGCATTCCATCACCGACTTGGCCCCTTCATAGCCCATATCGAAGGTCGGCTGGGTGATGGTGGTCAACGGCGGATTGGTAAATTCAGCCGCGTCAATGTTGTCGAACCCGATAACCGACAAGCCGCCCGGGACCGAGAGGTTGGCATCGCGCGCGGCCGCCAGGCCGCCGATGGCCAGCGTGTCGTTGTAACAAAACACGGCCGTCGGGCGGCTGGGTCGGGAGAGCAACCGCGTCATGGCGGCGTAGCCGTCGGCGTGGAAAGCCCCCCCCTTTTCGCTAACGATCTCCGGGGCGGAAATCCCCGCCTCCTGGAGCGCTTCGGCAAACCCCCGGAACCGTAAATCCGAATCCAGTCTGCCCTGCGGGCCGGTGATATAGGCGAACCGCCGGTGCCCGAACTCCAAGAAATGGCGCCCGGCGAGCGCTCCGCCGCGGCGGTTGTCGATGGTCACGCTGGGGAAGAACGGCGGGGCGTCGAAGGTCCGCCCGATCAGCGAAAGGGGAATCTGGGCTTCAGCGATCCGGGCAATGGCCAGATCGTCGAAGTTCACCGGCGTCCCGGCCAGCATCAGACCGTCGACCCGCTGCTGGAGAAACTGCTCGGCACAGGTGCGTTCGAACTGCGGCTTGTCCTTGGCGCTCGAAATCAGATAGGCATAACCCGTTTCCGCCAAGGCCTTCTCCACCCCCGCAATGATCTGCGCGAAATACGAATCCTGGATGTCGGCCACGATCAGGCCGATCAGCATGCTCTTGGCGGAACGCAGGCCGCGGGCCAGCAGGTTGGGCCGGTATTGCAGCCGCTCGATGGTCTCGAGCACGATCTTGCGGGTGGCGGCGCTGATCGGCACGCGGGAAGAGGCGTTGGAGAGAATGCGCGAAACCGTGGCCGTCGAGACGCCGGCCTCGCGGGCCACATCCACCAGGCCGACACGTTTGCCCTTCCGGTCTGTTTTTGCGGATTTCATGCGCTTGGGCCCTCAAACCTGCGATTGGAGCCCTGCCCCAGCCCCGGGCAGGAAGAAAAAAATTAACGCACAAACGTTATCATAGTACCTGCGATAACCCTCTTAACGACTAAAAATTGGGAGATTTTACGCCTTAGTCACCTATGCCCTGGTGGGAAACGAAGCCTTGACAAACGCGAAAAGAGGGGGGTAAACTAGCTATGTTAACGTTTGCGGTATAATGTTATCATAGCCTGCGGCCCCCAGGCCGATTCTGTTCCACTGGCCGATTAGCTAAGGAAAAGGCAGACAAAAATGAACTTCATCCCCATGCAGGAATTGCTCCAAACGGCCCGCCGTGCAGGTTACGCCGTGCCCTCATTCTGCACCTGGAACGCGGAATCTCTCTTAATGGTCCTGGAAACGGCCGAAGCGCTCCGCTCCCCGGTCATTGTCATGAATGGCCCGGCGGAACTGGGGCTCCTGCCGCCGGCCGTGTTCGCGGACATGGCCCGGAGCCTGGCAGCAAAATTCAGCCTTCCGGCCGCCTTGCACCTAGACCACGGCGACTCCCTGGAGCTGGTCCAGGGAACGATCGCGGCCGGCTATACCTCGGTCATGCTGGACTATTCCTCCCGTCCCTTTGCGGAAAACGTGGCCGCACTCCGTGCCGCGGTCGCCCTGGCGCACCCGCGCGGCATCACGGTGGAAGGCGAGATCGGCCACGTCGGCCAAGCCGACACCGTCACCGCCGAGGGGGCCGGCGACTCGACCCTGACCACGCCCGAGGAGGCGGCTGACTTTGTCGAGCAGACCGGAGTCGACGCGCTGGCGGTCTCGATCGGCAACGCGCACGGACAATATACGCGCCTGCCCAAGCTGGACCTGGAACGGCTGGCGGCGATCAGTTCGGCCGTCCGACTGCCGTTGGTGCTGCACGGCGGTTCCGGAACGCCGGAGGCGGACCTGAAGCGCGCGATTTCCTTGGGGATCGCCAAGGTGAACGTGGCCACGGACCTGGTCGCGCCGTGGCGGGAATCCCTGCTGACACAGTGGAACGGGCGGCGCAATCTGTGGGCGCCGCTGGCAATGACGGAAGCAAAGCAAGCGCTGGCGCCGGCCATCGCGCGGTGGATCCGGCTGACCGGCGCGGCCGGACAGGCATGAAAAGGCGTACAACCATGACAAAGAAAAAACTCGGTTACGGTCTCATCGGCTGCGGCGGCTGCGGCGAGAACAAGCATCTGGTTTCCTACAAACAGTACCCGGACGAGGTCGAGCCGGTGGCGGTCTACGACGCCGACGCGGCCAAGGCCCGGACGGTGGCCGCCAAGCACGGGATCAAGCGGGTCTGTTCGAGCTGGGAGGAGCTGCTGGCGGACCAGGAAATCGACCTGGTCTCGGTCGCCACCCCCAACTGTCTGCACGCGCCCATCACGATCGCGGCCCTCGCCGCCGGCAAGCACGTGCACGTCGAGAAGCCCATCGCCATGAACGCGCGGGAGGCCCAGGAAATCGTCGCCGCCCGGGACCGGTCCGGCAAGCTCGTCATGGTCGGACTCAACAACCGCTTCACCGAAACCTCGCAGTACGCCAAGCGCTACGTGGCCGAAGGCCACCTGGGCGAGATCTACCACGCGCGCTGCGGCTGGCGCCGGCGCGCCGGCTGCAACGTTTACGGCACGTGGTTCGCCGACAAAGCGCTCTCCGGCGGCGGCCCGCTCATCGACCTGGGCGTCCATTTCTTCGATCTGACGCTCTACTTCCTGGGCTTCCCGGAGCCGGCGGCGGTGAGCGCTACCTGCTACGACAAGCTCGCCCATCCGCCCAAAGGGCAGGCCGTCAAGGACAGCATCATGCTCGGCAAGAACCAGGCCAAACCGGGCGGCAAGTATACGGTCGAGGACATCGCCGTCGGCTTCGCCAAGCTGGAAGGCGGCGCTTCCGTGGCCTTCGAATTCAACTGGTGCTCGCATACCGAGCGCGAGACCACCTATCTGGAACTCCTGGGGACGAAGGGGGGGCTCGCCCTGCACGACGGCGGGCTCAAGATCTACACCGAGGCGGCCGGCGCCGTCGCCGATTTCCTGCCGCAGGTCCGTAACACCACCGGCTGGGGCGAGAACGAGACCCGCCATTTCATCGACTGCATCAAGCAGGGCCGGGCGCCGCTGGCGCCGCCCGAGGACGCGGTCAAGATGATGAAGCTCATCGACGCCATCTACCAGTCGTCCGATTCCGGCCGTGAAGTCGTCATCAAATCCTAAAAGTGCGCTGAAAAAACAACCCGCTGCATAAAGGCAAAAACCGCATGGCTGCGGAAAAAATCAACGTCACGTTGTGGAACGAGTTCCGCCATGAAAAAAGCAACGCCACGGCGAAAAGCCTCTATCCCGACGGCCTGCACGCCACTATCGCCGCCCGGCTCAACCAGGAACCCGACCTGGAGACCCGGCTCGCCGCGCTCGACGACCCCGAACACGGCCTGCCCCAGGCGGTCCTCGACCGGACCGACGTCCTGACCTGGTGGGGGCATTGCGCGCACGGCGAGGTACGGGACGAAATCGTGGACCGCGTGCACAAAAGGGTCCTGGAGGGCATGGGCCTGATCGTGCTCCACTCGGGCCACTACTCCAAGATCTTCCGCCAGCTGATGGGGACGACCTGCCTGCTGCGCTGGCGCGAGGCGCACGAGAAGGAGCGGGTCTGGACGGTCGACCCCACCCATCCCATCGCCGCCGGGGTCGGGCCGTTCGTCGAACTGCCCAACCAGGAAATGTACGGCGAGCATTTCGACATCCCCGCGCCGGACGAACTGGTGTTCGTCAGCTGGTTCGAGGGCGGCGAGGTGTTCCGCAGCGGCTGCTGCTTCCGCCGCGGCCTGGGCCGGATCTTCTACTTCAGCCCCGGCCACGAGGTCTATCCCGTCTACCATCAGCCCGCGATCCAGCAGATCCTGGTCAACGCCGTTCGCTGGGCGCGCTTCCGGGGCAACGACGCGGTCAAGCCCTTCTACGGCGCCCAGTGCCCGCCGCTGGAGACGATCGCCCCGAAGGACTACCATTCGGCCCCCATCAATCACCCGGGAAAGTGGGGAACCTCATGAACACGAAACTCGCGGCCGAACTGTACGCCGCGTTGCGGGAGATTCCGCTCCTGGACGCGCACACCCACCTTACCTGCGGCCGACTGGGCGCGCGCGGCCTGCACGACATCCTGCTCTATCACATGGTGGTCGCGGACCTCTACACGGCCGGCTGCCCGAACGGCGGGCGGCTCACCGAGTTCCCCGGCTGGCCGGACCGGGCCGAGGCGCACGCGCGCCTGCGCGAGGCCGTCCCCTACCTGCGGCACGTCGAAAACACCAGCTGCTACTGGGGCGTCCGGACCATCCTGAAGGATCTTTACGAGTGGGACGAACCGATCACGCCCGCCAATTGGGAAAAGCTCGACGCCCGGGTGCGGGAGCGCGCCGACGACCGGAGCTGGCACCGCGAGATCGCCAAACGGGCCGGCGTCCGCAAGTTCACCACCGAGCTGGCGCGGCGCGAAGGCGGGGTCGACGACGACCTGTTCCACTACTCGCTGGAATGGGCGTTCTTCACCCGGACGCAGTGCGGCGAGTTCGACACCGCGCTCTACGAACTGGAGCGCTGCTGGGGCCGGGAGCCCGGCAGCCCCATCCCCCACTCCGCCGGCCGGCGGCCGGAACCGGAAAGGAGCATCCGCACGCTCGCCGACGTCCACGCCGCGCTGGCGCACTACGTGGACCGGCTGGTGAAATCGCCCGTCCTGTCGATGGCCACGCACCTCTCCACCGACATCGCCTTCCGGCCGGTGAGCGACGCGCAGATGACCCGGGCGCTTAAAAAACGGGCCCAGGCCGGGCTAGAGGAGCGCGACCTCTACGCCTCCTATCTGCACGAGGCGCTCCTCACGGCGCTGGAGCCGCATGCCGACCGGATCGTGTTCCAGTTCAGCTTCGCCGCCGAACCGCTGCCGCACCATACGGCCAGCATCATCCCGCAGCGGGCGCTGCTCGATCTGGCCGAGGTGGCGGCGCGGCACCCGCGGCTAAAATTCCACTGCTACATCGCCAGCCGCCACGCCGACCAGAGCCTCTGCTCGATGTGCCGGGGCCTGCCGAACCTGTCGGTGGCCGGGTACTGGTGGCACAACTTCTTCCCCGGCGCGATCCGGGCGGTGATGGAGGAGCGCCTCGACATGCTCGCCGCCAACCGGCAGGTGGGCTTCTTCTCCGACGCCTACTGCATCGAGTGGACCTACGCCAAGGCCGAGATCGTCCGGCGGCAGCTGGCGCAGGTTCTGGCGCAGAAGATCGACCAGGGTCAATACACCCGGGACGGCGCGCTCGCCATCGCCCGGGCCACCCTCTTCGAGACGGCCCAGACGCTGTTGGGCATGTGCGTTTGACCAAACCCCCGAGTCCTGGAGATAAAGATGACGGCTGGGCAGATTGGATTGGCGCTGTATACGGTGAGCGGTCAGATGAAGACGGCGGCCGACTGCGCGCGGACTCTCGCCCGGGCGCGCCAGATCGGCTACGAGCGCGTGGAGATCAGCTTCCCGCTGCCGTTCCCCGATTTCGCCGCGCAGCTGGCGGACCAGGGGTTGAACGTGATCGACATGCACGTGGGGCTGACCGAATTTCGCGCCCGCCCGGCCGAGGTCGGCGAGACGGCCAGGCGTTTGCAGTGCCGGCATCTCACCGTTCCCTGGGTGGATCCGGCCTCCTTGCCGACCGCCGCGGCCTGGCAGGCCCTGGCCCACGAGTTAAGCGCTTTGGGCAAACGGTTCGCGGACCAAGGCCTCGCCCTGCAATACCACAACCACCATTTCGAATTCCACCGTTTCGCGGGGAAGAGCGGCCTGGAAATCCTCTATGCCGAGAGCGATCCGCGCTATCTGAAGGCGCAGCTCGACACCCACTGGGTGGCGCGCGGCGGCGGCGATCCGGCGGACTGGATCCGGCGGATGCGCGGCCGGACCGAGCAGGTCCACTGCAAGGACCTGGTCATGCTTGACGGGAATCCGGTCTTTGCGGACGTGGGACACGGCAACTTGAATTGGCCCGAAATCTTCAAGGCCGGCCGGGAAGCCGGAATCCAGGACTACATTGTCGAGGAGGACCCGGGCGGGCACATGCCGGACCCGTTCCAGAGCATCCAGAACAGTCTTTCCTTTCTGTCAAATTGCGACCTTTGCCCAGAGACGTGAGGAGACGCCGAATGTTCAGGATCAACTGCCTGGGGGTCATGGTGGTCGATGCCTTGAGCGGACCATTGCCGCAATACCCGTCTCCGCGCGAGCGGCCGCAGGTGGTCACCCCCTCGATCGGCTTTTCCGCCGGCGGCGGGGCCGCCAACACGGCGGGCGCCCTGGGCCGGATGGGGCTAGACGTCGGCGTGTTCGCCAAGATCGGCGCCGACGCCAACGGCCTGTTCCTGCGGCAATACCTCGAAAGCTGCGGCGTGGACACCGCCGGCCTGCGCCTTTCGGCCGGTGAAACCACGCCGTTCACCTTCGTCGGCATCCATCCGGGCGGCGACCGCACCTTCATCCATACCCCCGGCGCGAACCTGACCTTCGGCCCCGCTGACGTGGATCGCGAATCCTGCCTGAACGCCGATTATCTGCTCTATCAGGATTGCTGGGTGCTGCCGACCTTCGACGGTCGGCCCGCGGCGGAACTGCTGGCGGCGGCCCGCCGACGGGGCGTGGTCACGCTGCTGGACGAATGCTGGGGACTGGGGCCGCGGCTGGATGTGCTGGAGCTCATGCTGCCCCATTGCGACTTCTTCCTGCCGAGCCACGACGACATGGCCGCCCTCCTGCCCGGCCTGTCGCCGGAAGGCATCGCCGACCGGCTCCTGGCCCTGGGCGCCCGCCACGTCATGCTCAAGCTGGGAGCGGCCGGGTGCCTCCTGTGTTACGAGGGACGGAAGATAAAATCGCCTTCGCTGGCCGGGCGCATCGTCGACACCACGGGCGCCGGCGACTGCTGGGATGCGGGCTTCACCGCCGGACTGGCCAACGGGCTCTCAATCGAAGAAAGCGCGGCCACGGGCAGCGCCGCGGCCGCTTTCGGCCTGGCCCAGGTCGGCGGTTGCGCGGGAATTCCGGCCTGGGCCGAGGTTTTCGCCAAGTCCAAGGCGCAGTCCGACGTCGGACAGCTAGAGGGAAAAGCGGTTTAGCCGGCCCTTTTTCCCGACCGGCTGCGCTAGCGGCATTGGCTCGAACTGGAAGAATGAATGCCGGTTCTTCGGCGGCAACCGGATGCGGCCCGCCTTTCGGGTCTGTCGGGGGCGGCCATCCCGCGCGGGTTGAGACCCGCGCCACGAAAACTCGCCTTTTTAACCCGGACAAGGTACGGGCAGTGTCTCATATTCGTTCAAGTTAATGATCGTCGAATAGGTGCGAAATCCATCCGCGCCGAATTTGTCCAGCTGAACGTTCGAAACGGCGAAGCCGGTCGCGAGTTTTTGGGAAGGGTCAGGGGAACCTTTTTTGTAAAAAAGGTTCCCCTGAATCGGTCTCAATTAACTTGGATTGATATCAAAACGTATGTCAGGTGCTCGGACCGGCGTTGCCGTCCAAAAACGGGTCCGCGAAGCGACGCTAAAAACCCCGAAATTTCGAGGTTTTTAGCGCGTTCGCGCAACCGCAACACAAACTACAGTCAAGGTCGAAATGGCCTTGTGGGCGCCGGCTAGAGCAGCTCGGCGGCGGCGGCGGCCAGGGGACTGCGTTCGCTGCGGCGCAGGGTGATGTGGCCGTGCAGCTTGTGCTCCTTCAGCCGCTCGACGGCATAGGTCAGGCCGTTGGAGCTGGAGTCCAGATAAGGGTTGTCGATCTGATAGGGGTCGCCGGTCAGGATCATCTTGGTGTTCTCGCCCGCCCGGCTGACGATGGTCTTCACCTCGTGGGGCGTCAGGTTCTGGGCCTCGTCGACGATCACGTACTGCCGGGGCAGGGAGCGGCCGCGGATGTAGGTGATGGCCTCCATCTCCAGGATCTGGTCCTTGAAGAGGTCGTCGATCTTGCGGTGGATGCTCTTGGAGTCGGGCGCGTCGCCGTTGCCCTCACGCATCAGATAGGTCAGGTTGTCGATGATCGGTTGCATCCAGTGGCCCAGCTTCTCGTCCTTGGCCCCCGGCAGGTAGCCCAGATCCTTGCCCAGGGGGATGATCGGCCGCGAGACCAGGATCTTGTCGTACTTCTTCCAGCGGATCGTGGCCTCCAAAGCGGCGGCGATGGCCAGCAGGGTCTTGCCCGTGCCGGCCTGGCCGACGATGGTGACCAGCTGGATGCTCGGTTCCAGCAGCAGCTCCAGGGCCAGGCGCTGCTCCTTGCTGCGCGGCTTGATGTTCCAGGCGCCCTCGAACTTCTTGTTCAGATGCCCCAGCGTATCGCTGTCCAGCGCCCGGGCCAGGGCGGTGTGTTTCTCGTTGGTCGAGTCGCGCAGGAGCACGAACTCGTTGGGCATGAACTCCTGACCTTTGAACTCGTACATTTCGGCGGCGTAATAGGCGTCGA
>CAYMGG010000016.1:0-5361 GCA_964389915.1 uncultured Planctomycetaceae bacterium
CAATTTGACTTCCACCCCCGCCTGCGTTAAAAATCCCCCATGGCAACTTTACGGCAACGCCTGATGAATCGGCTGCGGTACCTGATCGACTTGGCCTTAGCGGGGCCGGCGAAAAATCGAGTCCTGGCTGGACGTCGTCCTTCCCTCAACCGGGAGAAGACTCCGTGTCCCCGCGTCGCCATTCTCATCGTCAGCTACGGCCAGTTGCGAAGGCTGCGGCAATGCCTCGAGAGCATCTGGGAGCATACGCAATACCCGAACTATCAGCTCGTCGTCGTCGACAACGGTTCGACCGCCGAGGTCGTGGACTATCTGAACGCCTGCCGGGAGGCCGATCCCGATCTGCGGCTCCAGTTGAACGCCGACAATCGGGGCTTCCCCGCCGCGTGCAATCAGGCCCGCGCCCTGGCGGCGGACGCCGAGGCGTTCGTGTACCTGAACAATGATACCGTGGTTTCACCCGGATGGCTTGAAGGCCTGCTGCGGCATCTGCAAGACCAGACCATCGGCCTGGTCGGGGTCAGCACCAACGCCATTGCCAACCAAGCCATGATCGACGCCCCCTACCTGCGCCTGAGCGCCATGCCGCGGTTTGCGTGCTCCTTGCGCGAGCGCTACGCCGGCCAGTGGGAAGAGGCGGAGATGGTCGCCCTTTTCTGCGCCGCCATCCGCCGGGAGGTGCTGGACCGGGTCGGCCCCCTGGACGAACGCTTCGGCATCGGAATGTTTGAAGACGACGATCTGTGCCGGCGAGTTCGCGCCGCCGGCTATCGGGTCGGGATCGCCCGCGACGTGTATGTCCATCACTGGGGCCAGGCGTCGTTTCGGCGGCTGACCGGCCGCGAATACCTGGCGTTGTACCGTAAAAACGAAGCCCTGTACCGCGAGAAATGGGGGGAGGTCCGGCCGCTCTCAGAGCCGGTCAAACACGCATAAGCGGTTGAAGTTTTTTTAAGATTAGAGCGGATACATCCCCCGCCTTTTACGGTATTATGGTCGATATATGCGCAACGAACCTTCACGGGCCAGAGGCGAGTCATGTCTCCGATAACTGAATCGGCGCAGGGCGATTCCCGGCGGCTGACCGCAGACACCCCCCCCTATCTATCGTTCGTCGTCGCCTCCCGCAATGACGACCACGGCGGCAACATGACGCGCCGGATGCAGATGTTCGTGGATTGCCTCTGCGACCAATGCGCCCGGCACGGACTGCGGGCCGAGCTGTTGCTGGTCGAATGGAACCCGCCGGCGGATCGGCCGCCCCTGGCCTCGGCGCTGACCATCCCCGGGGAGCGAATGTGTCCGGTCCGTATCCTGACTGTACCGGCGGAGGTTCACCGGCGGTACCGACATGCCGACCGCCTCCCCCTCTTTCAGATGATCGCCAAAAATGTCGGCATCCGCGCGGCGAAGGGGCGCTTCGTGCTCGCGACCAATGTCGACATTCTTTTCTCCGAAGAACTGATCGCCCATCTGGCCGGCGAACCTCTGCGCGCGGGCGAGTCCTATCGGCTTGACCGCTATGACGTGGACAATGCCGTGATGCATGAGAAATCGACCGCCGAAGCGTTGGACTTTTGCGCCCGAAACATTCTGCGCGTTCACGCCGCCGACGGAACCTTCGCCACCGAACGCGACGGACGGCGGAGCGATGCCGGCGGAACCGCGGCAAGTTTTGCCCCCGCCCTGCGATTCCGGCACGGGTGGCATTCGCCGGAACTCGACTCCCGTGGCCGTCCCTTCCGGTGGATGGCGAACGAAGGCTGCCTGGACATCGGTCCGTCCCCTGTCGTCCCGCCGCCGACCGCATTGAGATTGGACCTCCAGCCCGGTCCCTCGCTGCCTTGGCCGGGGACCTCGCTCCAGGTCCTGGACGACGCCACGGGGGAGGAAATTTATGCCGGCCATATGTCCGGGCCTTGCTCCTTGACGGTGGCACTGCCCAGGACGCAGGCGGAGAATGTCACGCTCCGCCTCCGCCTCGGCGCTGCTCCCGTAGCCGTCCCGTTGGAGCCAAGATGCCTGATGCTGCGGCTCACGGAGGCCGGTCTAGTCTCGGCCGGCGGGCTGGAGATGGGGATTTCGCCCCGTCCCGGAGGGCGATGGCTGCGCTTGAAAAACCGGGCGATTCGCAGTCGTTGGTTGAGATGGCTGAAATACGGTTTCTTCTGCCGACACCGGAGGACGCTCCGGGGCGCGCAGATGGCGGCCGACTCCGATATGGCGGCGCTGACCCAGCCGCTGGCGCGGTTGCACATCAATGCCTGCGGTGATTTCACCCTCCTGGCCAAGGCGGATTGGGAGCGGGTCTGTGGTTACGCCGAACTGGACGCCCACAGCTTCAACCTCGACTCGCTGCTGCTGTACGTGGCGCACTTTTCAGGCATTCGGGAAGTCGTCTGGTCCGACCTGCGGCGCATTTATCATGTGGAGCACGCTGAGACCTGGAATCCCGAAACCGCCGGCCGCCGGCGGGAATCTTTGCTCCGGCAAGGCATCGCCGTACTCACGACGGCGGAACTTATGACTCTGGCGAAATGGATGGAGAAATGGAATTGTCCGCTGATCACCCATCCTCACACCTGGGGGCGGGCCGGCGGAGCCTTCGCCGGCGAGCGTGAGAGCCCGGCCCATCCGCGGGATCAGGTCTGAATCCTGAGCTCCGAATTTTCGCGGTCCGCACCTCGGGTTCGGCCGCATCCGGGTTTTGCCGGCGGGGAATCAGCGCCGCAAAGCCGAGTCGATTCTTCCGCCGGCGGCCAGACCCCAAGCCGCCGCTTAAGAGGCAGCCGTGCAAAAAGTATCCATCATCACGCCCTGTTTGAATCAAGGCGAATTCCTGGAGGAGACGATCCGCAGCGTTTTGGCGCAGGATTACCCCCAGATCGAGTACCTGATTCTCGACGGGGGGTCGACCGACCAGAGCGTCGAGATCATCCGGAAATACGCGGATCGCCTGGCCTACTGGCATTCGGCCCCCGACTCCGGCCAGGCCGCGGCAATCAACCTCGGTTTCCGGCGGGCCACCGGGGAGATCGTGACGTGGCTCAACTCCGACGACCTGCTGCTGCCGGGGGCGGTCTCGCAGGTGGTTAAAACCTTTACCGAGACCCCGGCTCTCGAGTTCGTGTACGGAAGAGGGGTTTTACTGGATAAGGGCGGCGGCTTTTTGCGTTATTTCACGGAAATCGAGCCCTATTGCCCGACCCGTCTGCGCACGTACAGCGATTTTATCCTGCAACCGGCGGCCATGTACAAACGAAACCTGCTCGAGCGGGCCGGCTACCTGGATGAATCGCTGCATTACACGATGGATTGGGATCTCTGGTGCAAATTTGCCCGATTAGGCGCCAGAACCGCCTGTTTGGACCAGTATCTCGCCGCCGCCCGAATCTATAGCGAGGCCAAGACCGGAAGCGGGGGGGGCAAGCGCTTGCGCGAAATTTTGCGGCTGCAACTGCGCCACATGAGCGGGTGCTGGCCCCACGGATTTTTTATTTTCGCGGGGGACGAATTCTATCAGGCCGGAATCTCCTGCCCCAATCGGCTTAAGGGACTCGGGTATCGGCTGGTGGCCAAGTGCCTCCGCTGGCTGAGCCCCCAGAGCGTGCTGCATTTTCGCCGGCAAAAACCCTCGGCTCTGGCACAATCAGGGGTGTATCCCTTGGGGGGGAGTTGCCAGGCCGCAGCGACCATCCGATTGCCCTACTACAAAAGCGCTTTGCCGACGGCGGTGAATTGCGAAGTCGCCTATGCCTTCGCCCCCGATGCCGGCCCCGTAACGGTGACGTTCTGTTTGGGCGGGCAAGAACCCGAAACGGTCCGCCTGACCCCCGATCATCCCCGCCGGCGGGTTTCTCTGGCGATCGAACCGCGCCACCGGCAGGCCCACGAATTTGCCGTGCATTTGCAGACGGCGCGCGGCGGTTCGCCAGTCGACGGGCTCCGGCTGATCGCGGCCACAGTGGCGTGACGGACAAGGGCGATTGCCCAGGGCGGCCGACGCGGTTTTGCCCGCAAAATCGTGCCTAACGATTTCCCGGGCTTCCATTGCCCGGCCAGACCGTATAATATGTCGGGAATCGACCATTTGCCCCTGACGCACACATTGCAGGTCGTATCCCAGCCCGGGAGACGCGATGTCGGCAACTGACCGCGGCTTGGCTCGGGTCAACTGATCCGCCATACAAACAGCGCTGCGCAATTTAATGAATGACCGCGTCCCTGGCCCAAGAGCAGAAAAAACGGATCTCCGGCAGGTTACAACCAAACGGAAGCTTATAGAATCAGGGAAATTTATGGCCACCACTGTATCTGTGGATTCGAAGTTGTCGAAGCCGCAATCCGCTAACGATGCGGGGTTCCCCCGGCTGCGGGAGCTCCTGCTCGCCGAACATGGGGAAGATTCGCGCGAGCTGGTGGACTGCGCGGCCGAGGTCACGGCCGAGATGGTGGCCCTCCTCGACGGAGCGGGCCTCAGCCCCTTGGGTTACCACAATCTTGAAAACTGCGCCTTCGGCTGGAAGAGCTATCTGCTTGCCTCGCAAACCCGGTTGATTCACCTCGTCCGGGCGCTCCGAGCCGCAGGCATCAAGGGCGGCCGCATTCTGGACCATGGCGCCTTTTTCGGCAACGCCAGCCTGATGTTGGCCCGCCTCGGGTATGACGTGACCGCGGTCGACTACTACGACTCGATGAAGGGGTGCCTCGCGCCGTGGTGCCGGCTGCTGACCGAGAACCACGTGAAGGTGGTCGACGCCGGCCGGCTGGGCCAGGCGGGCGAACTGTCGCCGCCCGATGCGCCCCAACTGCACGGCTTCGAGGCGGTGATTTCCCTCAGCGTAATCGAGCACATTGCGCACACACCGAAATATTTCCTGCTCAGCCTCGCCGCCCGGGTTCAGGACGGGGGGCTGCTGGTCGTCGAAACCCCTAATCTTGCCTACAAACCCAAACGAAAAGCGCTGGCCGCCGGAGCGTCCATCTATCCGTCGCTGGCGGCGCAGTTCCACTCGGCGCTGCCGTATACCGGGCATCACCGGGAATACACCGGCGAAGAACTACGCTGGATGCTTCGCGAGGTGGGGGCCGAACTCGCAGGATTCAAGACTTTCAGCTATTCCTACCTCGGGTTGACCTTGTCCCTCGCCCCCGACGAATCCCTGCCGGCGCGGGAGTCTCTGATCGAAGATGAGGAGGAATTGCTGCTCTGCCTGGGCCGGATCACCCCCTCGACCCGGCTGGCCGTCGCCCGGGCCTACGACAGCGGCTTGTTTCAGACCTATCGGGTTGAAGGCGCGATGGAGCAGGCGCTCAATTTGCTCCAGAAGCTGCTTTATGAAGAGCAAAGTCTGCGCCGCC
>CAYMGG010000016.1:5371-33491 GCA_964389915.1 uncultured Planctomycetaceae bacterium
GACGGCCTCCTGGTATCGCTGCAAGACGGCGTCAATCAGCGGGATCAAGAGCTTGCGGGGCTCCGCCAGCGTCTGGATGGCATGCTTGTCACGCTGAACGAAATGCAAGCCGGAGTCAACGAACGCGACAAAATGCTGCAAGGGTACCAGGCGGAGATCGACCGGCGGGATGTCTTGTTGGCGCAAATGCACGACAAAATTATCCGCATCACCGACGATCAGAAATACGAATGCCCTCCGGAAAACGAACTCGATCAATACCGCAACGAAGTGCAGTCGCTCAGTTCAGAAATGCAAGAACTCCGGCAATCGGTCGTGGAGGCGACGCGCCGCCTGTCGGAGTCGGAACGGCAACGCAACGAAGCGGTAGCCCGGCAACAACAGGCCACCAGCCAGACCGAGGACCTCCTTCGCCAGCAACGCCTGAGCGAGGAGGCGGGCGCCCAGGCGCGGGCCGCCAGTCAGCTGGAGGCGACACGATTGCGCCAGGAGCTGAACGCCGCCTTGCGCTCCCTGGCCGAACTGGGCGAAACGCATGCAAACCTGCGGCAGGAAATGGCGGCTCGGCAGGCTGAATTTCAACTGGCCGCAGCGGTCCTGCGCCGGCCATGGTCTCGGCTGGGGGCAGCGCTACGACTCGTCCCGAAAGCTCCACGGCTGCAAGCCCGCCCGGACCTGGGGGTGCGCGGGAGCGACTCCATATCCACCCCGAGCAACCAACGGCAGGAGGCGAAAGACCGCGACCATGAAGCAGATTCTGTTCAACAATGACGGCGTGTTGGTGGCGCGAATGCCTGCGCCGACAATAAGCCCGTATTGCCTTCTGGTGCGCAATCGTTTCTCCCTGATCAGCACCGGGACGGAAACCGCCAATCTGAAAAACTCCGGCGCCCCCGCCGCCAAACCTGCTCCGGGAGTCTATCGCCTGTTCCAGCAGAACCTGCCCGACTACGCGCAATGGCAGGTGCAAGGAGCTTCGACCGGCGAGCGCGAAAACTCCGGCGCTTACCTGGTGCGCACGGACCCCGGAAAGTATGCCTATGTCCTGAGTTCGCCGCTCATTTCCCTGCGGCCCGGCTGCACCCACGCCTTTGTCGGTACCGTCCAGATTCGCGAGGGGAATCTGGGTTGCGGGCTTCTGGCGGCCGACGGTTCCGTCTGGTTGAAGCAGCAGGTATATGACCATCCGCTCCCCGAACTGCGGTTTCATCTGGAGCTGACCGCCCCTGCGGCCCAGCCGCTGCCGGTGCGCGTGATGTTCTACAATTTCCGCCCGGCCGGCGAAGCCGTCTCCGTTTTCACTCCCGCCCCCATGACCCTTTATTCGTGGACCGAGGCGGTTGAGGCGACGCCGGAAGAAACCGGCGGGGCCGATGAGGCGAAAATCAAGGGGGCCGAGGTTCCCGCCCCCTTCCGCGCGGCATTCCGCAAATGCCGCACCCTGTTCGCCTTTGGCGCGAAGGCCGCTGCCGGGGCCGTAGTGGCGCAGGAAGGCGGCGAAAATCCGGAAGGGGTTCTGGTCCGCGCCGAGGATCTGCCCACCAGCGAGCTCGACCAACAGGGCTGGTCGCTGGGGTACTCCTCCGCCGGGGAGGTCGTAGCCGTGGGCGATAAGGTCCGCCGGTTTTCCGTGGGGGATCGGGTCGCATGCGCGGGCGCCGGTCTGGCCAATCATGCGGAGGTCGTTTCGGTGCCGGAGAATCTGGCGGTGCATCTTCCCGCCGGCACCGATTTTCGTGACGGCTGCTCCGCGACGGTCGGCGCAATCGCGCTGCAGGGGGTCCGGCGGGCGGAAATCGCGCTGGGTGAGCGGGTGGCGGTGGTCGGCCTGGGGCTTATCGGCCAGATCACGGCGGCGCTGGTTCGCGCGGCGGGCGGCAAGGTGATCGGCTTTGACCCGCAAGCGTCCCGGGTCAACCGCTGCAAGTATCTCCATGACGGCTGCACCGACCCGCAGCGGCTGGAGCAGCTGATCCTCGCGTGGACCGGGGGCAACGGCGCCGACGCCGTAATCGTCACCGCGGCGACCAAGAGCGCCGCGCCGATCAACTTGGCCATGCGCGTCTGCCGTCGCCGGGGCCGGGTCGTGATCAGCGGCGATGTCGACATTCATCCCGAGCGGGCCGAATTCTACAAAAAAGAGATCGACCTGCGCATGGCGACCTCGTATGGTCCGGGGCGCTACGACGCGGACTATGAACTGCACGGGCAGGATTATCCTTACGGCTATGTCCGGTTCACCGCCAACCGCAACATGGCCTCGTACCTGGAATTCGTCGCCGACGGAGCGGTTGATTTCGCCAGCCTGGTGGGAGCGGTGTATCCGCTGGAGGAGGCCGGACAAGCCTATCAAGCGCTGACCGAAGCCGAAGAAAAACCGCTGGCGGTGCTGCTGGAATACCCCGCCGCGCCCCCCCCCGCCGCGGACAATTGTATCGAGGTGAAGGGCGGGATTCCGCCGCGCGCCGGGGCCGTCCGGTTTGCGTTAGTCGGAGCGGGAGGGTTCGCCCAATCCATGCTCGCCCCGAAACTCACCGCCATGTCCGGGCAGTTCCAATTTGCCGGCGTGGTTTCCAGCCACGGCACCGAAGGCTCCAACTTCGCCCGCCGGATGGGGGTGCGGCATTTGGCCACCGGACTCGAGCCGCTGCTCGACCAGGCGCAGATCGAGCTTTTCGTGGTCGCCACCCGCCATCATTTGCATGCCGGACAGGTCTGCCAAATTCTGCGCGCCGGCAAGCCGGTTTTTGTCGAAAAGCCGCTGGCCATCACCTGGGATCAGCTGGACGCAGTCGCGCAAACCTGCCGCCAATGCCCCGCGGCGCTCCTGATGGTCGGCTACAACCGCCGGTTCAGTCCGGCGGTTCAGCGGCTGCAAGCGGAACTGGCCGGCCGCAAGGGTCCGCTCATGATCGTCTATCGCATGAATGCCGGGTTCATCCCGGCCACGCACTGGGTCCAGACCGCCGAAGGCGGCGGGCGCAATCTGGGGGAGGCCTGCCACATGTACGACCTTTTCCGCGCCCTGGCCCGGGCTCCGGTCGAAAGCGTCTGGGCCGCGCCGGTGGCGCCTCGTCCGGCCAATTGCCAGGCCAATGACAACTTCACCGCCACCGTCCGTTACGCCGACGGCACTCTCGCCACCTTGATCTATACCGCCCTGGGCCCCAAGGGCGGGCTGAGCAAGGAACGGATGGAGGTCTTCTGCGACGCGGAAGCCTACGTCCTGGATGATTACCAGGCGCTGTTCAAGGCCGGCCAGGAAAAGCCGCTTTGGGCGGGCGACACGGACAAGGGGCATGACCATGAGTTGTGGACGCTGGGAGAGGTCGTGGCCGGTCGTCAGCCGCCGCCGATTCCGATGGCCGAACTGCTGGAAACCTCGGCCGTAGCCCTCAGCGTGGAGGAGTATCTCTAGCGGCGAAGGCGCAGGTCTCGAGCGGCCGGGCGTTGGTCGCCCAACCTTGCGCCGACTACGACATTCGCGCCAGCAGCCGCCGGCAGTGCTGTTCCCAGGTATAATTCTCCAGCACCCGCCGCCTCGCATTGTCCCCGAGACTAGGCCACAGATCTTTCCGGGCCACGAGTTCCTTGACGGCCTTCACCAACTCGTCTTCATTGCCGGGTGCAACGATGACCGCCGTGGCCGCAGTATCCGCAGCGGCACCGGCCACCTCAGCGGCGGTCAGGGCCGGCGAGGCGACTTCGGCGATCTGCCCGAGTCGGCTGGCCACGATCGGACGCGCCATGGCCATGTATTCAAACAATTTCGTGGGCGAGCCGAAAAAAGGGACGTCGTCGGTTGCCGGCGTCTGGTGCGGGGAAAGATAGAGATCGCAGGCGGCAAGGTATCGGGGGGCCTCGGCTTGTTCAACCATTCCAGGCAGGTGCACGCGTTGCGAAGCATTAAGCTCTTGAACCCGGGCCAGAACTTTGGAATGCTCGGTTCCCGTTCCGATAAGCAACAGCTGAATCCGCTCGTCCACGGCCAGCAGCTTGGGAATGGCGGCGGTTAGAACCTCGATCCCGTGCCAGGCCCCGAAAGTGCCGATAAAGCCCAAGACGATCGCCGGCACGGGAATTCCCAGCCTGGCGCGGACCGCTTCCCCGGCCCGGCGCAGGCGCTGGGGGGCGAAGATGTCCGGATCGACGCCGTTGGGATTTACCAGAATCTTCTCCGGCGGCACGCCGCGCCCCACCAGCAGATCCCGCAGGACCGCGGAAACCACCACAATCAGGCTCGCAGCTTTTAATTGAGCGTCTTCAATCGCCTGAAACACCGCTTCATGCCGCAACACGGTGTTTCCCCAATGGCGGCAGATCCAGACATCAGAGCCATTGTATTCCAGGACGTAGGGAGTGCCGGCCCGCCTGGCCGCCTCGGCGGCGAGCAGATTTCCCATCGCCGGTCGCTCATAGACCAAAGTGGCGGAGCTGACGGCCGCGGCAATCTCCCGGCGCAGGAAGCCATTCGCGGCCAGCAATTGCAGCTCCTGGGGTTGGTTCTGCCAGCGTTTCGGGGGCTGCCCGGGCAGGAGCCGCTGAGGGATAGAAGGTTCCAGGTCGGCGAAAGGAATTCCGGTGCAGACGGTGATGTCCAATCCGGCCTTTTGCATCGCCCGGATCAGGTGCACGGAGTGGCCGATGGAACCTCCCGCCCGGCATTCCCGATTCCAAAAATCCGCGCGGACATATGCCGCCCGTCGCGAACCTTCGCCAGGAAACCGCGGCGTGGGCGGATCATAACGGCAGAGACGTTCGGCTCTGCGCAAAAGCCGCCGGATCAGCCGTCGGGTGAGCCAATTCTGGGCCGCGGCGCGCCCCCGCCGAAACAGCGCTCTCAATCCACTCATGCATGTTTAAACGCTCGAAAAAATGTCGTCTCGAGTCGTTTCCCGGTGCAGTCTAGGCCTTAACACGCCGTTATCATCCTGGCGGCCAGGCAAATTATATTTCTCACACACCCACATTACAATCCGCGATAAACGGCAATGCAATTTCCTGATTCGGCCGGAGGCTAGGCCATTGCTGACATCCCGTCTGAAGGTCGATCATGGCAAGCTTGGCGGAGCCTGGCGATAATCTCGGATCGAATTCGTTATCTCCGAGACATACTCGGGACGGTTTGCCGAAATCTCCAGGCAATATGGAAGTAGGCCGGTAATAAGAGGAAATGGCGCATGGAAGGGTTTTACTCTCTCATTTGATAAAGCCTCGAAATTTTCGGCAGAAATCACCCCCCGACAGACAAAATGCGTCGCATAGTTGTTTGTCGGAGTCGTGCTGGAAAGGCGTATAACCCCATAGATCTTATTGACGTCAAGGCGTTGCAGTGACATGGAACGGGGAATGTAAATATCACGTTCCACTGTATTTCGATAATTGTCTACCACCACTTCTGATATTTTCTTTTGATCGATCAAATCCAGCAACTTCGGAAATGGCAGCCAATGCCCGTCCTTATCAAGATAGTTTGAATTGGTGGTGGGATCCATAAGGTACCAACTGTCGTTGAATTTCACCAACGTTACGACATGCGTAGTAAACGAATCCTTGAAGCCATAGCCATAGCAGGCCGCGGGATATCCGAAAATTTCGTAAAGATAGCAGAGCGCTGCCGCCATATCGCCGCATTCAACAAACCGGCGGTCATATTTCATGTTTAACAAATAGCGCGACAGCATCCATTCCGCCGGCACTTGTTGTTGCAGATTTACCACCACGGAAAGGCTCTCGATTCCGCCGGATGAAAACACGCAATCGGAAACGCCGTAGATGTAACGTCTGAGGGCGTGAATCTGGTCAATCCCCCGTTCGCGTTCCTGCGGCCGCAACTGATTTTGAATTTGCGCCTTAAGTTTAAGCGGAGCGAGGTGGTCAACCGAGACGAGGGAGCAATCCAAGTCGAATCGACTTTTCTCCGAGAAGTTATTGAACAAGCAGAGTTTATAGCTGCCGGCTTTTTTCACCGGGACAAAACACGTGAATCTTTCCGCTGTTACACGCGGAAAGCGTTGCTCGAGCCAAGTCACTCCGTCGGCGGACAAAAGCCCGGCGCCAAACAATCCTTTGCGCAGAGTGCCCTGCAATATCAGCAGCCCGGCGTCTAAAGCGAGCGGCTTCGAGGTAAAAATATACGTAGACGGACCGTCGGAAGCGCCGCGGGCATGAAGAGCGCCATCTTTAATGAAGGCATTCTTGGCTAAATAGGCGCAATTTTTGACGGACAGATCCAACGACGTGTTTTGCAAGCCCATGGTCAGGGCATTTTTCCCATTCTCCGCTGAAGCGGATTGGCCGGGGGGCGCTAACGTTTCCTGAGCCGGCGTCTCCTTACCAGGCGGGGCAATACTGCTTTGGGCGGAGAGCTCGAGAGGTTCCGTCCGGAACGAGTCGATGCGGAATTCATTGTCCAGCCCTGCCGCCGGCACGGTATCGAGCGCATTCGATATGACCAGTTTGTATTTCCCCGGCGCCGGGATTTCCAAGCAGTTCTTGAACGGCCCGGGGCTCGTGATCGCCGCGGATTGGGCCTGCCACGTATTTCCGTTTTCGCTCAACAAACCGAACGCCAAGCCACCCTGCTTAAGCTCACCCTCGCAGACAACGGCGCCCTCGCTGAAGCTCCTAGCTTTGAAAAGAACCACATAGGTATTCACTCCGGCGGCCTTCCCCTTGACCGTGATGATCGACTTGTCATAGGTCACGGTCGAGGCCAAAAATTCGGCGTCCGGCCGGGAAAATTCCAAAGGAGCATTTGGCGGTATTTTGCAATACTCTTTTATCAGGCCTTTAATTTCAGAAACATATTCAGGATGAAGCGAGGAAATCTCCAGACAATATGGCAAAAGGCCGGCGATAAAAGGAAACGGTTCGTGGAACGGTTTGATTTTATCGTTTGACAGTTGTTCAAAATTTTCGGCAGAAACCGCCCCCCGGCAGACATAATGCAACGGATATTTTTTAACTGGAATTGTGCTGGCAAAGCGTACGGTCCCGTAGGCCTCATTGGCGTTGAAGCCCAACAAAGACAGGGATTTGGGGATGTAAATATCTCGCTCCAGAGCATTTCGATAATTGTCGATTACCACTTCGGACGATTTCTTCTGATCGATCAAATCGAGCAACTTCGGAAACGGCAACCACTGGCCGGATTGATCGCAGTAACTTGAATTCGTGGTGGGATCCATAAGATACCAATTGCCATTATATTTCACCAATGTGACAACATGCGTTGTGCGTGATTCTTTGAATCCATAGCAATACCGTACTGCGGGATAGCCGAAATAATCGTAGAGATAGAAAAGCATCGTGGACATATCACCGCATTTAACATAGGCGCGATCATATTCCATGTTCAATATATACCACGGCAGCAACCATTCTACTGGCACCTGCTGAGGCAGTTTAATCGTTAGTGAGAGAGACTCAATTCCAGCAGACTGAAAGACACCGTCGGATATGCCGTAGATATAGCGCCGGAGCGCAAGAATCTGGCTCTGCCCAAATTCGCGCTCGGGGGGCAATAACTGGGCCTTAATTTGCTCCTTAATCATCAGAGAATTGTAACTAGAATAATCTACCGTGGTGAGAGAGCAGTCCAATTCCAATTTGTCCTGCGCCGAAAAATGATTGAATAAGCCTAGTCGGTAGTCCCCGGCTTTTTCCACCGGAATGCAGCACGTAAAACTTTCCGACACGCTGAAAGGAATGCATTGTTTTACCCATGTCGATCCGTCGGCAGTCAAAAGTCCGGCGCCAAACGCTCCTTTGCGCAGCGTGCCTTGCAGAATTAGCGTGCCGACATCGGAATGGAACGGTTGGGACGTGAAAAGGTATGAGGACGGCCGCTCGGAAAGACCACTGACATAAAGAACATTATTTTTGAGGGAGGCATTCTCGGCCAGATAGCTGCAGTTTTCGGCGGATATTTTCAGTCGATAATTTTGAGAATCTATGGTCGGGAATTTTCCACCGCCGCCCGATGCGGTGGATTGACCGGAGTGAACCGATGTTTGCGGGGGGGCGTGAGGCGGCGTTTCCTTCCCGGGCGGAGCAATACGGCTTTGCGGGTCCTGGGCGGAGTGCTCGCAAGATTCCGTCCGGAACGAGTCGATCCGGAATTCATTGTCCAGCCCCGCCACCGGCACGGTATCCAGCGCATTCGATATGACCAGTTTGTATTTTCCCGGCGCCGGGATTTTCAAGCGGCCCTTGAACGGGCCGGGGCTTGTGATCGCAGCGGATTGGGCCTGCCACGTATTTCCGTCTTCGCTCAGCAAGCCGAACGACAAGCCGCCCTGCTTCAGCTCCCCCTCGCAGACAACGGTTCCGACGTTGAGTCTCCGGGCTTTGAAAAGAACCACATAGGTATTCACTCCGGCGGCCTTCCCCTTGACCGCGATGACCGACTTGTCATAGGTCACGGTCGGGGCTAAAAATTCGGCGTCTGGACTGGAAAATTCCAGGGCCTCAGCCTGGGATGCCGCTGGCGCATCGGGCGTGGGCAGTTCATGGGCATCAAACTTCGATGCTTTTGAAGCCTCGGCCTGGGATGACGCCGCCGTTTTGCGGGAATTCGTTAGGTACGGCCCCACCTGACTGATGGTGACGCTAAGAATGGTTCCGATCACGATGCAGGCCAGAACGCGCGAGGGAGTGCCGAACAAAATCTGCGTTAGCGGCGGTCTTTCCTGACGACCCGACATTATCGAAACCTTTCAGCCGGGATTTCATCCCGGAATCAATCAGGCGCGAAGGCGTTTCTAGCGCGGAAATATTTCAAACGAAACGGGCCGATCCGGAACCGAACAGAGATCCAGGCACAAGACGAAAGCGGGAACGCGCCGGCCGTAGCCGGGAGCCACAAAATCCTCCACCAGCTCGATGTCAGCCGCCAGTTTCGGGCTGAACCGCAGGCCGGCCAGATTATCCCCCAGCACCCACTCGTTGGTCGAACGTAGGGTGGGATAAACGCCCGGCGCCAAATGGAAATGGTATCGCATGCGTTTGCCCGCCGCCAAGCCGGGCGTGACGGGAATCAACTCGTCGGTAATCAAAAAGCCGCCGCCGTTGCGGCGGGCAATGGTGCGGCGGTGCGTCAGACCGGCGTATTCGACATATCCGTGGTGCTCTCCGGCAAACAGCCGACCGGCAGAGGCGCCGTCATTCCAGGCCAACACCGTCGGCCGGGCGCGTTCATCGTAAATGTTGAACAGATATCCCTTCAGATATTCCTGTTGCTCGGCCTGATCGATCTGCACAGTGTTGTGTGAAGCGGTCCCCCGCGAGTGATTGCGCATCGCCGCATCCGCGGTATAGCAGTACTGCCCGGGGTCGACCAGAACGGGCCGGTCTCCAATCTGGTAGCAGATGCTCAATTTGTCGTTGTGGGCATGGCCGCCGTTCCAATTGGGCATGCCGGGGGCCGGGTCGCGGAAACGCTGGCCGTTGGGGCCGCATATGACATGCAGCAGTTCCTCGCCCTGCCGGATGACGTACCAGCCGGTATCGGGCAAGGCGGCGGACTCTCTGGCCGGCTCGCTGGCGGCCAGGGCGCGGAATTCCTCCGCGCCGGACGGCCCCAGCAGCAGCAGCCCCTCGGCCGGGAAAGGCGCTTCCGGCAGGCGAAACGCGGGTTCGCCGAAATACGCCGCGCCAATGGCAAGTAGATAGGAGAAGTCGGCATCCTCGCGCGGAAGCAGCCAGTGGAGGCGTCCGCTGTCGTTGTCGCCGATCAGCGGAACGTGCCCCTGGCGGTCCATGATCGCCAGGACGGCGGAAAACATCTTTTTAAGGCGTTCCTGATAGGCCGCCGAAAGCGCGATTCCGTTGGCCCGGCAGAGGACCGCCGGCCCGAAAAACAGTTCCAGGCAGAGGCGGTGATAAGCGCTGGAGGCCTCGAAGTCGGCGCCGTCTTCGTAAACCTCCCATTGGATCTCCCGCTCTAGTTCTTGAACGGCGAAGGCCCGCCATTCATCCGACTCCTTGAACTCCGGAAAGGCGAGACCGATATAGAGCAGCCCCTGCAAGTCGGCGAGATAATGGTTCGACCGCAGATGGATCGTCCCTTCCAGATGCGAACGGATGAACATCCCGTGTTCCCAAAGCGACTTGCCCAGCAGATGCAGGAAGTCGTCGGGCAGCGCGCCGTCGTCCAGCATAAACGGCAGCGCGGCGACCCAGTTTCCCGCCCGGATCGCCGCCTCCATCGCGCATTTCCAGTTGGCGCTGAACTCCACCGGATTGCCGGCGATCCAGGAGATGATTTGCTCGCGAAACTCCCGGGCGTATTTGCGCTCGCCGGTCAGCAGGTAGGCGATGCCGAGAACCGGGGCATGGTAGAACCGCGACAATTCCCACGGCACCTTGATGTCGCTTCCCCCACCTTCCTTCACCGTCGGAAGCTCGTCAATTGGCGCCAACTCCCAACGCTCTGCAGAGATGAAGTCGCGTTGCCAGTCGATGGTCCCGCCCAAGTTCACGGGGCCGCTTCCGAGCAGGTCGAATTCGTGCCTTACGGCCGCATCCGCCTGGCGGACAATCTGCGCGCACGCCTCCGTTCCCAGCGCTTGCCAGGCTTGGCGCAATTGCTCCCGATCCATATGCTCAGAGAAAAGAACCGGTTTGCGTCGGCTGCGCAGGTGCGCGGCGAAATTGCGGGCGTTGCCTATCGCCGCGGCGTCATGCAAATGTTGGGCGAATTCCTCGTCTCCAATGGTGTGGGTAGGACGCAAGGGAAAAAAGGCCCGACGCAATTCCCTAATTTTTCGTACGACCGGCCGCAGAACCGTCTTGAGGTGAGGTTTGGCGATCTGCAACACTCGCCAGATGCCCAAAGGCTGGAGTATTTGGCGCGCCGCCCGCTTCAGCCCCATAGCCGCCCGTTCCTTCCGGACAAAGTCGTCTTAGCCATGGCGGGTTTGGCGGCCGAGGCGCGCCAATCCCGTGCTTGAAGGCCGGGGAATTCGAGGGCTGCGTCTTTATTCATGGCTATCGATTTTGCCTTCGAACCTAAAAATCGCTGGTCCTGATTCTGCGGAATCAAGCCCATTTTCCGCCAATCTGCCCCGCTCCGGGAGTATAGTTCATTTGGCAGGCATTACAACCCTCTGAGCGCATAAATGCCCTCGGGGCATCAGCTCTGGGGCAGGAATCGCCTCGGGGGCGCAACCGTCACGCCGTTCCGTTGTGAAGCGGTCGCGCCAGAGGCGGCCTTGCCGGTCCACCCCGCCTAGCGGTCCGCTCCTCCAAACACCGCGCAATGGGAGCCCAGCCGCCCATGGAGCAGATCTTCGACCCACAAGGCGATGGCCGTAGCCTGATGAATCTCGGCCCAACCGATCGGAGAAGGCCGCCCTCCCGTCAGGCATTCGGCCCAGCGCTCGATCTCCCGCGCATGCCCCTTATCCGGAACGTCGGATTGCCAGAGCAACTCCGTCCGGCCCCCTTCCGTGACCAGCAGGCGGCAATAATCCTCCAGCACGAACATCCGGCCGGCCGAATACAGCTCCAGGCGTTCCTTGCCGGCCGCGGTATCCCCGAGGCTGGTATAAGTCAATGTGGCGAGCGATCCGTCGGCAAACCGGAGCGTGGCCACAAAGTTCTCGTTCTCGCCCCCGCCTCCCGTTCGCGCCTGCACCGCCTGGGCGGTAATGGAAACCGGCGTCGCTCCGGCCAAAAAGCCGAATACATCGTAAATGTGGCAGGCTTCCCCGAGATTCCGCCCGCCGCCTTCCGGGCCGCTGGCCCAGCTGCCGACCGGCAGCTTTCCGGCATTCAGGCGATAGTGGATGACCAGCGGTTCCGCTGGATTCCCGAGCCGTTCTTTCAACAACGCCAGAGAGGGGGAAAAACGGCGGTTAAAACCAACCAGCAGCCGCCGGTCGGACGTTTGCACGGCCTGGGCGACCTGCTCGAGCTGATCCCAGTCGAGAGCCAGCGGTTTTTCGCAAAAGACATCGCAACCCTGCTTCAAGGCTTGAACGACCTGCCCCGCGTGTTTGTCGTGCCGGGTGGCGATGCAGACGGTCGAAATCTTTTCGCGCTCGAACAGCTCCGTCAACGAGGCGCAGGCCGCAACCCCCCCGAGCTCGTGAGCCACCTGGCGCAGGTGCGAGGCCCGCGTGCCGACCACCGCCCGGAGAGTCAGACAGTCGGGATATTTGCGGAATTGCGGCTCGAGCACGGAGAGGGCAAACGCCCCGGTCCCGACCAGCGCGTAACCCGACTTGGCCGCGCCAACGGCGGGAGCGGCGGACGCCGGGTTCGCGCCTGAGTCCATTCGGTCTGGGGCCGGAGCCGCTTCGGCCGCAGGATAGCGGATGATTGCGCCGAGGGGGCGCGGTTCCGTGCCCACCAGCCGGGCGTAGACCGTTTCCACCTCCGCCAGCGGCGCCTCGATGTCCAGCAGCGGACGGACATCGAATTGTTTATCCGCCAACGCCCGCAGATAGCACCCCAGGTTGCGGTTCTCCGTCCAGCGGACATATGCGTATGGATAGTCCAACCCGCGCTCCTCGTATTCCGGATCATAGCGGCCCGGACCGTAGGAGCAGCTGATGAGGAAATCTATCTCCTTGGCGTAAAACGGCGCCCGTTGCAGATGCAGCCCGACATCCCCCACGACCACGACCCGCCCTTTGCGCCGGGTCAATTCCATGGCCTGCTGGCAGATCGAGCTGGACTTCGCCGCAGCGGTGATAATGGTGGCGTCAGCCCCCTGTCCGCCGGTGGCGCTATTCACCAATCGCTCCAAAGCCGCGGGGTCCGCCGTACCGGCGGCCAGGCCGCCGGCGGTCGCGCGCTCGACCCGCGCGGAATCCGGATCGAAACCGAAGGCCGCGACGCCCGAATGCCGCAGCATCTGAAGGGAAAGCTGGCCCAGTAGTCCAAGGCCGAGGACCACCGCCGTCTCCCCGAAGCGCAGATCCGCCCGGCGCACCCCTTGCATGGCGATCGCCCCGAGCGCCGCGGTGCAGGCCTCCCGCAGGGGCAGCCCCCCGGGGACCGCCACGGTGAGATTTTCCGGCACGCAGATGTATTCCGCGTGGTTCGCCTGGCCAGCGCCGGTGCAGGCGACCAGATCGCCGGGGGCGAAGCGGGTGGTGGCGGGACCGGTTTGCAGCACCACTCCCGCCGCGGAATAGCCGACCTGATGTCCCGGGCGCCAGCATTCGTGGGGCGCTCCCCCCGCCAACGCGGAGGGGCGGGCCGCCGCCGCACCGTATTCGGCGAGCGCCTGCGGCAGCCGGCGGCCTTGCAGAAGCAGGCCGCCGACATGGAAGGCCTTTTGCGGATTGCGCAGCGCTTTCAGCCCCAAACGGAGGCATTTTGCAGGCTGGAAAGCGGCGCGGGCGGCCATCAGGCAGGAATGCGACAGCCCGCCGGCGGGCGCGGCCGGGTCGGCGCCTTCGCTGGCGCCGGATTCCGCCGGCCCCGGCTGGGCAAAAGCGGCGGTTTCGGTGCCGATGCTGATGCAGGAGTAATGCACGCGAACCAGCAGTTCCCCCGGTCCCGGTTCCGGCGGCGGCACCAGGTCAACGAACCCCCCGCGGTTGTCGACAAATACCTGCTTCATCGTTGCCCCCTGCCGTCAAATGTCCCCGTGGCCGCCGTTCTGCCAATTACTTTGAAAGCCCGTCTGATAGACCCGCAATTTGCCCTGCACCTAAGAGCGCGTGTGAAAAGTTCGTCTCGGCGTCTGATCCGGCGTCGCGACTGCGCGAACGCGCCAAAAACCTCGAAATTCTTGAGCTTTTTGGCACCGCCTCGCGCGCCGTTTCTTGACTGAAACGCCGATTCGGCCATTTCACACACGCTCTTAGGACTCCACCATACGGCCGCCCCCTCCCCTCGTCAAGCCGCCGGGTCCGCGCGCGCCCCTGCCGTGGTTCTCACTTCGGTCTGGGGCCGCCGCCTTTCGGCCCGGACAGCTCCAGCCCCCCCCCATCGCCTCCGGTCGGAGGAGGTTCTAAAATCGAGACAATTCCGAATGCCGCGGCGCCTGGAGGGTTTTTTTTTCCGACATTGCTTCAGGCAATGTTTATTCGTATTCTTGCCCCAGCGAGGGAAACGCTGAGGGGTGCGGGCTGAAATCCTTTTTTCGCGAAAAGACATCTGGCCATGTGCGGCATCGTCGGTATTCTCAAAAAACAAGCCTCCAATTCCGGTGATGAGCAACGGCGCATCCTCCTGCGGATGCGCGAGCGCCTGCTCCACCGCGGTCCGGATGACGCGGGGCTATGGGATGACGGGCGCTGTTTCCTGGGACACCGCCGGCTCTCGATCATGGACGTCACGGCCGCCGGCCATCAACCCATGGCGACCCCCGACGGCAACATTCACGTGGTCTACAACGGCGAGATCTACAACCATCAGGAGCTGCGCCAGCGGCTGGAGGAGCGGGGCAGCGTCTTTCATTCCCATTGCGACACGGAAACCCTGCTGCATGGCTATCTGCACGAAGGGGTGAAATTTTTCGACCAGGCGGTGGGCATGTGGGCGGTGGCCCTGTGGGATCACCGGGAGCCCGCGCGGCCCCGGCTGCACCTGATCCGCGACCGGATCGGAATCAAACCGCTCTATCTGACCCGGACCGGTTCCGGCGATTGGCTGTTCGCCTCGGAGATCAAGGCCCTGCTGGAACATCCGGACGTCACTGCGCAGATGGACCGCACCGCCCTCTGGCATTATCTCACCTTCATCGTCGCCCCCGCGCCGCTGACCATGTTCCGGGGGATCTTCAAGATCCCCGCCGGCTGGCGGGTCGAGATCGACCACCTCGGCCGGGCCACCGCCCATCAGTGGTGGGACTGCAAGCCCGACGCCCGCGAAATCTTCGATCCCGCGCAGGTGTCCGAAGCCGAAACCGAGGCCCGCTTTCTGGCCGTATTGCGCGACAGCATTCGCTTACGGATGGTCAGCGACGTGCCTTTTGGCGCGCTGCTCTCCGGCGGGGTGGACTCCAGTCTGATCGTCGCGCTGATGAGCGAACTGATGGATCGGCCGGTCACGACGTTTTCCATCGGCTACGAGGGGCAGGAAGACTACAACGAATTCCGGTTCGCCCGGGAAGTCGCCAAAAAGTACCGCACCGATCACCACGAAACCTTGATCAATCGCCGGCAGATCCAGGAGTTCATCCCCACGCTGATCGACGTGCAGGACGAGCCGATCGCGGACAACGTCTGCATTCCGCTGTACTTTCTGGCCAAGCTGGTGCGCGACAGCGGCACCACGGTCGTGCAGGTCGGCGAGGGGGCGGACGAGAACTGGCTGGGCTACTGGTGGTGCGAGCACTACCGCCGGAAGTACGAGGAGTTGTACCGGCCCAACCGGCAGGTCCGCCGGTGGGACGGACTGCGCCGGCTGCTGGGCCGGGCGCTGCTGCGGCCGGACGGAAACCCCGCCTCGGAAGAGGACCGCTGGATCGTGGAGCGGGCGCGGGACGGACGCGAGTTGTTCTGGGGCGGGGCGGTCTGCTGGTGGGGGGAGATCCGCCGGAAGCTGACCCCGCAAGCGGAGCCCTTCCGCTCCGCGGTGGACTGCCCCATTGAAGGCCTGCCTGTGGGCGGGGTCAGCCAGCTCGACAGTCACGCGGTGGTGAAGGAGTTCGTCGGCGATTTGACCGGGCGGCTGCCGGAGCCGGAGGTGTTGTACAAGCTTCCGTACCTGGAGCATAAGCTGCGGCTCTCGGAGCATCTGCTGATGCGCGTGGACAAGTTCACCATGGCGCACAGCATCGAAGCGCGCGTGCCGTTCCTCGATCATCGGGTGGTCGACCTGGCCCGGCGCGTCCCGGCCGGCCACAAGCTGAAGGACGGGATCGGCAAATACATCCTGAAAAAAGCCGCTGAACCCTTCCTGCCGGAAGCGATCATCTACCGCAAAAAACAGGGGTTCGGCGCGCCGATGGAGGAGTGGTTCAAGGAGGGGGATTTCGGGCCCATGTGCTTGGCCGCCTTCGAGCGCAGTCCTCTCTGCACGCAGAAGCTGGTCGATGCCGACTTCGTTCGCGGGATGTTCAAGCATCAAATGGGCGACGGCGGCGGCTTCAGCTTCCACCTCTGGACGCTGATGAATCTCGTCTTCTGGCATGAAAAATGGATCGGCTGACGGTCCGCAGGAAGACTGCCGGCGGGGCGCTCCGGACTTGGGCGGGCCGGGCCTCCGAACTTCCGCCCGGGGAGCAATGCGGCGGCCCGGGGCCTTACCTGGACAAGCCGGCCGGCGTCCCGCCGCCAGGCATGACCGGCACTTCTGAAAGGACGTCGTCCTTCAGCCCCCAGGACTCCCGATTGACGATCAGCGGGCACTCCCAGCGGCGCATGGTGACGGCCAGACGCAACATCTCCTCCCACCCCAGCCACGGAACGCCGCGGCTGCGCAGCTGGTTACGCCGCGCTTCCGCCCCTTCCGGAGTCCGGCCGGTGCCGACCAAATGATAGACCCGCATGGATTCATCGAGCACCAATTCCAGAAATCCGGCATGGTGGGCCGAATAGCACAACAAAGTGTCCAGGTTCAGCGGGTATACCGGCCACTCCGCATACCCCCGCAACCGGCGCCATCCGGCGGCGGACAGCAGGGTGAAATCGCCGCAGGCATTGGTATGCAGATGCGCCGGCGCCCCCACCGCCGGCGGAACGGGCAGAGTTAGGAACTTGCGGGCCACCCGGCGGGCCAGCCCCCGCAAACGCTCGCGCGCCGCACGCAGGGGCGCAGGCCGCAAAAACGCCTGCGCCGGCCCCCGGTCACCGGACAGAAGCCTCATCCGGTGCACCAGCAGGTTGATCAGGCGGAAGTCGGGGGCATTCACCCGCATGCCCGGGCTTTCGATATGAATGCGCCCGCGCAACGCCGCCCCGCCGAATTGAAACGCCTTCAGGGGCAGCACGATGGTCCGCCGTCCGGGCAGCATGCCATGCCAGGCCAGGCGACCGGAGTAATCCTCCACCTGCATCAGGCACGGGTGATACCCCGTGCCGGGGCCCGGCTCGCAGTCGATTTCCAACCCGCCGCCTTCCGCCTCGATCCCCTCCACGGAGAATTCGGCGTTATTGCCGATTCCGCGTACGGGCAGCCCCGTCTGCGCGTTCGTCTCCGGAGCAAACCAGCCCTCCCCGAGCAGAAGCCCGTCCGCAGCCGCGGCGATGTCCTGCGCGGCCCAACCGGGTCTTCCCTGCTGGTCCAGCGGGTAAATTCCATTGCGCCGATAAGCCCGGAAGGAATGGCGCCGGCAATGCTCCAGAAAGTCCCCCACCTCGCAACCGTTGGCGAGGGGCGGGACGTCATAACGGTCGGCCCGGTACAGCCGGTCCGGGCATAATTTCCGCGCGGCAATCCAGGCCAGCAGTTCTTCGGACAAGAGGACGTTGATGTTCGTCGCGAGCACAAATTCCCCACGCGCCCGGCGGATGCCGACGTTTTTGGCGATCAGCTGGTGCAGCGCCAGGGCCTGGCTATGCGGATAGCGGCCATGGATGTTCTCGGGCACGCGAATAAAACGCACCGGGCAAGGCAGCCGCTCCGGCCAGCGCAGCGCTTCCGCCAAGAACGGCTGGTCGGCGGGAGGGTTCCACTCGACGACAATCAATTCGGCTTCCAGCCGGTGCCGCGAACATTGATCAAGCAACAGATCAAAGAACGCCTGCGCCCGGGGCAGGAGACCGCCGCCGTGATCGTCATTGCGGCAGGCCACTACGACCGAGAGATAAAACTTGGGTTCCACGGCTCCAGCACTCCCCAAAACCCGGAAGAAAGTCGGTTATGGTCGATAGTTCCAGCATGGCTTTCGCAGGGCGGGCCATAATGGTTTAGAGCGCTTGCCGCCCCTTTCCTTTCCGCCTCGAGCGGCCGGTTGGAAGAGGCTGGCGCGACATTTGGGCCTGCGTCCGCCGCCCCGTAAAACTCCACCCATTTTACAGATACGGCAGGCGTCAGCCAAGCCAGATATGCCCCCCCCAACAGGCTTTTAGGCTTGGTTTAAAATTGGACAACTCCTGGAACAAGCGATTCTTCATGCAACCTTTTGATAATCAGAAGATTGGCATAAGTCGTGCCCGGAGGCAAATTTGACGGCGGCGTATTTTCCCTTGACCGCTTTCGGCCTTTGATTTGTCGTTGACAGACGAGAAAGATAGGCCAATAATGCATATCCAGAATCACCAAAGATTCGCCTTGCAGCATCTGTCGGGTAAAACTTTCGTCTGGGAAAACGGCCTCTTGTTCCCCTAGAGCAAGACGGGGGGTATACCCGAGTGTCATGCCGATTTCGGATATTGAAGCGGGCGTTTGCGCCTACCGCATGGAAGGGGTTGTTTTATCCTTCGCACCGCTTGCCCGGCAAACCGCAACCGGTTTGGCAGTCAATGCTTGGCCGGCCGGAATATATTGCCGCCTTCGGTTCGGAATGCCAACCCGATTCCCCTCAATGGCTGCTTGCCGCCATGCGCAAGCGCGCCCAAGAGTTCAGACCTGACCCGCAAGAATTGCCCCGGACCGTTCCCGCAAGCTTGGCCATGATGCCCGCCCTGCGCCGCGAACAGCTGCTGCATGCCGCCCAGACCGATTGTCCGGCGGATCTGAACGTCCCGGAATTCTCGTCTTGTGCCTCTTCGGCCGAGTTACGGCAACTGGATTTCAATCGAGCGCTTCTGCTGGGCGCGGCCAGTTTCCTGACCGAGCAGCCGCGCTTTGCGCTCGCTTTCCTGCGCGAGGCGGATCTCTGGATGCATCACCCTTTGGCGGAGGTCACGACCGCCCCGGTGCCGATCCACGCATCCCTGCGGCTTATCAATACGCTCTGCGCCCTGGCGCTGGTTCTGCCCTCTTCCGTCATGACTGCCCAGACGGCGGAGCAATTTGCCCGTTATGCGCTTCTTTGCGCTCGAACGCTCAGCGCCCAGTTGCAGCCGCAAGCTCAGAATAGGCTGGCCGAACTTGCCGCCGCGGTCGCCCTGGCCCAGCTTGCGATGTACTTCCCCTGGTTTGTGAAGTCCGCCCCTTGGCGAGAGGCCGCGGCCGGCAGCATCGAACGGTATCTTCGCGCCGCCGTGGACGAATCCGGAATGGTTGCGGGGCACAGTTCGGGCGAACTGCATCTGGCCACGGAGCTGCTGTTCTCGGCGGCCCTGCTGCTGCGACGGACCGACCAGATGCCGGACGCCTTCTACCGCCAGCGCTTGACCCGAATGCTCCAGAATCTCCGCGCGATGGCCGACGACCGCGGGGCGGTCCTGCCTTTGGGGAATCCGGCCCCCGGGGCCATCCATTGGCTGATAGGCGGCGCGTCGCCTTGGGATGCATCCCCGCTGCTTTGGGCGGGCGCCCTCTTCCTCCACGAACCGCAACTGGCCGCGGGGGAGTTTCCCGGCGCCGAACTCGTGCTGCGCTATCCCGGCCTGCCGGTGAAGGAGTTCGCCCCTCCGGCGGCGCCGAGAAACGCCGCCCGGACTCATTTTACCGGCCTCGGTCACCACTTTCTGCACACCCGGGAAGGGACTCTGGGAGTTTGTTGTCCGCCAACCGGATCAGGTTCCCCTTCCACGGCGCAGGCCGCTGCGGAGGCTTTCTCCATAGCTTATTCAATTGGCGGAACCCCCATATTCGCCGATCCAGCCAGCCTGGCTCCGACTGCGACCGATGCGGCCCGCCAGCCGGCCACGCCGGCGTTGCTGGCCGGGAATGGTCCGGCCGAAGCGGCCCGCCGCCCGGCCGCCACCAGCTGGGCGGAGAACCTGGCGTGCGGCCCGGTTTATAGCGGACAACGCCTTGAATCGGTCGCCGGGAAGCCGGCGGTGCACGAACGCACAATAGCGGTCGCCTCGGCCGACTGCGGATGTTTTGCGGTTGAAGACTCCTTCTTCGCCCCCCAGTCCGATCAACCGCTCGACCGCGGCCGAATCGTGATCCGATTTCATCTGGCCCCCGGCGTGGAAGCGCGCCTGATCGGCTCAAACGAGTGGGTGTTGGGCGAAAAAGCCGTTCTTCGCTTCCATCCGGCACTGAGCTTGCATACGGAGTATAGAGACGCTTCGCCGGCGGATTCAGCCCCCAAACCGATTAAAGTCCTGCGTCTGGAGATCGAACTGGGGCAAGACGTAACCGCGCCGATCCGCTGGCAGCTTGGCCCGGCCCGAGCATCCGACCTGCGGGTCGGCGCGTTCAATGGCGCGACTTTTTTGCAAGAGAAATCCGCCCAGCTGCGCGCCTTGCGCAAGCTGCCCCCGGCCGCCCGGGGCGACGGGACAAACCATGTCCTCTATGCCCGTTTCGACTATTGGAACGCCCAGTGCAAATCCGGCGGATCAATTGGGCATACGGCGAACATCGTCAAATTTCTGGCCAACTCCGGCCACCCCGTCCACATTGCCGCCTGCCATCCCCTCCCTTTGACGCAGGCATACGCAGCCCAGGCAACCTACTACCCCGAACCGTCCTCGCGTTTTGCCCAAGCGAATTACGAATACCAGTTCCTCGCGGCCAATGACGCGATATATCCCGGCCTGTTTGCGCAAGCGCAGGCCCTCCGGCCGGCATTTCTTTACGAGCGTCCCTCGCTCGGGAACTTCACCGGCCTGCGCGTCGCACGGGAACTCGGCATTCCCTACGTTTATGAATACAACGGTTCGGAGCCGTGGATCCTCCGCCATTGGGGGAAGAACCCGCTCCAGCACGAACCGCTCTTCCTGGAGATCGAAACCACGCTGCTGGAGCTGGCCGACGTGATTCTGGTCGTCTCCGGGGCCTTACGCGATGAGCTGTTGGCGCGGGGGTTTGCTCCGGCTAAGATTCTCGTGAATCCCAACGGCGTCGATCCGCAATGCTTCGATCCGGCTGCCACCGCCGAATCCGGCCGCCGCCTGCGCCGACAGCTGGGGTTCGAGCCTGAGCATATCGTCCTCGGGTTCATCGGTTCCTTTGGCGTCTGGCACGGCATTCCGACGCTGATGGAGGCGGCCCCCAAAATTCTATCGGCCAATCCGAGTATCCGCCTGCTCATGATCGGCAATGGCAATCTGCGTGACGATTTCGAAGCGGCGATCCAGGCGCACAAACTGAGCGACAGGGTCGTAATGACCGGTTCAATACCGCAGGAGCAGGCCGCGACCTACCTCGCCGCATGTGACGTTTTTTTGAGCCCTCACCAGCTCCCGCCGGGCGATTCGCGCCCATTCTTTGGCTCGCCGACCAAATTGTTTGAATACATGGCAATGAATCGGCCGTTGATCGCCAGCGCCTTGGGCCAAATCGCCGAGGTTATCCAGCCAGCGCTCCATTGCTCCGATCTCGCCAGCGACCAAAACAACACTTCTGCCGTGGGAATTCTGATCGAGCCTGGCAATGTCAGTGAACTGGTCGAAGCAACAATTGCTTTGGCCAATCAGCCAAAACTTGGCCAGCAGTTGGCCCGTAACGCCCTGGATCATGCAATGCGACATTACACCTGGGAGGCGCATATCAACCGTTTGTTGGTCTTCCTTGACAAGGTAAAAATCCGTCGATAAGATTAATCGTTTCTTCGGGTTATGCCGACAAGGGAGATAAAGGGTGTCGGTTGAGTCTACAGTTGCCAGTGATGCTCCTTGGGAAGAGGTGCAGATCAGTTCCGATTATGATCTCGGGACCACGATTTTAAATCGCGACGGGACGTTCTCCGCGGCCGCCGGCAATTACAATTCACTGCTCCGCTATCCCTTTTTTCGCGCCGCTCCGGGATACCTGTATAAAATCGAGCTGGACATCGAGTTCTCCGAACGGGCCTGCGTCCAACTCGGGGTGCTCGGTTCCGACCACGCCTGGTTTGCGGCCAGTCAGACCCTGCGGACCCAGGGCCGCACCAAGACCTCCACCACCTTTTCCGTCTTGTGGTGGAAAAGCCTACGGATCTACCTGGAAAACTGTAGCCCCGACGCGCCCTCGGAGGTCCGGTTCCGGATTCACTCCCTGACTTGCCGCCGAGTGAAAAAACGGCGGCTCCGGCAGCAACTCGCCGCCCTGACGGCCGACACCCTCCTGCCTCATTGGGGGCCGATCCGGCGCTTTCTCCACAACCGCTGCAAATCAAGCGCAGCCTGGAACGCAGTGATCAGCGCCGCCGAGCTCCGCCTGGGGATGGAAGAAGTGGTATCCCTCCCTCAATTCATGGCGCTCTGCCCCACCGGCCGCTGCAACGCCAATTGCGTCTTCTGTTCGGTCGAAGGGCAACGGGACGGAATTACCAAGCGCGATCAGTCGCTGGAAACGTTGCAGGCGGTGCTGACGCCAGTGCAGAACACCTTGAAGCAACTCGGATTGGAGGGCAACGGCGAACCCACCATCTACCGCCATTTCGCCCCGCTGATGAACTGGTTTTTCGCCACCTTTCCCCATACCGCGTTTTACCTCATCAGCAACGGAGAGTTTTTCGACCTCGCCACCGCGCGCAAAAGCTGGGAGGAGCGCCCCGGCCTGCCCATGTCTTTTGATTTCTCGCTCAATGCCGCCACGCCGGAAACCCAGCGCTCCGTCATGAACCTGAACTGCCATGAGGCCGTGGTGGAAAAGGTGCGGGACCTGATGCTTTTAAAACCGTACCCCTACAGCTGGCAGGTCTGCGTCAGCATGGTCATGCACCACGGCAGCATCCACGAGGTGCAGGATTTCCTGCGCCTGGCCGAATCCCGGATCCGCCCCGATCAGATCCACCTGCGCCCGCTTTCGGAGCTGGCGACCGCGGACGGAGCGGTCGAAGATCCGCGCGCCATCGTGCCGTATCAGTGCGAAATCAACGACACCGTCGAGGCGGTGGCGGAATACCTGGAGTTCACGCCCCGCGTCAGCCAGATCATTTTCGACCCGGCAGGCTTTCAGTCCGTCCGCCCCGATCCGGTCGACCGGGTGTTGATGCCCAAGGGATTTGACGGGCGTCTCTTGCCTCCCCGCCGCAACGCCTGGACGACGGTGTTCGCCGGCCTTGAAGCGGAATGGGGGTTGAACCGGGTTAGGCTCCGGTGTGCGCAGACGGCTCCGGCGGGGGTGGTGCTGGAATCGGCGAAGATCCCGGTCGAACCGGGGCGCCGGCTCACGTTCCGTTGTCGCGCCGCCGGGCGGGCCAAAGGCCTGCACTGGAGCATCCGCGCTGAGAGTGGCGCGGAGGTCGCGCGCCTGTCGCTTCCTCTCACGGAGCAGCCCGCGCCGTATGAAGTCAGCTTTGACCCCGGCCAGGCAACCGGCTTGATTTTGGCCTGCGGACACGAAGGGGGGGCATTCGAGGCCGAGTTCGAATTCGACCGGCTGTACACCCCTCCGGCCGGCATTCTCGCGGCTTTCACCCTTCCCAAGCCGAAAGCCTGGCAAATCGAGACCCCGGGGACCGAAGCCAATTGGACGGGGTCGACCGTCCGCTTGCGCTGGGATGGCGCGCCCGGACCATACTTGTATCGCAGCCGCCTGTGTCCCTGCCACCCGCAGATGCGCATCGATATCCCAGTGAAAATCCAGGTCGAAAGCGGCAAGCTGGTGATCGGGGTATTAAGCGAGGACTCCCAGCGCTGGACGAATTCATTTCCGTTCCCAGCCGGCAGCCATGATACCACCCTGCGCGTGATGACCGGCGACAACCGCGGCCTGCGCCTAGTGCTGTATTCCGCCGCGTCCGAACCCTTGCGCGCCAGCGTCGATTGGGGCGACCTCGAACGCCCGATTCCCTTCCTGCCCCTCGAAGCCGAACCTTCGGTCCCGCGGGCCGCGGACAAGGTCCCGGCGGGCTCGCCGTCGGGAGCCTTGGCGCCGTCGACCGGGCCGGCCGCCGCGCCCCTGAACCTCCCGGCGCCCGGCAACGGGCCGGCTCCTTCCCGGCGCACCGGCGTTTTCGCCCGATTGCGGCGGGCGTGGACCCGGGCCGTTTATTGCCAGAAGCCATGGACCGACATGCACAATTTCACCACCGACGGCCGAATGGACGTCTGCTGCATCGCCACCGGCCCCAGCCAGAGCGAATTCGCGCTTGGCAACCTGGGGACGCAGCATTTCCAGCAAATCTGGAACGGGCCGGTCATGCAACGCTTCCGGGGCTCGGTGAACACCGCCGACAAGCTCTCGCCTTGCCAGCGCTGTCCGATGGCGTACGCCTATCAGGGGCTTTTTTTCAGCCCGGCGCTGACCCGCGAAGAGATCCAGCATTTGGTCGCCAATTTGTTGCCGAATCGCGTAAAATCGTGGGCGAGTCCAATTATGGCCGTCGCGGACTTTCTTTTGCGGACGGTTCTGTTTCGCGGCTTCCGCCGCTCCTGAGGGCTCGCCGCCGTTTGACATTCGCCGGGCGACCAAGTGTTCCGGGTTCACGGCCAGAGGATTTCGCATGCAGATTCTGATCCTGAAGCCCTGGAGATGGGTGCACCGGGTCCCGATGGTCATGGTTCATGAAATGCGGCAGATGTCGCAACGCTTCTGGTTGTCCCGCAAAATCCTCTTTTCCGTGACCCGGGTGGAGTTCGCCAAGAAATACGCCGGCTCCATCCTCGGAATGCTCTGGTTTCCCCTCTATACCGCCCTGCTGCTGGGCATGTATTGCTTCATATTCATGGTCGTATTCCCCTATCGTTACCATGACTTCGGCACTTACGAAAAAGTTCTGTTCATCTTCGCCGGCCTGATACCCTATCTCGGGTTCAGCGAGGCCTTGGGTTCCTCCACCAGTTCGATCAAAGGCAACATCACGCTGGTCAAGAATGCGGTGTTTCCCGCCGAGTTCATTCCGGTCAAGCACATGCTGGTGGCCCTGGGCGGCATGGGCATCAGTCTGGCGATCTTCATCGCCATGCTGCTGCCGACCAAATTCGTCGGCTGGCACTGGTTCTATGCGCCGGTTCCGCTGCTGATGCTGCTGACGCTGTGCCTCGGCTCCTGCTGGCTGTTCTCCGCGCTGGCGGTCATCCTGCCGGACCTGAATTACCTGATCAACCTGATCCTGCTCTTCTGCATGTTCCTGGCCCCCATCGGCTTCACCCCCGAAGAGTTGGAGGGGACGCCGCGCTTTCTTCCCTATCTGAACCCCCTGACCTATCCCATCGACGCCTTTCGTTACACGTTTCTGGGCATCCGCAGCCTTCCGCTCTGGGCGGACGCGGCGTACCTTGTGGTGGCCGTTTTCTCCGCCTGCGCGGCGGGCACTTTTTTCCGTCGTCTGACCCCGGTGTTCGCCGACTATGAATGACCAGCCGCCTTTTACGCCCCAGCTTGCCGCCGTGGCGAACGAAATGACCGACACCCACGAACCGGCGCTCGCTTTGCAGGGTGTCTCCAAGATCTACCGTTTGTTCAAAAAGCCGATCTACCGGCTGCTGGACACCTTTGGACTCTGTCCGAACACGGCCGGCTTTTACACGGAACATGTCGCCCTGGACGACGTCTATCTCCATGTGAACCGGGGAGAGAAGGTGGCCATCATCGGCCGCAACGGCGCCGGCAAATCCACCTTGCTGAAGATCATCACCCGGACGATCACCCCCACTCGCGGCCAACTGGAGGTCTTCGGCGAGATCAGCGCCCTGCTGCAAATCGGCACCGGCTTCCATTCGGACTTCACCGGCCGTCAGAACATCTTCGCCTCGCTGGCGCATCTGGGCATAACCGGCAAGCAGGCCGAAGAGAAGTTCGCGGAGGCGGTCGACTTCGCCGAGCTGGAACAATACATCGACCAACCGATGAAGACTTACTCCACCGGCATGGCGGCCCGCCTGATGTTCGCCGTCTCCAGTTCGCTGGAACCCGACATCCTCGTCCTCGACGAGGTGCTCGGCGTCGGCGACGCCTATTTCGCCCACAAATGCTTCGAACGGATGCGCGTTCTCTGCTCCGGGCACGGCACGACGCTCTTGTTGGTGACCCACGACATCTATACTGCCCAGTCGCTCTGCAACCGTTTTATCTGGATCGAGCGCGGCCGAATCCGGGAGGATGGCGACGCCAAGACGGTGGTCGCCGCCTATGAGCGCTCCATCAAGGAGCAGGAAGAGGAGCGCCTGCGCCAGCAAAACGCCGCGCTGCGCCGGCAAACGCAACAACATTACGCGGGCCTGCGCGTGCGGGTCTCCAGCCGAAACGGTTTTGCGCTGCCCGCGCCGCTGGCCCTACAGGCGCTGGAAATCGGCTACCGCGACGGCACGCGGCTCACGCTCGATGCAGCCGCGGGTTCCCCCCAGTGGACGCTGTTGCCGGAGGGGAATCTGGGGCCGGTCGAGGAGGTCGACGGGCGGCCCTGCCGTGTCCTGCGGCCGTATGGCGCGATTTACCACAAAGCCGAATGGAGCATCAGCATCCCGCATGACGGGGAGGTCGACTTTCTCCGCGTGGCTTATCGCTATACGGGCAGCCTCCCGGCCTATGTCTGCCTCTCCACCGACGCCGGGCGGATCCTGTGCGACGGCGAACTGCCGGCCGCGGCCGCCTGGACCGAAGCGCGGATCGAAGACAGCCAGAACCTCGCGGTCAGCCTCGAACGGGTGGGGCGCTACGGAAACGGACGCATGATCGTCGAGGACATCGCGCTGCTCGACCGAACGGGCGCGCCGGTCAACCAGCTCGCGCGCGGCGCGGACGCGACCTTTCGCCTGCGCTTGACGGTTAAGGATCCGCAGGTCGACCGAGCCGTAACCATGCAGATATCCTTCCACCGCTCCGGCACGGCCTACTGCTCCCGGCAGGTCTGGGACCGCCTCGAGCTTCCTGCCGGCGCCGACAGCGTGGAGGTGGACATGCATTTTCGCCCCCTGTTGCTGGGCAGCGCGCTTTATCACGTTTCGATCATGATTTATGAGCCCGGCTACCTGATCGAAAAACGCGAAAATGCCTATACGCCGTTCTTTACCCTCAATCCGCGGCTGCACTGCGCCCTCGTCCGCGGCTTTGAGTTCCAGATTTCCGAGGTCCACCCGATGGACCCGATGACGCTCTTTTACCATCCGGCGCAGGTGGAAGCCCGGTTGTCGAGTCCTGGGTGACGGGCCGAAAAACGCAATCTCTCGAGGCCCGAAACGGCTTCATTTGCGCCGGCCGGTACCCGGCCGACGTTTGGAACGTCGAATCGTGAATAATGCGGAGCAGAACTTAAGCCACAGCCGTCGTCCTGGACTTTGATTCCCTTGGAGCGAGAACGGGAGCGAGAATGAAGCACGAGAACGAGAGGGTGCGCGTCCTGGTGGTTTTTGGAACGCGGCCGGAAGCGATCAAGCAGGCTCCGGTGGTCCAGGCGCTGGCCGGAATGGCGCAATGCGAACTGCGGGTGTGCGTGACCGCCCAGCACCGCGAGATGCTGGACCAGGTGTTGGCGCTGTTCGATCTCAAGCCCGAATATGACCTGGACCTCATGAAGCACCGGCAGGATCTCACCGATGTGACCGCGAGCGTTCTGACCGGGATGCGGCAGGTTCTCCGGGACTTCAAACCGCATTGGGTGGTGGTCCAGGGCGATACCACCACCGCCTTCGCCGCGGCGCTGGCGGCTTTTTATGAAAAGGTGGCGGTGGCGCACGTCGAAGCGGGGCTGCGCACCGGCGACATCTATGCGCCCTGGCCGGAAGAGATGAACCGCAAGTTGGCCTCGGCCCTGGCGACGTTGCACTTCCCCCCGACCGCGCGCGCCCGGGACAACCTGCGGCGAGAGGGCATCGACCCGGCCCGCATCCACGTCACGGGCAACACGGTGATCGACGCCCTGTTCTGGGTTTGCGGCCGGCTGCGCTCCGATCCCGCCCTGCGCGACCGGCTCGCGGCCGATTTCTCCTTCCTCGATCCGTCGCGGCGACTGGTGCTGGTCACCGGCCACCGGCGCGAAAATTTCGGCGAGGGCTTCCGCAACATCTGCCACGCGCTGGCGGAACTGGCGGAGCGCCCGGATTTGCAGCTGGTGTATCCGGTGCATCTGAACCCCAACGTACAAGCGCCGGTACGGGAGCTGCTCTCCAACCATCCCCGGATCCACCTCATCGAGCCGCAGCATTACCTGCCCTTTGTCTACCTGATGGACCGGGCGGAACTGATCATAACCGATTCCGGCGGAGTGCAGGAGGAGGCGCCGTCGTTGGGCAAGCCGGTGCTGGTCATGCGGGAGACCACCGAGCGGCCGGAGGCGGTCGAG
>CAYMGG010000017.1:0-33092 GCA_964389915.1 uncultured Planctomycetaceae bacterium
GTCGGACACCGCGATATCTCCCGTCGTCAGATAACCTGTTGCGCCTTGAGCTTGGCCACCACGGCCTTGGCCAGATCGGCGGGCGTCTCGCCCTCGATCATCTGTCCGCCCTCGCGGCGCGGGGGCGAGAAGATCTTGGCCACGGCCGTGGGCGAGCCCTTCAGCCCCACCTTCTCGGGGTCGGCGCCGATGGCCGCGGCGTTCCAGACCGTGATCTCGGCTTTCTTGGCCTTCATCTTGCCCTTGAGGCTGGGCAGGCGCGGCTCGTTGATCTCCTTGACCACGGTGAAGACCGCCGGCAGGGAGGTCTCGACCACCTCGTGGCCGGTCTCCAGCATCCGCTCGACCACCGCCCGGCCGGGGGCGAGCTCGCGGACCTTGCTGACGTAGCAAACCTGGGGCAGGTCCAGGTGGGCGGCGATGCCGGGGCCGACCTGCGCCGTATCCCCGTCGATGGCCTGCTTGCCGCAGAGCAGCAGGTCGAAGCCCAGCTTGCGCAGGGCCAGGGCCAGGGTCAGGCTGGTCGACCAGGTGTCCGCGCCGGCGAAGGCCCGGTCGGAGAGGAGGATCGCCTCGTCCACGCCCACGCTGATCGCCTCGCGCAGGGCGTTCTCCACCTGCGGCGGGCCCATGCTGATCACCGTCACCTTGCCCGCGCCCAGCCGCTCCTTGAGGCGCACGGCCTCTTCGATGGCGTAGGTGTCGAAGGGGTTGATGATCGACTCGACGCCCTCGCGGATCAGGGTGTTGGTCTTGGGATCGATGCGGACCTCGGTCGTATCCGGCACCTGCTTGATGCAGACCACGATATTCACGGTTGGAGGCTCCTTCAGCAATTCATCTCTATTCAGGAATCACCGTTTTGAGTTCGGGAAAAACCGCCGGTTCGCGCCCCGCCCAACAAAAACGTCGCGTCGCGCCCAGCGGTCACGACGCGACGCGACGAACATTTTACCGGCCGACCAAGAAAGCGCAAGCGCTCATTCGTCGACGGGCGAGGAGAGCGTGCCGTCGCGCTTGCCGTCGCGCAGGTCGATCTCGTCCATCTTGTCGACGAACTCGTCCTCGGTCATCACCCCCTTCTGCACCAGGATCTCGATCAGACTTTGGATGATGAGCGCCTGGGTGCCGTAGTCCTTCTCGACCCGCTCGTGCAGCTGCTCGAGCTGGGCGGCGAGTTCCGCCGGCGCGTGGCGCCGGACCTCGCCCATGATCCGCCCCAACTCGGCAAAGCCCTTGCTCAGGTGCGTCAGGTCGCCGGGCTGAAGCTTGTCGGCCTGTTCGACCCGCCGCCAGAAACCGGTCTGCTCCAGGAGCGGCCGACTGCCGGACTGCGTCTTTCCCGTCTTGTCCTTTTCAGACATGGCTATTTCCGTCCCGCGGCTTCCTTGATCAAGGCCCGGGCGATCTCGTCGCGCTGGATCTGGTTGGTGCCCTCGTAAATCTGGGTGATCTTGGCGTCGCGCATCAGTTTTTCGACCGGATACTCACGCATGTAGCCGTAGCCGCCGAAGATCTGGACCGCGTCGATCGTGACCTTCATGGACACGTCCGAGGCGAAGGTCTTGGACATGGCGCTGTAGCAGGTCGGCCGCTTGGCGCCCGAGTCGATGTAGCGGGCGGTGGCGATGATCAGCGCCCGGGCCGCTTCGATTTGCATGGCCATGTCGGCCACGATCCACTGCAAGCCCTGGTTGGAGAGGATCGAGCGGCCGAACTGCCGGCGGGTGCGGCCATAGTCCACCGCCAGATCGAGCGCTTCCTGGGCGATGCCGAGGGCCTGCGCGCCGATGCCGGGGCGGGAGAAGTCGAAGGTCTTCATGGCGGTCATGAAGCCCGTGCCTTCCTTGCCCAGCAGGTTCTTGGCCGGAATCCGGCAGTCCTGGAAGATCAGCTCCCGGGTGGCCGAAGCGCGAATGCCGAGTTTGTCTTCCTTCTTGCCGAAGCTGAAGCCGGGCGTGCCCTTCTCGACCGCGAAGCAGGAGGCGCCGCGGGCGCCCTTGGTCTTGTCGGTCATGGCGAAGACCGAATAGATATCGGCCTCGCCGCCGTTGGTGATCCACTGCTTGGTGCCGTTGATGATGTAGTCGTCGCCGTCCTTGACGGCCACGGTCTGCATCCCGGCCGCGTCGGAGCCGGCGTTGGGCTCGGTCACGGCGAAGGCCGCCACGGTGCCCTTGGCGATGCGGGAGAGGTATTTCTGCTTCTGCTCGTCCGTGCCGGAGATGATGATCGGCAGGGCGCCGAGGGCGGAGCCGGCGAAGGCCAGGGCGATGCCGGCGCAGCCGCGGGAGAGCTCCTCGGCCACCAGGACCATGTTGGTGATCGGGGTGGTGCCGGCGCAGCCGCCGAACCGGTCGTCGATATAGACGCCGCAGAGGTCGCTTTCGGCGATGGTCTTCATGATCTCGTGGGGGAACTCCTGCTTCTCGTCGAGTTCCGCCCGGACCGGCCGGATCTTCTTGTCGGCGATCCCCCGGGCCGTGTCGACCATCATCTGCTGTTCTTCGGTCAAACCGTAATCGAGCATCCACTCACTCCTTAATTTTTCCGCTTATTCCGCGTATTTTCCGAAAGCCAACGTGCAGTTGTGCCCGCCGAAGCCCAGACTGTTGGAGAGCGCCACCCGCACCTCGCGGTGCTGGGCCTGGTTGGGCGTATAGTCCAGATCGCAGTCCGGATCGGGGGTGGTGTAGTTGATCGTCGGCGGAATCACACTGTCTTGGATGGCCAGGCAGGCGAAGACCGCCTCGATACCGCCGGCCGCCCCCAGGGTGTGCCCGGTGCAGCACTTGGTCGAACTGACCGCCACCTTCCGCGCCACCGCCTCGCCGAGGGCCTGCTTGATGCAGAGGGTCTCGGTCTTGTCGTTGTAGGGCGTGGAGGTGCCGTGGGCGTTGATGTAGTCGACCTGCTCGGGCCGCAGGCCCGCGTCGGCCAGGGCCAGCTTCATGCACTTGGTGCCGCCCGCGCCGTCCTCGGAAGGCGCGGTGATGTGGTAGGCGTCGTCGTTCATGCCCACCCCCAGCACCTCGGCGTAGATCTTGGCGCCGCGCCGCTTGGCGTGCTCCAGCTCCTCGACCACGACCGCCCCGCCGCCCTCGCCCATGACGAAGCCGTCACGATCGCGGTCGAACGGCCGGCTGGCGCCGGCCGGATCGTCGTTGCGAGTCGAAAGGGCCTTCATGTTGGCAAAGCCCCCCAGGCCAAGCGAGGAGAGGCCCGCCTCGCTGCCGCCGGCGATGGCCACTTCCAACTCGCCCCACTGGATGTGCCGCAGGGCCAGGCCGATCGAGTGCGAACCGGTCGCGCAGGCCGTGACCGGGGCGTAATTGATGCCCCTGAATCCGTGACGAATGGCGATCATGCCCGGCGCGCAGTTGACCATGAGCAGCGGGATGGTGAACGGCGAGATGCGCCGCGCGCCCTTGGTCACGAAATGATCGGACTGCTCCTCGTGGGAGATCACCCCGCCGATGCCGCTGCCGTAGATGACGCCGCAGCGATCCAGGTCCAGCTGGTCGGTCTTCAGCCCCGAATCGGCCATGGCCTGAACGGCCGAGGCGACCGCGAACTGGGTGAAGCGGTCGACGCGCTTGGCTTCGCGACCGTCCATCCAGACCGTCGGATCCCAGTTCTTCACCTCGCAGGCGAAGTGAACCGGAAAGTCGGTGTGATTGATGAGCGTTATCTCGGCCGCGCCGGACCGGCCGGCCACGGCCGCCGCGAAGGACTCCGCAGCGGTCGCGCCGATGGGCGTAACCGCACCCAGGCCGGTGATAACCGCCCGGCGGCGGCGATTTCTGTCTTCAGCCATGATTTATTTGCTGCCCGCGTGCTTTTCGATGTAATCGACGGCGTTGCCGACGGTCTTGATGCCTTCTTCGTCTTCAGGAATATTGAGGTCGAACTCGTCCTCGAACTCCATGACCAGTTCGGCGATGTCCAGGGAGTCCGCGCCCAGGTCGTCGATGAAGGAAGTCTCCTCCTTGACCTGCTCACGGGAAACCTGCAGCTGCTCGCAAACGATGTCGATCACCTTTTCCTTGATTTCGTCCCGGCTCATCTTCTTTTTTCCTTTTTGCCGAATCTGGCCCGTCGCGGGCCGCCCGTCGTAATGTGCCACCCGACTTTGGGCGTTGGACTTCAGGCTTGGGAAAACCGTTTTCGAAAGCCCGAGGTCTAATGCCCAAAGCTAACCATCAAAATTTACATCACCATGCCGCCGTCGACGGTCAGAACCTGCCCCGTGACGTACTTGGCCGCCGGCGAGGCGAGGAAGGCCACCGCCTCGGCCACGTCCTCGGCCGTGCCGAAGTCGCCCAGCGGGATCACGTTCAGCATCTGCTGGCGGACTTCCGCCGAGAGCTTGTCGGTCATGGCCGTCTTGATGTAGCCGGGGGCCACGGCATTGACCCGCACGCCCCGCCCGGCGAACTCCTTGGCGCTGGTCTTGGTCAGGCCGATCACGCCGGCCTTGCTGGCCGAATAGTTGGCCTGCCCGGCGTTGCCCATGATGCCCACCACGCTGGCGATGTTGATGATCGCGCCGGCGCGGGCCTTGCACATGAACCGGCCCACGGCCTTGGTGCAGAGGAAGACGCCCTTCAGGTTGATCTTGAGGACCAGGTCCCAGTCCTCGTCCTTCATCCGGATCAGCAGGTTGTCGCGGGTGATGCCGGCGTTGTTGACCAGAATGTCGATCTCGCCGAACTGGTCGCGCACGGCCTTGACCGCGTTCTCGACCGCTTCGCCGTCGGTCACGTCCACGCCCGCGCCCACGGCCTTGATCCCGAATTCGCCGGCCAGCTTGGCCGCGGTGGCTGCGGCACCGTCGGCGGCCACGTCCCACAGGGCCAGGTTCACGCCGGAGGCGGCCAGTCGACGGGCGATCGCCTCGCCGATGCCGCGCGCTCCGCCGGTAATGACGGCAGTCTTGCCTTTCATCGTTTCGTTCTCCCCACCCGCACCGGGTTATGACTTCGGTCTAAAATCAATTTCTGGGGGCTGGTCCGAAAAGAACGGCCGCATATTGCGGCCCCGGGTCTTCGTTTTCAGACAAAACCGCCAAACCCTTTATTTCAGCCCCTACTTGTTCTGAATGCGCGGCGATTTTCAACATTCGCCCGGCAAATGCAAGCCTCTTTGCCCGCCCAGCGCAAATCTTCCCGCTTGGGCATTGCCGGCTTCTAGGCCCGCACAAAATCGTGAACTTTTTCCTGAATTTTCGCGCCCAGACCCCGGATTTACGCCCCGACGCCCGCCCCGCTCCCGCAAGTCGTTGTCCCGCCGAAACTCAGTCCTCGGGCACCGATTCCAGGGCGGCCAGCGAATCGAAGGAGATCACCGTCGCGGTCTCATCGATCCGCTTCATCAGGCCGCGCAGGACATTGCCCGGTCCGACCTCGACAAAATTCTTCTCGCCCCAGCCCAGAATCAGCCGGCAGCTCTGATCCCAGCGCACCGGACTGACCAACTGCCGGGCCAGGGATTCGCGGATCAGTTCGGGATTGTTCAGCTCCTGGGCGTCGGCGTTGTTGACGAACCGCCCCTCGGGCCGCCGAACCGAGGTCTCGGCCAGCAGCTTGGCCAAGCCCTGCCGGGCCGGCTCCATCAGGGGTGAGTGGAAGGCGCCGCTCACGTTCAGCGGCAGAGCCCGCCGCGCGCCGCGGGCCTTGGCCAATTCGCAGGCCTTGGCCAGGGCGGCCTTCTCGCCGCTGATGGCGATCTGGCCGGGGCAGTTGTAATTGGCGGGAGTGACGATGCCTTCGGCCGAAGCCTCGCGGCAGAGCTCCTCGACCGCCGCCGCCTCCAGGCCGATGAGCGAGGCCATGCCCGCTTCCTTGCCCTGGGCGGCCGCCTCCATCAGCTTGCCCCGCTCGCGCACCAGGCGCACCGCGTCGGCGAAGTCCAGCGCTTCCAAGGCGGTCAGGGCGGTGTATTCGCCCAGGGAGAGGCCGGCGGCGCCCACGATCTCGACCCGCCGGTTCTCGCGCAGGCTGGAGAGCAGGGCCAGGCTGGCCACCAGGATGGCCGGCTGGCAGTTTTCGGTCCGGGCTAGAACCTCCGGATCGCCCTCGAAGACCAGGCCGCTAAAATCGAAATCCAGGATCTCGTTGGCTTCTTCGAATAGGGCCCGGGCGTGGCCGCCGCTTTCATAGGCGTCGCGGGCCATGCCCACCACCTGGGCGCCCTGCCCCGGAAAAAGCAAGAATACGCGTGTCATTGGACCGAAATCCTCGCAATACCTTTAGGTACGAAAACGCCACCGGCAGAAGCGCCGCGCCCGAACCCCGCCCCGTATTATATCGCCCGGCGGCCCGACCGGCTTCGGCTTCACGCCGCGCCCGTGTCCGCCTTGGCTTCCTGCGGATGCAGCACTTCCAACTGTTCGCGAATCAGGTTGTTCAGGCCGATGGCCACGCTCTGCTTGGCCACGCGCAAGGCGTTGGCCACGGCCACGGGATTGCTCTTGCCGTGGCCGATGATGCAGATGCCGTTGATCCCCAGAAGCGGCGCGCCGCCGTACTGGTCGTAACTGATCCGGCGCTTCAAAATGGCGAAGGCGTTACGGGCCAGGAACGCGCCGGCCTTGGTCCAGAAGCTGCTCTTGAAGGCCGCCTTGAGCCATTCGGCGATCACCATGGCGATCTCTTCCGAAGCCTTGAGCACCACGTTGCCGACAAAGCCGTCGCAGACCACCACGTCGCATTTGCCGGAGAAGACGTCGCCGCCTTCGACATTGCCGACGAAATTCACGGGGGCGGCCTCCAAGAGGTCGAAGGCTTCGCGCAGGAATTCGTTGCCCTTGCCCGCCTCCTCGCCCACGTTCAGCAGGCCCACCCGCGGCTTGGCCACGCCCAGGATCTTCTCGGCGTAGATGCTGGCCATGACCGCATAATCCAGCAGGTGCCGGGGTTTGGCGGCAGTGTTGGCGCCCATGTCGATGGTGACGCAGACGCCGTGGCGGGCGGGCATGGGTACGGCGATGCCCGGCCGGTGCACATTTTTAAGCAGCCGCAGGCCCAGGGAGGCGGCGCCCACAGCGGCGGCGGTGTTGCCCAGGGCGACCATGGCGTCGGCCCGGCCTTCTTTGACCTCGGCCACCAGGCGCATGATCGAACTGTCGCGTTTCTCGCGCAGCGTCCCGACCTTGTCGTGCATCTCCATGATCTGGGAGGCGTGCACGATCTCCAGCCGCGGATGACTGGCCGCACCGGCCGCGTTCAAGCAAGCCGAAAGCTTATCTTGTTGCCCCACCAGGAGTACGGTGCAGTCTTCGTTGGCGGCCAGAAAATTCAGCACCCCTTCGACAATGGGGGCCGCGCCGCGGTCGTTGCCCATGCCGTCGATGGCTAAGCGCATGCGGGTCCGCTCTCACGTCAAACGAACAATGGTCGATATCGCCCAAAGCCTGCCGTGCCCTGCAGGCGGTGCCTCGGCCCACGGCCGCCGGTCAGGTAATGCCGGCGGAACCCGGACTCTGGACCGAGTCCATTAAACCATCCGGCCAGGCAAAGGCTCTGCCTGGCTGGCGTCCGCTCCGCGAGTCGTCACCAAATCCGGCGCGGATAATCTCCGTAGGGGCGACGCATGCGTCGCCCCTACGTTGCGGGCCGCGGAAGCCGCGGCCCGTCGCCCCCGGGAAGGGCCAGCCGTCTAGAAGCCCTTGACTTCGACGACCTGCCGTTCGTTGTAATGGCCGCAGTTGTCGCAGACCCGATGCGGCATCTTATCGGCGTGGCAGCGCGGACAGGTCGCGCCGGCGGCCGACCGCAGGGCGTGATGGGAGCGGCGCGAGCGCTTCTTGCGCTTGGGGGTCTTATGCCTCGGATTAGCCATGACACATACTCCTCAACTGGTGATTAAGCGCATAAAGCGCAAAGGTGCAAACACTAATCCCCATTTCCGACCCTGTCAAGCAAATTATGCCACGTTTTAGTAGGGGGTTAATAGGGCGAAATCTTGTACCGGGTGCAGAGATTCGCAAACTCCGCCGCGTGGGTGAAACCGTAAACCACTGATTCCCGGCTGGTTCCGGCCGACATCTGCTCCAACCAGCCGGCCTTGCCGGCCGTATCGGCGGAACGGTTGAAAAAGGCCGCGTACTGCACGTCCAGGAAATCGCCATCGGCCAGGTTGCGCGCCTTGAATTCGGAGCTGAACACAAAGCCGGACGCCACGTCCGCCCCCTTGGCCGCACCCGATTTAAGGTTGGCGGTCCAGCCACTCAACCCGGCCTCATCCGCTTCGCGCAGCAGGCATTGCCGGTAGAACCGCTTGACGAATTCGGCCACCGGATCGTATCCGGCATAAGGAGTGATCCCGTATTGGTCGCAGAGATTAACGAACTCCTGGCCGTGGACAAAGCCGTCCAGCACGGTTTCCCGCGAAGTTCCGGCGGCCAGCTGGGTCAGCCATCCTTCTTTGCCACTCGCATCCGCTTCCCGGTCAAAAAAGGCCCGGTACAAAACATCCAGAAAATCGCCGTCGGCCAAATTACGAGCCTTGAATTCATTGCTTAAAACAAATCCAGAACCCACATCGCCGCCGGTTGAAGCGCCCGTCTTCAAATTGTTCGCCCAAGTGCTCAGCCCGGCCGAATCCGCATCACGCATCAAACAGTAAACATAGAAACGCCTGACGAACGTCCGCAATTTCGCAATGCTTGAATCTGAAAAATCGGTTTGATAGACCTTGACGTATCCACTACTCGTATATAGCGCATAAATCGAATCCCTATCAGGCGTTACGGCGAAATTAGGGTAATAATACGTATTATTGAACGGCATGGTAGCACCAGTTTCGCTGCTTTCCAAGTCTATCACCGTAACCACGGCCGGCACGGCATAAGAGTTGCCCATCTGCCCGTACAACCGGCCATTGTGGTCGGCCGTCAGGTTTCCGGCAGAAGTTGAACTACTCTGAGTCAAAGTGCTGGCATCGACCTTCCATCCGGACCCATAAATCGTTGTGCCGGCTGAATCGACCACCGGAGTGACGCTGCCGACAGAGCTTAGGGTCACAAATCGGATCAAGCTGCGATCGCTGGCCGAGTATTCGGCCAGCTTGCTTTGATAAGGCGTTACCGAGCGGTCTTCCAGGCCCGCGTAAAGCTTGTCGCCCGCCGGATTGATCGCCAGACCTTGAATCAGATGGTTCGGCGCGATATTGCCAGCAACGCTCAAAGAGGCAGTGGTCACCTCATAAATATGCATATCCGAACTGGTCGTGTCATAAGCTGATGCCCCGACAACGACATAGAGACGCGAACCGTCGGGGGAAATGCGCAGCAGACGCGGATCGGTTCCGGAGGGCGCACCTAATTCGAAGGTGTCGGTCTCATAGCCCATGGTCCCGGTCGGATGATTTTGAGGATTTTCCGTCAAATTCACGGTTGGCGCCAGATGGACATTCTTGATCCGATGCAAATACTGGCTGCCCCGGCAGGCGACATAAAGCGAGCCGCCGTCCGGACTGAAAACCGCGTCCGAGCCTTGTTTATCGTATTGAATAAAGGCGCAGCCAACGAACTGCCCCGTGCTAGTATTAAAAATCTCAACCGTGCCGGCGGCGATCATGCCGGCGGTGGTTACGCTGGAAACCAGGGCCAGGCGCGTGCCGTCGGGACTCAGCGCCATGCAATCCAGATTGCGAAACGCATTGTCCTGAAGGTGGGAGAGCGAATAGGTGGCCACCGAAGTGTCGGTCTGAGCGGCGATGACCTGGATGGTGGCGGTACAGGTCTGGCCGGTGCCCAGGGCGACTTCCGTGGCTGTCACCGAGACATAACCGGGCGAAACGCCGCGCAGAATGATGTTGGGCGATACGTTGATCACACCCTCATTGGCATTGACGGCAATGTTCGCATCGCTGACCGTATAGGAAAAATTGGCCTCGCTGACCGTCGATTGCGTGACCGTATCGAACATGGAAAAGGTCAGCATGATCGTCTGGCCGACCTCGACGTAACTTTCGCCGGAGTACGATACGTTATATTCCGCACGCGCCGAACCGCACCAGACGCCCAGGCATAGCATCACTGCCACGCTCTGTTTCGCCAACGTCAACCGCCGCCCGCCAAGCATCGCATTTTCTCCTGAAAATTGCTTTTGCCTCTCCCCCGGCCAGATCCCGGCACCATGAGGGCTTGATTATAGCGCCGAACCGGAAGCAAAAGTCAAGCCCCCCGGGCGGCGCTCCCCGGCCTGAAGTCATTCTCCCGGTCCTTGCCATGGGTTATAGGTTGGACTAAGATTGCCCCTGGATTTGCCGGAGCATCGAACCTTTGACTCGGCCTGACGTTTATATAGACCGCGCAATCATGCGGCGTTGGCCCAACGGGGGAAACCTTCCCGAAAGGCGGTTTTGGTCTGGGCGTCAAACCAAGAGGAGAGGACAAATGCGGCGAATGAGCAATTTTGGCTGGGCGGTCGGGCTGGCGGCGGTTCTGACGATCGGCGGCGTCCGGGGGTCGGCCGGAGTGCCGGAGAAGAAACCGTCCGACCAGGCCAAGATGATTCAATCCATCGGTTTTAAATATTTGCAGCGCAATCAGAACGAGGACGGATCCTACGGCCGCGAGGCCGCCCTGCGTCCGACCGTCACGGCCCTGGTCATCCAGGCCCTGGCCAGCAGCGGCCGCAAATATCGCGAAACCGATGGCCCCTTCCTCAGCCGCGCGGCCGCGTACCTGCTCTCCCAGCGCAACGCCGACGGCTCGTTCGGCGCGGGCGAATGGCAGAAGCTGACCACCGCCCTGGCCGCCACGGCCCTGGCCGCCCTGGACAACCCGGCGTATAAGGAAACCGTCGCGGCGGCCGAGGCGGCCCTGCCCAAGCTGGGCGCGGCGGAGGTCAAGCCCCAAGCCAGCCTGGCGACTGTCCTGGCCCTGCGCCCGGGCGCAGCGGCCGCTCCCGCGGCCCAAGGGTTGAACCTGACGGCTCTGCTGGCGGAAGTGGAAAAGCCGACCAGCGAAGGCGCCGCCGACCGGCTGGCCGCGATCATCGCCCAGATCGCCGAAAGCCAGAACCGCGCCAACGATCTGGCCCCCGAATATGGCGGTTTCGCCGACGCTTCGGGCGAGGCCCTGACCGCCGATCCCGTGGCCGCCACCGCCCTGGCCTCCTGGCTAGCCGAAGCCGCCGACAAGGCCCGCAAGAAGCTGGAGAAGAAATAACCGCTCCGCTCAACCTTATATCAAACAAAGTTTGTTGAAATCGATTCCGGGGAACCTTTTTTGCAAAAAAGGTTCCCCGGACCCTTCCCAAACACTCTCACCCGGCTTCGCCATTTCGAACGTTTAGAAGCTGGCCTCAAGGCCCCCGGAATTCGCCCGCCACCCGATTCGACAAGAACTAACCTCAAAAGTAATTACTATGAGCCGAATAGGTTCAAATTTTACCAACCTTGAATTTTCTCCTCCACGCTTCCGAAAAGGCAAAGCTGGCGAGAGTTTTTTTGAGGGGTCTGGGGAGCTTTTTTTGCAAAAAAAGTTCCCCAGAATCGGCCTTACGCAACTGGAATCAATATCCCTAACCTGAATGACTATAATAAAGTGGCGCAATCCGGTTTGGATTACGCCGCTTATTTCTACGGAATGGAGTTCAGACGATCCGGGCGGACGAGTCCACCACCACGGCGAAGCGGTCGGCCAGGGAGGCCAGATTGACGTTCTTCACCAGCGCGGCGGGGACCACTCCGCCGCAGCCGTCGGGCAGATCCCGGGTCGTGGTCAGATCGGCCGCCACGGTGCAGCGGTAGCCCTTTTCGGTCGCCTCCCGCACGGTGGAATTGAGGCACATGTGAGTCATGTAACCGGTGACGATCAACTCGCGCCGCCCCAGCTTTTCCAGTTCCGCCTGGAGGGTGGTGCCGGTGAACGAACAGGGGAAATTCTTCTCCACCACGGTCTCGCCGGCCACCGGCTTGACCGCATCAATTATTTCGACGAACGGGCCGCGCGGGTCCATGATCGCGCCGCCCGGCTTGCCCAGCTGGACGATATGGATGATCGGTGTCCGTGCCGTCCGCGCCCGTTGCAGAAAGGCCGCCAGTGCGGCGATGGAGGCGTCGATCTCGGCCAGACGCAGCCGGCCCTCGGTATATTCCTTCTGGGCGTCGACCACGAGCACCACGCTCTCGGCCAGACGCGCCGGCGTCTCGGCCAGACCGGCCAGCTGCCGCAGGGTGGCGGGCAGAGTCATGTCATTTATCCTTGAGAAAGGCGAGTTCCGGGGCGACCAGGCTGGCGGTGAATTCCGTCACCTCGTATTCGGCCACCCCGCCCTGATGGAACGGGTCCTGGTGCAGCCGGGCCAGCAGCTCCTCCCGGTCGGCGGCCTGGGCCAGAATCACGCCGCCCGTGCGCGGCGTCTTGCGGCCGGAGGCCAGAAACCAGCCGGCGGCGTAGCCGCGCTCCAGATACTCCCGGTGCGCCGGCACCAGCCGGTCGACCTCGGCCAGAGGTTTGACGTAGTTCAGCATGACCACGAACATGGTAACTCCTCTCAGAGCGTGTGTGAGAATTCCGCCTCGGCGTTTGTTCCGGCGCCGCCACCGCCCGAACGCATCAAAAATCCCAAAACTTCCGGGATTGTTTGACGCTGTCTCGGGCGCGGCTCCTAGGCTGAAACGCCGATCCGGACTTCTCCCACAAACTCTCAGCGGCCGCGCAGCGGCGCGGTCAACTCCCGGACGAAGGCGGCGGTCGGCGCGACCGGGTCCCGGCCGGCCAGGATCTCGTTCTCCATCACCTTGACGATGGCGCTGCCCACGATCACGCCCTGGGCCAGGGCGGCGACCTGGGCCACCTGGGCGGGCGTGCCGATCCCGAAGCCCACGGCCAAGGGCAGGGAGATCTTTTCCCGGGCCCGGGCGATGAACTCGCCCAGATCGGCCGGCAGCTCGGCCCGCGCCCCCGTCACTCCGGTCAGGCTGACGGCGTAGGTGAAGCCCCGCCCCTCGCGCGCCACCCGCTCCAGCCGCGCCGGAGTCGAGGTGGGGGCGATGAGAAAAATCGTGTCCAGACCGGCCGCATCGGCATAGGGCCGAAGCTCGCCCGCGTCATCGGGCTGAAGATCGGGAATGATGAGCCCGTCGACGCCGGCGGCGGCGGCGTCCCGGCAGAACTTCTCCGGCCCGTAATTGAAGAATGGGTTGTAATAGCCCATCAGGTTGATCGGCGTGGCGATCTTTTGGCGCACCTTTTTGACCAGTTCCAGGATCAGGCCGAGTTTGGCCCCGCCCTTGAGCGCCCGTTCGGCGGCGCGCTGATTGGTCGGCCCGTCGGCCATGGGATCGGAGAAGGGCACGCCCAGCTCGATCAGGTCCGCCCCGGCCTCGGCCAGGGCCGGCAACAGCCGGGCGGTGGCTTCTAGATTCGGATCGCCGGCCATGACGTAGGGCATGAACGCGGCGCGGCCTTCGGCCTTGAGCCGGGCAAAGACCTCGGCATTGCGACTCATAAATCTTCCTTTCCCCAGTTCGATTAGGTCGTGGCGGCGCTTCATCCCCCGAAGAGCCGGCCCCAACCGAGCTTTTCACGCAAAACGTCGTAGCGCCCGCGGAAGCAGTCGACCACGAACTTTACCGGCTCGCCGGCCGGCCGGATCTCGACCTCGCCGCCGGGCGGCAGCACCCGGCCGCCGTCGCCGTCGGCCATCAGCCGCACCTCGCGGCTCTCGGCGTGACTGATGGTCAGCACCTCATCCTCGCCCAGCACCAGCGGCCGGTTGGCCAGCTGGTGCGGCGAGATCGGCACCAGCAGCGTGGCCCGCAGCTCCGGATTGACGATCGGGCCGCCGGCCGAGAGCGAATAGGCCGTCGAGCCGGTCGGCGTGGCCACGATCAGCCCGTCGCCGGCCACGGTGGTGAGCAGCCGCCCGTCGACCTTGACCTCCAGCCGGATCATCCGCCCGGCCAGGGCCGGCGCGATCACGAACTCGTTGAGCGCTTCGCCCCGCCAAAGCTCCCTTCCGCCGGCCAGCAACCGAGCCGCCAGCAGCATCCGTAGCGAGAGCCGGCAACTGCCGGCCAGGGCCCGTTCCAGAGTCTGGTTAAGTTCGTCTGGTCCGGCCTCGGCCAGATAGGCCAGGCGGCCGAGGTTGACCGCCAGCAGGCGCGGCCGGCGCGGCGCCAGACGCCGGACCGCCGAGAGAACCGTGCCATCGCCGCCAAAGACCACGGCGATGTCGGCCGCATGGCGCGAAAGATCGCCGTCGGCCGAGGTCTCCACGCCCAGCACCTCGGCGCGGCCGGCCAGCCAGGCGGCGGCCGCTTCGGCCAGCCGGGCGGCCTGGGGCTTGTCGGGATTGGCGATAAGCAGCACCGCCGGCTTGGCCATCTGGATCGCGCTCCCAGTCCGCACCCGGCGGGTCGCCGCCCGCCCGAAGCTTCAAACATATCCGGCGGCGATCTTTTTTGCAAAAAAAGTCCCAACCTCCCGGGAACCTTTTTTACAAAAAAGGTTCCCGAACCCTCCCAAAAATTCTCGTCCGGCTCCGCCGTTTCGAGCGTTCAGATGGACTGCTTCCTCGTTTCCCTCATTCGTCTGGCTCATCCCTCTGATATCAATTCCAGTTATTGATGGCTGACGAACGTTCCGGCCCGGGTGAGTCTGGTGAGAGTTTTTTGGCGGGGGTTGGGGTACTTTTTTTGCAAAACGGCACCCCAAAAATCGGTTACTATTAACTTGAATTGATATGATCCGCCCGGGCCTGCGAAATGTTTGTGCCTTGCGCGACCCGCACCTTCCAAAAAGGCTCTCCCGGAATCCAACGCTTCTGCCGACTTGGTTGGTTGAGGCCGTCCCTCAGCCGCCGCGCTCGGCGGCCAGGCGGGCAAAGCTCTCGGCCAAGCCAACTGCCGCCTCGGCAGCGGTGGCGAGCCGGCCGGCGGCGGCTTCGGTTTCCACTTGGGCGGCCCAGTTGCCCACCTCGGTCGCGCGCATGATCCGCGCCTCGCCCTTGATGGTGTGGGCCAGCCGGAAGGCCAGTTGGGCGTCCTCCGCCCGGAGGGCGGCGGTCAGGTCGGTCAGCCGCCCCGCCGTATCTTCCAGAAAGATGGACCAGAACTCGGCCAGTTCGGAGCCTTCGTCGGCGGTCATTTTTCGTCCGTCTCTGCCGCGGAGGCGGCCAGATCGAGAAAGCCGGCGATCTGCCGCAGTTCGTTCAGCACGGGTTCGACGCCGGTGGCGCCGGACTGAATCTGCCGACGGGCCACGCCGATGGCCCGGTCGAGCAGCTGGCGCAACTCCCGGGCCTGCTCGGAATTGAGCGGTCCCGCGGGCTTGGCCGGCGGCGCGGCCCGGTCGCCGGGAGCGGCCAATAAAGCCTTGCGGGCCGCCTCGGCCACGTCCTCGCCGCGAAAAGGCTTGGTCAGGTAGCCCAACACGCCGAATTTGGCGCAGGCCACCACGCTCTCCCGCGCGTTCTTGGCCGAAGCCATCAGCACCTTGAGCGGCCGCAGGAGCGGGGTCTCGCGAATGATGCGCAGCAGATCCATGCCGCTGAGCGTGGGCATCATAATGTCGAGGATGAGCAGGTCCGGCAGCCGGCCGGCGGCCGCGGACTTACGCAGCGACTTGAGCGCCAGGGCGCCGTCGTTGGCCTCCTCGACCGTTGCTCCGTACTGGACCAGCTTGTTCTTGACCATGACCCGCAGCAACCGGCTGTCGTCGGCCAGCAGGACGTGGACGCCGTTCAAGCAGGCGTACCTGTCGGCCTCCTCGGCCGAGGGCGGCGGGGCGGCCAGGCGACGCAGCAGGCCCGCGGCTTCATCCAGAGCGGCGGCGGTCCGCTCGTCCTGCCCGAGTTTATCGCGGAGGGAATCCAACCGGGGCAGTAACTCCGCGTGCCGCGCCCGGCCGCAGTGGCCCAGCACGCGCGCGCTGGCGAGGCGTACATCCAACAAGGAATGAACCAGCCCCTTCAGCGCCGCGTCGACCGCGCCGCCGCCCTGGTCGCCCAGCGCCGCCAGTAGTTCGCCTGTCCGGGCGCGGATGCCGCTGTTGTCGTTGGTCAGATAATCCGCCAGCAACGCGGCCGTATTCGAAAGGTCGGCCCCGACCTTGTGCAGGTCGATCAGCAGGTCTAAGACCCGGTGCTGCGAGCTGAGGTCGAGTTGGGCAAACCCGCCCAGGATCGCGGGGAGTGCCGCGGCGGCCGGCGGCCCCGAAACCCGCAGCCGGTCGAGCAGTTCGTCCTTCTTGACCGAGGAGAGTTCCGACCCGGTGTAGTCCCGGCCGGCCTGCTCGATCTCCTTGGCCGTGGTCAGGGGGGCGGGCCCGCCGCGCTTCTTCGCGGCGACCGGGACAGCTGGCTTTTCGGCTTGGTCCATGCCGTATCCCTCGACGACCGCCCCATCTCGCCGGAATCGAGATGAAGGCCCCATGGCTTATAATGCAAGATGGGCGTCATTATGCCACAAGCCCGCCGCGCCGATACAGAAAAACGGCTGGCGCCTCACCAGCGGAAAGAGCCGGGCAGATTGTCGAGCTTTTTCGCCGGCGCCGGCTGGACGCGACCGGTCGAAGCCGCCGGGGTGGTGGCCGCAGGGACGGACTCGGGCAGCTGGCGCTGGGCGGACACGCCGCGCACCAGAATGGCCTTGCCGGCCCGGGTGGCCGGGCATTCCTTCTGGCAGGAGCCGCAGCCCCGGCAGAGGTCGGGCAGAATCACCGGACAGCCGATCCCGGCGTCGTTCTGGACGATGTCGATGGCCTGGTAGGGGCAGAATTCGTGGCAGGCCAGGCAGTCGGTGTCGTCGGTCCAGGCCAGGCAGGCCGAACGGATCACCACGGCCAGGCCAACCTGACGCTGGTCCTTCTTCTCTTTGGTCAGGCGGCGGATGGCACCGGTGGGGCAGACCTCGCTGCAGCGCGTGCAATGCTGCTCGCAATGCCCTTTCTCCGGGTCCAATTCCGGCTGAAGCAGCTGCAAGGGCGAGCGGTCCGCGCGGGGCGGCGCGACCCGGATGACGCGCGTGGGGCAGACCGCCACGCAGGCGTAGCAGCGGCTGCAACGGGCCGCGAAATCGCCCGGCTCCGTGGCCCCGGGCGGCAGGATCGGCGGTTCGCTCCCGATCGCCCGGCGCAGCCGGCGGGTCAATAATCCCAAAGGCAGCCCCAGCAGCATCCCGCCTAGAAACTCCCGGCGGCCCGGAGCCAAGCCCCGAGGCGCCCCCGGCGCGCCGGCCGCATTTTGCGGGTCGGCTGATCCGGCCGGAGACTTCCGCCGCACCTCGCGGCTGCGCTGCAAAAAGTAGCCCAGCGGGCAGAAGTGCGTGCACCAGACCAGCGGCTGGACCAGATTCATGATTCCGAGCAGCAGCATGAAACCGATGGCGATCCAGGCCGCGCCGGGCGCGAGTTGCCGCAGGGGCAGACTCAGGCGATTGAAAATGGACAAGGGATCGAGCCAGAGCAGCAGCGGCCCGCCGGCGAGGGCGGCGAAGACCAGGGCCCAGAAGATCCAGCCGTTGGGCCGAAACTTGAGCGGGTGCCGCCGCAGGCTCAGGCGCGAAACCAGCGCCAGCAGCGTGCCCAACGGACAGAGCCAGTTGCAGAAGAACCGCCCCCGCCAGACGGCCAGCAGGATCACCGCCCCGGCCGGCAGGAGCCAGAGCGCCGCCGAGGCGAGGGCGGCGTCACCGTCGGCCAGCAGGCGCGAGAAGGCGGCCAGCGGGCTGATGCCCGGGAGCAGTCCCGCCGTCCAATCCGCCCGCCCGAGGCCCAGCAGAGCGGCCCCGGCGGCGGCCAAGGCCAGCAACCGGACGGACCATTGCCAATGTGGCGTCCGCATCAGGCCGTCTCGATCTTGTGAATGTTCATCTGCTCGACGCGGGTCTCGCCCAGGTTCATCTCCCGAGCGATTTTCAGATAGCGCACCTTCATCGGATCGCTGTGGAAGAGGGTGGCGGCCAGGCAGTCGGCGGCCACCTGGTCGCGCGAGAGGATGACCAGGTCGGGATGCTTCATGTTCTCCGACGGTCCCTGCGGCCCCTTGTCCAGCATGATCCGGGTGGCGTCGATCACCGTCCAGGTCGGCTTGAGCAGGGTGCCGACGTCGGCGATGCACTGGTGCAGGTCGTTGCGGTGCCAGAAGCCCCGGTCTTCGACCGCGCCCATCCAGTTCTTGAGCGCCATCGAGAGGGTGGCCCCGCCGTGATGCTTGGCCACCGGCAGGTTGATCACGACGTCGGACTCGAGAAATTCGGCGGCGACCCGGGCCTCGGTCAGCTTGCGCGCGCCGGGCAGGTTGACGGACTTCCAACTCTTGTGCTTTTTCAGATCCAGCATGGTCGCCCCGGCGGCCGTAACCGCGGGCAGAATGCCGCTGCGGGCAAAGGTCTCCTCCGCCCGGTGGCAGGAATTCTCGGCCACCACGATCTGTTCGGCCCCCAGCTCCTTACAGCCTTTGAGCAGGCCGGCGACCACCTCGGGATGGGTGTTGGCCCCCTCCTCGGGCGTGCGCGACCAGGCGGCGTTGACCTTGACGGCCAGGCTTTTCACCTGCTTGCCCAGCCCGCCGTTTTCGCCGATCGTTTTCATGCAGGCGGCCATGAGCTTGGCCTTGTCGGCGCCGTGAAAAACCCAGACGTCAGGCCCCTGGCCGGCTTCGGCCGCCAGGGTCCAGTCTCCGGCCCAAGTCGCCAGCCCGGCCAGGGCGCCCAATTGCAGAAACTCGCGCCGGGTCCAAGCGATGGAACCGGCTCTTTCGGATGGCATGGTAAAGCTCCTCCGCGGAACCCCTCACCGAGCTAAAGTCTACGCTCTAAAATCCGGATTTCAAATTTGGCCGCCTGCGACGACGCGGCTGGTCGGGATGCGCCGCCGGTCGGGTAAGCGCGATTTTTACATTCCAGGCTTCAGGCCGTCATCAAGCCCGGCGCGAGTTCGTTGACCGCTTCCAGCAGCTTCTCGGCCGCCACGGGTTTGACCAGGTAGCGCAGGCGCGGGTAGGTGGCCACGACCACATCGTCCTTGAGCTGCTCGTAGGCCGAGCAGGCGATGACCGGCAGCTGGCTGCCGGCGGCGGTCAGACGGGCCAGCAGTTCCAGCCCGTGCAGACCGGGCATTTTCATGTCCAGGACCAGCACGGCGTAGGTTTCGCGTTGCAATTTGTCCCAGGCCACCTCGCCGTTCTCGGCCTCCTCCACCACGAGGCCGCGGTCCTCCAGCCGCTTGCGGAAAACCATGCGGATGCGCTTGTCATCGTCGGCCAGCAGCACGCGCTTGTTGACCAGGGCGGCGAAGCGGCCGGTGGAGAGTACGCCCGGTTCGCCGCCGAAAAATGCCGTCTCCCGTCCCGGCGGCGGCGGAACCGCGTTCGCGTCGCCGAAGGTGAGGTTACGCTTAACCCGGATCGTGCCGCCGCCGACGGCGGCGGCGAACGGGTCGATCACCCGACCGGCCGGCGCAGCGGAAACCGCCGGGGCGGCCGGAGGGGGCGGCGGCGGCGGGGCGGGAATGGTCGTGGCGGACGAGTCGAACCGGTGGACCACGCGGGTCTGCCGGGCCTGGTGGGGGCGCAGCTGGGTGTCTTCCGGCCCCTGGGCGTTCAGCCCGTCGAGCAGGCGGATCAGGTCGGGCTCGGCCAGCTCCAGCCGCCGGGCCTGGCGCCGGACCAGCTCCAGAATGCCCACCCGCTCCAGATCGCTGGAGACCAGCCGGCCCAGCAGGGCGCGCAATTCCGGCAGCCCTTGATGGCCCGATTGGTACTCGCCGATCAGGATCAGCGCCTTGGTCTCGCCGCTCAAGCCGGCCAGCAGGTCGGAGGAGTCGCTCATGCCCGTCCTTTTCGTCTTGCGCGCCTACCGCGCGCCGCTTGGCATTGGTAATAATTAAAGGTTGCGGCTTGATCCTTCGTTGTGGCTGAAACCCGCAATCTTTAATAATTACCAGCGGCTTGCATCATACGCCCCCCGCCGGGAGACTGTCAAAGGCAAAGCGACCCGAGTGCGGGCTTTACCGGACCGCCGCTCCGGGTTATGCTGAGTTCCGACGAAAACTGTTCCCCGGGCGCCCCAGGAAAAATGCGGATGAAATGTCCTGAATGCGGCACCGATAATCCGGCCGGCGCGGCGCAGTGCAAGATGTGCCGGGTGGTCTTCGCCAAACTGCGCGCCCCCCGCGAGCCTGAGGCGGCGCAGCGAGACCGCGGGCCGGGGCTCGTTGCGGAGGGCGGCGCTCTGCCGCCCAACCGGCTGACCCAGCCGATCCTCGGCTACTGCCTGGGCGGGCTGGCGCTGGCGATTTTGGCCACCGCCTGGGGCTGGCTGCGGGTGGCCGGGCAAGGCCTGAACACGCTCTTCCACGAGTTTGGCCACAGCGTGGCCGGCTGGCTCTTCGCCCGGCCGAGCGTGCCGGCCTTCGACCTGGCCCACGGCGGCGGCGTGGCTCTGATCCACGACCGCTCGCCGGCCCTGCTGATCGTGATCTACCTGGTCCTGGCCGGGCTGATCCTGCTCTACCGGCGCAACTGGCTGACCCTCGCGTTGCTGCTGGGACTGGTCGGACTGCACGCCTGGCTGGTCTCGGGTCGCGGCGAAAAGGTGGTGATCGGCTTCATGGGCCACGGCGGGGAGCTGCTCTTCGGCCTGCTCTTTCTGTACCGGGGATTGACCGGCCGGACCGTGGCCCACGAGCTGGAGCGCCTGGCCTACGCCGCCTGCGGCTGGTTCGTGGTCCTGAACGCGACTATTTTCGCCTGGGGCCTGACCTTCAGCGGCTTTACCCGCGCCTGGTACGCCCGGGGGCATGGCGGGGGGATTCGCAACGACTTCGAAATCCTGGCCCGCGACCATTTCCACGTCGGGATCGAAACCGTCTCGGGTTTCTACCTGCTGCTCTGCCTGCTCACCCCGCTGGCGGCCTTTCTGGCCTTCCGCTATCAGGCGCGTTTGTACTGTCTGATCGACGCCCTGGTCGCCACCCATCCGGAAGCGGCGGAGGAACCGGCCGCGGAGCTGCCGCCGGCCCGCTCGCGGCCGCGCGACTTCTGAATCTTCCGGGAGCGTCCCGATGGATCAGCTGAACCAGGCGCTGCTCGAGCTCTTGCCGCAATTGCAAATCGGCGCCATTTTCGGCGGCCTGGTGGACACCAACCGCAGCTGGCGCAAGACCGGCTTTACGCCCGCCTTCTGCCGGTTCAAATACGTCCTGGACGGCCGGTGCCGGGTACGGGTGGACCAGGCCGAGTATCTGGCCGAGCCGGGGCGGCTGTATTTCTTTCCGGCCGGCGGCGTCCAGGCCTACGGCCTGGCCGAAGGCTGCGCCGAATGCCGGCAGTATTACGTGCACTTCTCCGCCACGCTGGCCGGCCTGCCCCTGACGGAACTGCTCGAACTGCCGGTTTCGGTCCCGGTCGCCAGGGCCGAAGAGGCGGCGGTGATCGGACTGCTAGACGCCTTGCGCGCCCGCGACACCGCCTCCGCCGCCGGCCAGCTGCGCCGCAACGCGCGCCTGCTGGAATTGCTGGCCTTTTATCTCGAACGGGGCGAATGCCGCGTGCGGCCGGAGAACGCCGGCCTGCGCCGGGTCCTGGAACACATCGACACGCATCTGGCCGAGCGGCTGCCGCTGGACGAACTGGCGCGGCTCGCCTGCCTGGAACCCAGCTACTTCTCGCGCAAATTCAAACGGGTCATGGGCCAGCCGGCGTCCGCTTTCATTCTGGCCAAGCGCCTCAATCACGCCCGGCGCCTGCTGGAATCCGGGGACCGGAGCTTTCAGGAGATTGCGGCCCAGACCGGATTCTGCGACGCCTTTCAATTCTCCCGCATGTTCAAACGCCAGGTCGGCGTCTCGCCCTCCGAATATCGAAAAAGTCAAAAGCGCACATGAACCTGGCCGGTTCGGCCCATGGCTCCGCCCGGCTTGCCGGCCTAGGCTTCAGCTGGGCCGGCCATTCGGCCCCGACTTTTTCGAAAGGATGGGTTTATGACTCCGCGTGAGAATCTGCTGGCGGCCTTCCGCCGCCAGGAAACGCAATGGATTCCCTGGGTGCCGCTCCTGGGCGGCCGGGCCAACCTGCCGGTGGTGGTTCCGCCCGAAGTACGCGAACGCTGCGACCTGCGACGGCGGGGCGGATACGCCGAAATCGGCCTGTATGAGCAGGCCCTGCTGGGCTGCGACATTCTGCTGGACGAAGGGGTCTTCGCCGGCCGTTACCGGACCGCCCGGCAGGAAACCACCCGCCAGGGCGACCTGGAGACCACGATCACCGAGCTTGGCGGCCGCCGGCTGGTCCGACGCACGCGGCAGTGCCGGGAGAACGCCATGCAGACCAGCGGCACCATCGAGTATGCGCTCAAGGACGAGCGGGACATCGGGCTCTATCTGGATCTGCTCGACGACGAAGAGATCGAATTCGCCCCGACCGCCTATCGGCAGGCCCGGGAACGGATCGGCGAGCAGGGCGTGGTCACCGTGGCCATGGACCCCTCGCCGCTCATGCAATGCATCCTCTACCTGATGGGCCTGGAAAATTTCATCTACGCCCAGGCGGACTGGCCCGAGGCGACGGCGGCCCTGCTGGACAAGCTGGACCGCCGCAACGAGCGCAAATACCGGGAGCTCTTCGCCGCGGATTTGGAGTTCGAGGTTATTCGCATCACCGAGGACCAGTCCACCCTGCTCATCTCCCCGCAGCTGCACCGGGAACGGCTGACGCCGTCGCTGCGCCGGACGGCCGACCTCTGCCATGCCCAGGGCAAACTGCTGATGATGCACACCTGCGGCCACGTGCGCGAATTTCTGCCCGAGATCCTGGCCGCGGGGGTGGACGCCCACCACTACCTAGCCGAGCCGCCGGTGGGCAACACGCCGCTGGAGGCAGCCCGCGAGGTCTGGGGCGAGCAGGTGACGGCCATGGTGGCCGCCTGCCCCATCACCCTCTGCCAGGGCACGCCGGCGCAGGTCGAGGCCAACGCCGAAAACATTCTCGCCCAGGCCGGAAGTTCCCGGGCCTTGATGATCATGTGCGGCATGAAGCCCGACATGCCGGCGGAAAACCTCTACGCCCTGCAGAAAGCACTCTGGGAGCCCTGCAACTGCGCGGGCAAGATCCGCCCCGGCCTGGGTCGGAGGTTCGCCGCCTGAGGGCAGCCTTCCGCCGAAAACCGCTCCGCTCCCGGCGGACTGATTGGCCAAATGCAGCTTCCCATAATAAAGGGAGCCGACGATTGTGGAACTCGTCTCCCTCCCCCTCCGGGGGAGGGAGACGTCCGCGTGACTACCACGGTTTGCTCCCTTATTTGCCGGAGCTGTTCGGCCTCCCCCCCTCGGCCCCGGCGAATGGGGTCCAGCCCGAGCAAAAAAATTTTGCGGCCGCCGGCCCGGCGGCGGCCGTTTTTATTAGGGTTTCATTTGACCCAACCCGCGCCGGAAGATTCGGCCTTGGCAATTGCACCAGGCCGGCGGGAGGTTATGATAATGATCTTCCGGGCCGGGCCGTCCCGCCCGGCCGCGTCCAGCCAGGAGCGCAGCCATGTATATCGTGCAGATCACCCCGGAGATCGCTCCGGCCGCCAAGGTGGGCGGCCTGGCCGACGTGATCGTCGGCCTGTCCCGCGAACTGGAGAAGCAAGGGCACACGGTCGAAGCCATCGTGCCCATGTACTCCTGCCTGCGCTACGACCAGATCCAGGACCTCCACGAGGTCTACCACGAGCTCTGGGTGCCCCAGAACGGCCAATGGCAGGCCGAAAAAGTCTTCGAAGGCCGAGTGGCCGGGATCAAGACCTACTTCATCACCTGCGGCAACTACACCCAGCGCGACAAGGTCTACGGTTTCGACGACGACCTCTTCCGCTTCGCCTACTTCTGCCGGGCGGCGCTGGAGTTCATGTTCAAAACCGAGAAGCGCCCGGCGATCATCCACTGCCACGACTGGGCCACGGCCCTGGTGCCGGTGGCCTATTACGAGATTTACGGCGGCCTGGGCTGGAACGACGCGCGGGTGGTCTTCACCATCCACAACCACGAGTGCCAGGGCCTCTGCTGGTACGGCGACAAGGTGCTGAGCATGATCGGCCTGGATCCGGGCAAACTCTTCAAGCCCGACAAGCTGCGCGACGAGCACCACCACAACTGCGTCAACCTGATGCGCGGGGCGATCGTCTACGCCAACTTCATCACCGCCGTCAGCCCCTCCTACGCGGGCGAGCTCAAGTCCGCCTCGGGCGGCCGGGGGCTGCACAATCTGCTGGGCTTCTACTCGCCCAAGCTGGGCGGGGTGCTAAACGGCATCGACTACGAGGTCTGGAACCCGGCCACCGACCCGCTCATCGCCCACAACTATTCGGTCGACGACTTCATCAGCAAATACAAGAACAAATACGCCCTGCGCGAAAAGCTCCAGCTCGAGGACGCCTGGCGGCCGATCGTGGCGGTGGTCACCCGCCTGACCAAGCAGAAGGGGCTGGACCTGATCAAGCACGCGCTCTACTCGACCCTACGCGCCCAGGGGCAGTTCGTGCTGCTGGGCGAATCGCCCGATCCGGCCGTCAACCGCGAATTCTGGGCGATCAAAAACGAGCTAGCCAACAACCGCAACGTCCATCTTTGGCTGGGCTATCACGAAGACCTGGCCCACCTCATCTACGCCGGCTCCGACCTCTTCCTGGTGCCCTCGTTGTACGAGCCCTGCGGCCTGACCCAGATGATCGCCCTGCGCTACGGCACGGTGCCGGTGGTGCGGGCCACGGGCGGCCTGGCCGACACGGTCTTCGACGTCGACCACTCCGGCCGGGGCCTGGCCAACGCCAACGGCTTCGCCTTCAACGACGCCAATCCGGCCGGCCTGGACTCGGCCCTCCTGCGGGGCCTGCGCAGCTGGTACGAGCAGCCCGACGCCTTCAACAAGGTGGCGATGAACGGGATGCGGTTCGACTACTCCTGGCAGAACCCGGCCAAGGACTATCAGAACATCTACAATTTCATCAAGGCCAAGTAATCTCAATTGCGGCTGATTCCATCCGTTTCCGGGGAACCTTTTTTGCGAAAAAGGTTCCCCGGACCCTTTCCAAAAACTCCCTTCAGCTTCGCCGTTTCGGGCGTTCAGATGGACGATTTCTATGTCTACCCCATTCTTACCATCCGCCCGGCTTAACGCCGAAGAATGCCAAGCCCGGATAAATTTCTTTGAAAGAATTTGATATCAACTCAAGCTATTGATGGCCGGCGGGCATTCAGCCCGGGTGAGCCGGGTGAGAGTTTTTTAGCGGGGTCAGGGGAACCTTTTTTGTAAAAAAGGTTCCCCTGAAACGGCCTCAATTAACTGGAATTGATATAAGGCGAGTTACCTGACCGCCCACCACCCCGCCGCCAGCGGCTCGGCCGGCAGGTCGGCCGGGGGCTTGTCCCCGCAGCGTTCGGCCGGCAGGGCATAGAGCCGGCCGTCAGGATAGAGGGCCAGCCCCGGCCCGGTCGAGGTTTGACGGGGCCAGGCCAGCAGGGCCGTCTCCCGCCGCGGATCGAAGGGTTGCCCGCCCCGGGAACGGGGCGCGACGATCTGGTAATTGAACAAGGTCCGGCCGTCGCTCACGGCCCGGGCGATCTGGGCCAGGTCGGGATAGCCTTCGCGCTGCGCGTAGCGCCGGTTGAAAAAATCGGCCAGCGGCGCGCCGGCCTCGCCCGGCCGGGCGCTCTGCGCCACCCCGTTGACCAGCGCCGCCAGGCTCGGCGCGGCCCCCGCTTCGCCGCCGTTTAGCGGCCCCAGGTCCAGCAGCCGATAAATGCCCTGGGCTTCCTGGAAAATCAGCAGAAACGCCGCCGCGCCGCGGGCGTCGGCGGTCAGCCCGTCGCCCCAGCCGGCCAGCCGTTCGTTCAGCCAGGCGCCCACCAAAGTCTCGGCCAGCGCCGGCTGACGACCGGTCAACTCCAACTCCAGACCGGCGGGCGTGGAGTAGAGCCGCCCCTCGTCGGCGTCGGCCAGCGCGGCCAGAATGCCCAGCGGGTTGCCGGCCACGAAGCCGGCCAGGAAGGTGGCCGAACTGCCGGCGCGTTCCGCCGAGGCGCCGGGCCAGGCCAGCCGCCAGCGCAGCCATTCGCGGCCCGGAGTCGGCTCGGCGGCCGGAGGTTCCTCGATCGCCGCCGCCTCGGGGTCGGCTTCGGCCCCGTCGGTCAGGACCAGTTTTCCCGCCTCCAGCGTCAACCCGGCCGTCAGCTCCTGACCCCGATACAGGCGGGCGGCCAGCCGCCGGTCGTTCGCCTCGGTTTCGAGCCGCCAATCCGGGGCGAACCGGGAGAGGAAAAATTGCGTCCAGCCCAGGGCGCGGTCGAGGTTGGCCCGCAGCTCCGGCCGGTCGGGGCGGGTGCGGGTGGCGATCCGCCAGTGGCTCCGCCCCCCGGGTTCGTGCCGGAGCGTCGCAGTCAGGCGGCGTTCCAGGCCGCAGAGCAGGTCGGTCTGCGGATGCAGGCCGGTGAGCAGGCGCAGCAAGTCGGACTGATAGGTCAGAAATTCGTCGGCCTCCGGATCGACCAGGCTCGCCAGGTCCAGGATGAGCGGCCACCAGAGCGTCCGCTCGGCGGCTTCGGGTAGATCCAGGACCAGGCCGGCCTCGCCCGGTTCCGGCGGGGGCAGCCGGACCGACGCCTCTTGCGGCCCGGTGGCCGCCAGCCCCGTCAGCCGCAGGCGCAGGCGCTGATCGCGTTCGGAGAGCTCCTCCCAGCGCAGCACCGCCGCGGTCGGCGGGGTGAGCCCGGCCAGCAGCAGCCGCTCCCGCACGTCGCAGCTCTTGGCCGCGGCCAGACCGCAGAGCCACTCCGCGTCGAACCAGGCGGCCAGGCCCGGCTCGTCCCGGCGCAGCACCTCGGCCAGGCTCGCCCGCCAAGCCTCGTCCCGGCCGCCGTCGGCGGCCACGAACCGGGCCAGCGTCTTGCGGTCGCCGGCCAGCAGCAGCCGCCCGTCGGCCAGCACGGCCGCCGCTTGCCGGGCGGGAAAGCCGGCGGACTTGATGAATCCGGCCAATTCCTCGGGCGTGGCCAGAAGCGGACTGCGGAACAGGAAGACGCCCCGCGGCGGCGAAGAGAGGGGCGGCAGCAGGATCAGGGTCAGGTCGCGGGCCTGCGCCCGGCGCAGAGCCTGGGCCAGCCGGCCGGGGTCGGCCGCGCCCACCACCGGCAGCTCGCGCCAGGCTTCGAGCGTTTCGGGCAGATCGAGCGCCAGGCCCAGGGGCGTGCGGGCCACGAACCGCTGGAGGGTGGCGGCGTCGGCCGCCCGGATCACGGCCAGCGTCGGGTGGTCGTGGGCGTATTCGCCCGCCCCCGCCCCCGTCGCCAGGGCGAGGAGGCCCGCCAGCCAGATTCCCGCCCGGCGGCTCACGGCCTGACCTCGGGCGCGTCGGGAACGAAGGGGATGAATTCCACCTCCGGCGGCGCGGCCAACTCGGAGGTCGGCCGGGGCGCGGCAGCGATGGTCGTCTCCAGCCGCCGCCGCTCGGGCGTGTCCTCCAGAGCCAGGGCCTTGCCCAGGGCCTCGCCGGCCTTGGCCGGCTCGCCGCCCTTGAGCAGGATCCGGGCCAAAAGCTCCCAGGCCTGGGCGTTCATGCCGCCGGAGAGCTTGATTGCCCGTTCCGCGGCGGCCCGGGCCTGGGGCAGATTGCCGGGATTGGCGTCGGTGCGGTCGAGATAGAAGCCGGCGATGGCCAGGTGCAGGTCGAGCGAATCGGGCAGGGTCTTGATCGCAGCGGCGAATTCGCTCTGGGCGTCGGAGAGGCGACCCAGGGTGTAGAGCAGGGCCGCCCGGTCGAAGCGCGGCAGGAACCAGGTCGGCCCCAGAGCCGTGGCTTGGATCAGGGCGGCCTCGGCCTCGCAGTAGCGGCCGGCGTCGATGTGCAGCCGGGCCAGTCGGTGGTATCGCTGGGCCAGATCTTTGGCGCTGTCGGGATGGAGGGTCCGCAGCGACTCCAGCAGGCCCCAGGCGGTGGCCAGGCCGGCGGGGGTGCCCTCGCGCAACAGGTCGTCAACCCCTTCCAACATCAGCAAAGGCGTATTCTCGGCCTTGAGCTCGGCCCCGTAACTGTCGGCCAGCCGGGCCAGGGAGCCGTCGCGCTGCATGGTCGCGAAGTCACTCATCGCCGCTTCGGTCTCGCGCAGCTTGAGGCGCAGAAGCGCCTCCTCCAGCCGACTGAAGAGGCCGTAGAACTTGAGGCCCGTGTCCGGATAGCGCGGCGTCACCCGCACCGAAAATCCGGCGCCCTCCTTGCGGTTGTGGATCTTGACCAGGACCGCGTTCTCGCCGGCCCGGAAGCGCGCCGGGGTCTCCTCGGAGGCCGGCTCGGCCGAGCGCTGTTCGTTCTTGCTCAGGATCAGGCTGCCGTTGACCCAGACGCGCAGGCCGTCGTCGGAGCCGGTCTGAACCAGGGCGTCCATGTCACGATCGCAGCGATAGATCCGGCGGGCGTAGAAGACCGCGTTCTCGTTGTCGGCCTTGGCCCCGGCAAAGGCGTAGACCCGCCCGTCGTTCTCGTCACCGCCCAGCGGCCGCCAGTTGACCGGCCCGTTCTTGCCGGCGTAGGTTTCCGCCGGCAGAAATTCCAGCTCCGGGGCCAGGGTCAGAGTGAGATCGTCGGGGCCGGCCGCAGCCAGCGGGCCCAGGATCTGCCAGGGCTCGGTCGAAAAGAGCTCCTCCAGGCCGGGGCGCGACTCCTTGATCGCCGCGCCGAAGTGGTCGAGCGCCAGGCGGCGCTGGGTCAGATCGGGGTGCTCGGCCAAGGTCAGGCCGCAGAGGAACTCCTCCTCGCCCGGTTCGAGGGCGCGGTCGACGGCGACCTTGGCCATCAGCTCATGACAGCTGCCCAGCAGGTGCGCCGCGTCCGGCGGCTGGGGCAGGACCAGGCTGCGGGCGTAGCCGTGCAGGGCCGAGAGGTGCAGGTCGCGCGGGGCGTTCTCCACCGCCACGCGCTCGTAGAGGTGGAGGGCCAGTTGGCGGTCGCGTTGCAGGGTCAGGCTGCCGGCCACCTCCAGCAGGCTGTCGATCATCGACCGGCTCAGGCCCAGCACGTAGATGCCGAATTTTTCGAGCTGGACCCGGCCGCCGGTGGCCCCCAGGGCCAGGAAGTTGCGCTGGGCGTCAGTGAAGAGGGGCTGCGGCTCGGTCTTGAGGATCTCCTTGCCGTCGATGCTCAGATACAGCCGGTCGTCGACCCGGGTCAGCTCCAGCTCCTGCCACTGGCCCGGGGTGAGGGCGAAGGCCGGGTCTTCGGCCAGGACCGCCGCCCCCCGCCGAAGCCGCGCCCCGGGGTTGCCGGGCACGCCGATGGTGACGTACTCGGCCCCCTCGCGCAGGCCGAAGCGGCGGTCGGCGTTGATGAGCAGGCTGATCGCGCCCGGAGTGTCGACCGCGGCCCGAATCCGGCAGGTGATGCGGAAACTCGGCGGGAACGGCCGCCGCGGGGCCACGAAACCGCGCGGCAGCTCTTCGACCCGGCTCCCCGAGAGGGTCAGGCAGGAATCGATCTGGCGGGTCTGGACCGGATCGACCCAGAGCCGCCGGGGGTCGACCGGCTCGTTGAAGGCGGCGGTGAACTCCTGCCGCCAGCTGCGGCGCAGCTGCCGCTCGTTCTCCTCCTTCTCGCGGGAGAGCTGCTGGACCTTGACCTCGGCCCGCCGCTCCTTCATCGCCGAGATGTTCAGCTGCTTCTCGATCCGATCGGCCTTGTGCCGCAGGGCCAGCACGCCCAGGCTGAGCAGGGCGATGCAGACCCCCAGCAGGGTCAGGGTGCGGTGGCGCAGGAGGTGGCGCCAGACGCGGAAGGCGGTTCCCGCCGGCCGGGCGGAGATCACCTCGCCGTGCAGGAAGGCCCGGCAGTCGCCGGCCAGTTCCGCGGCGCTGGCGTAGCGCCGCCGTGGGTCCTTCTCCAGGCACTTGAGGCAGATGGTCTCCACGTCCGGGTGTAGGCGCGGCTTGAGCCGGCCGGGCGGGACGGGCTCCTGGTGGATCACCCGGCGCAGGAGTTCGTACTGGGTCTCGCCCTCGAAGGGCGGCCGGTTGGTGATCATCTCGTACAGGACCGCGCCCAGGGAGTAGACGTCGCTGCGCGCGTCGATCCGGTCGACCCGGCCGGCGGCCTGCTCGGGCGGGATGTAGGGGATGGTGCCCATGACCGCCCCGACCCGGGTCATGCGGTAATCCTCGGCTTCAGCCGAGAGGCTGACGGCCAGGCCGAAGTCGGTCAGCATCGGCCGGCCGGAGGCGTCGATAATGATGTTGGCGGGCTTGAGGTCGCGGTGGATGATGCCGTGCTCGTGGGCGTAGGCGATGGTGTCGGCGATGACCTCGGTCAGTTCGATGGCCCGGCGGGGGGTGAGCCCACCCTCCTCGATCACCCGATCCAGAGGCGCGCCCTCGATGTAGTCCATTGTGAAGAAGGGCACGCCGCGCTGGGTGGAGAGCTCGTGGATCGGCACGATGTTGGGGTGGCTGAGGCTGGCGGCGGCCTTGGCCTCGCGCATGAAGCGGGCCAGATCCTCTTCGCTGGCCCCCTCGCCGGCGCGCAGCATCTTGAGGGCCACGATCCGCTTGAGGTTCCGCTGGCGGGCCTTGTAGACCACGCCCATGCCGCCCCGGGCGATCTCGCTCAGCAGATCGTAATCGCCGAAACGTTCGCCTTCCGCCGCCCGTTCGGCGACCTCGGGGTCGCGCCGCAGGTTCGCGTCCGGCTCGCCGGCCGGCTCGGTGGCCGCGTGGGCGTCCGGCGGGGCGAGGTTGACGGTCTCCTCGGCGGTGAAGTTGGGATTGAAACGCCGGCCGCAGCGCGCGCAATAGACGTGCCCCCGCAGCCCGCCGGGCGAGAAGGTGTGGCCGCACAGCGTGCAGCGGGCCTCGGCAGCCGCAGGCCGAGCCGGACTGGCGGCGTCGTTCATCGCGGTCCCCTCCTCGTCGGGCCGCCGAAAATTATCGTCATCGACCCAGCGCGTCGCCCGGCTTCATCTCGGGCGGCAGCAGGTTTTCCAGCGGATAGCGGGTGCCGTCGTGCCAGGTCAGATTGGTGCGTTCGTACTTCTTGGCCAGCCACCAGCGCAGGCGGTTGACCCGCTCCAGCCGGTCGAAATAGGCGATGATGGTCTTCTGGGCGTCGGCGAAGGAGATCTGCCGGCCGCCGCGGGAGCCTTCCAGATAGAGCAGGTGCACCCCGCGTTCGCTGCGGATCAGGGGCGAGAGCTCGCCCGGTTCGATCAGCCGGCGCAGGCCCTGATACATGGCCTCGGGAAAGATCGACTTGCCGTCGCGGTTGACGTTGGCGAAGTCCTGGCGGAACCACCCCTCGGGATCGGGGCTCAGGCGCAGCAGGCCGCCCTGGGGGGCGAAGTTGTCCTGGCTGAGTTCCTTGGCATATTGGGCGAATTTTTCGGCCCGCTGGTCGAGGGCTACAGCGGCCAGCTGGTCACGGGCCTTCTGGGCGATAGTCTCCACCTGGGCCTGGTTGCCCTTGTCGGTGGCCAGGAAGATCTGCCGCACCTTGACCTGCACGGCCTCGCGAAAGACCGTGTCCTTGTGCTTACGGTAGAAGTCCTGGATCTCGCGCGGCGAGGGCTGGACCCGGGGGGGCTTGCCCAGCTTGATCATGATCTCGTCGAAAAGCATGTCGGCGGCGAACGAGTCGCGCGCCAGCTGGGTCATCTTGAACGGATCCTGCCCCATCCGGCGCAGATAGTCGTTGACCTCGGATTCGCGCAGCTTGAGGTTTTGAGAATTGGCCTCGTCCTGGATCAGCTTGATCTTGATCAGTTCGTTCAGGCTGCGGTTGGAGAGTTCCTGGGCCTCTTCCTCGGTCAGGCGCTCGACCGTGCGACCGGGATAGATCTTCTCGGCCATCTGGATGGCCATTTCGGTGACGTCTTCGTGGGTGACCTTGACCCCGTTGATCTGCACCATGATGGCGTGCAGCAGCCGCCGCTCGCCGCCCCGGCAGCCGGTCGCCAGCACCAGAACCCAAATCAACAACCCCCACGTCCGCCGCGACCCCAGGCCGCGCCGCGCTAAATGCACCATTCCGCTTTCCCCTCGACCGCCTGCTGGCACCCGCAAACCCAACGGATAGACCAAATCTCCTCCGCCGGACCGGCCCGCCCGCCGACCCTATGATTAATTGTGTCTCCGCCGCCGGCCGATCCTGCGCGGAAAAGCCGACCCCGGGGCAGAATTACCAGTTTCCTCAAGCTCCCCGGCGGCTTCAAGTGTTATTTGAGCAATCCCGGCAGCCAGGTGGTCATGGCCGGCAGATAAGTGATGAGCAACACCCCGCCAAGTTGCACTAAAAGAATCGGCCAGATCGCCCGGCAGATCTCGCCCAGCGGCTTGTTGAAACGGTAGGAGGCCAGGAAAAGATTCATCCCGATTGGCGGGGTAAGATATCCTAACTCTAGGTTAGCCAAGAAGATAATGCCCAAATGGAGCGGGTCGATCCCGAACGCGGCCCCCATCGGCAGGATGAGCGGGACCATGACGATGATGGCCGAGAAAACATCCATCAGACAGCCGATCACGATGAGCAGCCCGTTCAGGCAGAGCAGGAAGACCCAGGGCTGGTGGATCGAGGCCCGGACCCAGGCGACCGCCTTGGCCGGGGCCTGGATGTCGATCAGGTAGCCGGTAAAGCCCAGGGCCACGCCCAGGATGAGCAGTACTCCGCCCACCAGCAGGCCGCATTTGGCCAGGGTGCGCGGCACGCCCCGCCAAAGATCCAGATCGCGATAGATGACCGTCTCGCAGAAGAAGCAATAGGCGGCGGTGATGGCCGCGGCCTCCACCGGCGTGGCCAGACCGCCGAAGATGCCGCCCAAGGCGACGAGAGGAACTATCAACTCCCATTTGGCCGCCCAGGCCGAGGCCAGGGCTTCGCGCCGGTCGAATTTTTTCCCGGCCGTGCGCGGCCCGGACCAGACGCCGTAAGCGCCGGTCAGCAGGAGCAAGAGCAGCCCCGGCAGCAACCCGGCCAGGAACATGGTCTCGATCTCCTGCCGGGCGATGATGGCGTAGAGGATAACCGGCAGGCAGGGCGGAAAAAGCATGCCCAGCGAGCCGGCCCCGGTCAGCAGCCCGAGGGCCGGGCGTTCGCGATACCCGGCCTCGTGCAGGGCCGGCAGG
>CAYMGG010000018.1:0-24977 GCA_964389915.1 uncultured Planctomycetaceae bacterium
CAAGCCTCATCAACATGTTGCGCTTGGCCCTTGCGGGAAATATTCGTGTACTGTGCTGGTCGCCTAATAAACTCCGTATTTTCGGGCGCAGTCGTACATGCGCAGCACGTTTTCGACCGGGGTGTTGTCCTGTAGCTGGTGGGTGGGGGCCAGGCAGTAGCCGCCGCCCGGCATCATGATCTCCAGGGTTTCCCGGCAGACGCGCTCCACCTCGTCGGCCGAACCGTAGGCCAGCTCGCCGGCCGTGCTGATGCAGCCGTGGAAGGCCAGTTTTCCCCCGAAGGTTTTTTTCAGATATTCCGGCGACATGTCCGCCGCCTCGGGCTGGAGCGTGTCCACCGCGTTCACCCCCATCTCGATCAGGTCTGGATAGGCCCAGCTGCTCGAGCCGCAGGTGTGAATCATCACCGGCAGATCGAAGCTTTTGGCCAGATCGATCACCTTCTGGTGGCGCGGCCGGACGTGGCGGCGGTACATCTCCAGGCTGATGAGCGGGCCCCGCTGCGTGCCCAGGTCTTCGCCCATCCAGAGGAAGTCCACCGTTCCGTTGGCCGCCTCCAGCGTCCGACGCAAGACCTCCAGCTGCACCTCCTGGCGTCGGTCCATATAGAGCAGGCCCGCCGGCTCGTCCAGCGCCAGGTCCAGCAGAACCTGCTCATAGCTGCGGATCATGCCCGTGCTGTTCAGGCAGTCGGCCACGCCGGCGTGGCCGACGAAAAGCGCCCGCTGGCGGTGCCGTTCGGTCGCGGCCCGGATCTGGCTGTAGTCGTAGTCGTCGGGCGAGGGCAGGGGCCAGGCGGCCACCTCCTCGACCGTGGCCTCGCGCAGGGGGAAGTCGCAGAAATCCCAATAGCCGCCGGTTTCGTGCTCCACCCAGCGGCGGTGGATGCCCCATTCGTCCACCTTGACCTGCGGATTGGCCGGCTGCGGATGCCGCTGCGGGCCGCGATAAGGCGCGCCCACGCCGCGAAAATCGGTGTCCAGTTTAGTCAGCAGCCCTTCGTGGTCGTTCGGCTCCAGGCCGAAGTGCCGGCAGAGCCGGGCGTGGATGGCGGCGTTAGCCGAATAATCGACCGGCACGCGGTCGGGGACGTCTCCGGCCAAAACCGCCCTGACGCGCTCTTTGCTTGTAAATTTCATGATTGAAAATTCCTTGTTAAGGCCGAGAATGGTTTTTAGCGAAAAATCCCCAATAATTTGCGGTAATCTATCGCTAGAATAATCCCTGGGAAGGGCAAAACCATGGCTCGCAAATTCATTATTTGTACTACAATTGCATAGCGAGGAGATTCGCGCATGACTGACGCGGGCCGGGGCTGTATCCTCTACGCCAATCACGCGGCCTTTCCGCCCGGCTTCAGGATGCTCAATCCCCGGGTGCGCAGCCGGATGCTCCTCTGGTGTCGCGGAGGGGTGGGCGAGGTGCGGGTGAACGGCGGCTCTCCCCTGGAATTCGCGGCCGGCCATTTCCTCTGGCTGCCCTGGCTGCATGCGGTCGAATATCGCCGGGGCGAAGCGGAATGGCTGCTGGGGGGCGTGCATCTGGTGCCGGATTATGCGCCGTCGGACGAGCCGTACTGGCGCATCCAGCACCGCGACACCGACGAGCATCCGGACTATCGCGGCCGGCGCGACGCGCATCTGCCAGGTTTGGAGGGGGTACAGAGCGGCCGGCTAGCCCAGACCGCGGCCCTGGAGCCGCTGGCCGAATACATCGTCGCCTGGTTTCAGATGCAGCCTCAGGAACTGGAATTCGGCCGCCAGTTGGCTACAGTCCTGCTGCGACAGCTGGCGGCCGACCTGCCCCGGCTGAGGCCGGAGCGGCCCGAAGCGCCGCCGGCCCTACGGGCGATGCAGGATTTTATCCGCGCCCGGCTGGACCGGAATTTTCCCCTGCGCGAGCTCTACCGGGCCGGCGGCTGCTCGGCGGCCACGGCCTTCCGTCAGTTCAAACATCACACCGGCTTTCCGCCCCAGGCCTGGCTGCAACGCGAACGCATGGCCCGGGCGGCCGAACTATTGCGGACCACGCCCCTGCGAGTGGGCGAGGTGGGGGTGCGAGTCGGCGTGACCGACCCCTATCACTTTTCGCGGTTGTTCAAGAAATGGCAGGGCGTGACGCCCCAGGCTTGCCGCCAGCGGGCGCTTTTGCTGTAACACCGGGTTCGACAACGACCGCATCCGGGGGAACTTTTTTGCAAAAAAGTTCCCCCAGGCCCCCGCCAAAAACTCTCACAGGTTATGAGCCGAAGGGGTTCAAGCTCGGCCGAACTTGAATTTTTCCCTATACGCTTCCGAAATGGCAAAGCTGGCGAGAGTTTTTTTGAGGGGTCTGGGGAACTTTTTTTGCACAAAAAGCTCCCCAGAATCGGCCTTAACTAAGGCACTGTGAATAAATAAAGTATGCGGTTTGATCCGGCGTCGCGGCCACGCTTTCGGCGTTTCGGCCCAAACCGCCGGCCGAAACGCCTTTCGCTGCGCCGCTCCTTGACTGAAACTTGCATACTTTATTTATTGACCGCGCCTAAATGGAGTCAATCTCATCCAGCTTCACCATTTCGGCCCTTCAGCTGGACGGATTAGCGCCGGCGATTAGAAGAAAATCAGCCGGCCGCCTCGGTCAGTTGCCGGGCGTGGCCCTCTTCCTCGCGGGCCAGATCGGCGAAGACCTGGCGCAGGGCCGGCAGGACCGTGCCCTTGCCGAGCTCGGCGTAGAAGCGCGCGGTCTTGAGTTCGTGTTCGGCCGCCTCGCGCAAAATTCCGGCCGCCGCTTCGCTGGGCACTCCGGCCGGCAAGGTCAGGCGCTCTACTCCGGCCGCCGCGCCCACGGCTTCGGCGGCGTGCTCGCGCGCCGCGGCGCGCAGCCGGCGCAGGTGGCCTTCCTCCGCTTCGGCCAAGGCCAGGTATAGGTTACGCAAATCTTCGCCCGCCGCTGCGGCCAGCCGGCGATAGTCGGCCGCGGCCGCCGCTTCGAAGGCCGCCGCCGCGTCCAGGGCCGCCGCGGCCAGCATGCCCGGTCCGGCCGGACTGACCGGTGCGGCCACCGGGGCGAGTGCGACCTCCTCGCCGCTCCAAGCGTTACGCAGCAGCAAAACGCCGAACACCAGGAACAGCACGCCCGCCGCGCCGCGGATATAGGCCACCGGCACGTAACGCTCCAGCACCCCGCCCAGAAGCACGGCCAGCAGGGTCGAGAGGACCAGGGCCGCCGAAGCCCCCAGAAAGACCGACCAGGGCGCGCGCGCGCCGGCCGCCTGGGCCATTGCCGCCAGCTGGGTCTTGTCGCCCAACTCGGCCAGGAAGATCAGAATGAAGGTGCTGAAAAACAGACGCGGATCCATGGTCGACCTTTCATCAATTGCGAGAGAAGGTTTTTTCGGGGAGGACTTTTTTGAAAAAAGCCCTCCCCCTAACCCCCGTTCAAAAAACTTTCAAAAGTCCCCGGAAACCGTTTCGTAAAAACTGACGTCCCGGGATTTTGCCCTGCCAAATACTCAAGAATGTGAAGCTCGATAAAGTTTTTTGAAAGAGTTTGAAAGAACTTTATTTCAAAAAAGTTCTCTCAAAGCGAGCGCGAGTTTTGTGACCCGCGGCTTACTTTCCTTTTTCTTCGTTCAGGCGGCGGCCCAGCCGGACTTGGCGGCGGATTTCGGCAAAGCCCATGGCCGCGAAGAAGGCGCAGGTTTCGGGCGTGGCTGCCGGGCCGGGCAGGTCGATTTTGACGTGCTCGCCGCCCCGTCGGCGCAGCTCGCCCAGCGCCGCCTTGAGCAGCTTTCGCCCCAGGCCCCGCCGCCGGTACTCCGGGCGCACGACCAGGTACTGCAACTCGGCCGTGTACGGATTGACCGCCGCCGCGCCGGCGATTTGATCGCCGACCCGGGCGAAGTAACAGCAGTTCATCAGGTCCACGGAGCTGAAGTAAAAGTCGTCGGCCGCCAGGAGCTCGTCCTCCAGGTCGACCTCGCCGGCGCCGGCCGCGGCCGCGGCCGCATATTCGGCCTGGAGGAGGGGCGCCACGCACTCGATCAGCAACTCGCCCAACTCGCCCTGGTCTTCCAGTCCCGCTTCCCGGATCTTGATGTCTTCGGCCATGCGTTCTCGCTCTTGCGGTTTTTGCGTTTGCCAACTGCCGCCGATCATAACGGTAAAACCCGGGCGGCAGAATCGTAAATTTTCAAATTCCGCTTTCCGCCAAGCCGGAGGATAATAGCCCGCGAGCCAACCCAACGGGTCGAGGTTTCCGCCGACGGAAGCGAGCGGCGGCGAATTTAGTTGAACGTTTGAAACGGCGGAGCCAGAAGAAATTTTTTTGAGCGGGTCAGGGGGAACTTTTTTATAAAAAAGTTCCCCCTGAATGCGGTTACGGAATTAGAGGCCAGCCCCCGATGTGCGGAATCACCGGACTGCTCAATCTCGACGGCCGGCCGGCCGACGGCCAACTGCTGGCCCGGATGCGCGACGCGCTGATCCACCGCGGGCCGGACTCCGCGGGGCTGTATCTGGACGGCCCGCTGGGCCTGGGGCACCGGCGGCTGGCGATCATCGATCTGACCGACGTGGCCAATCAGCCGCTGAGCAACGAAACCGGCACGGTCTGGCTGATCTACAACGGGGAGATCTACAATTTCGCGGCCTTGCGCCGGGAGCTGATCGGGCGCGGGCACGTCTTCCGCTCGCGGACCGACACCGAGGTCATCGTCCACGCCTACGAGGAGTGGGGCTTCGCCTGCCTGGAGCGTTTCTGCGGCATGTTCGCCTTCGCCCTCTGGGACGCGCCGCGCCGCCGGCTCTGGCTGGCCCGCGACCGGCTGGGCATCAAGCCCCTGTTCTACGCCGCGGGCCGGGACTTTTTCGCCTTTGCTTCCGAACTGAAGGGGCTGCTGCCCCACCCGGGCCTCGGCCGGGCGCTGGACTATGAGGCCCTGGCCCACTTTTTGGCGTTCAACTGGACGCCTTCTCCGCGCACCCTGCTGGCCGAGGTCCGCCAATTGCCGCCGGCCCACTGGCTCTGTCTGGAGGCCGACGGCCGGTCGGAGTTGCAGCGTTACTGGACGCCGGATTACGGCGAGGAGGCGGACGACGGCCGGCCGGAGCGGTACTGGCGCGAGGAGCTGGCGGCGCTGCTGGCCCGGGTGACGGGCGAGCATCTGGTCAGCGACGTGCCGGCCGGGGTCTTCCTGAGCGGCGGGCTGGACAGCAGCACGATTGCTTACTGGGCCGCCCAGGCCGGCCGCGAGCCGTTGCGCACTTTTTCCGTGAGTTTTACCGAGCAATCCTACGACGAGTCGGCTCATGCACGGCGGGTCGCCCGGCAGCTGGGTGCGCGGCATGTGGAGGAGCAGGTCCGGGCCGATGCGGCGGCGGCCCTGCCGGAGCTGGTCCGCCACGCCGAGGAGCCGACCGCTGACTCGTCGATGCTGGCGGTCTATTATCTGGCGCGGGAGACCCGGCGGCACGTGACCGTGGCCCAGAGCGGGGACGGGGCCGACGAACTGCTGGCCGGTTACGCCACCCACCGGGCGGGCTGGCCGCTGCGGCTGTATCGCTGCCTGCCGGCCGGGCTGCGCCGAGGGGTGGTGGCGCCCCTGGTGCGGGCGCTGCCCGTCTCCCTGGCCAAGATGAGCCTGGAGAACCGGCTCAAGCGGTTCGTGACCGGGGCGGAATTGCCGGACGAGGCGGCCCATGCCCACTGGCGGCTGGTCTTCGACGCCGTCGGCCGGGAAGAGGTGCTCCGGCCGGTCTGGGACCGGCCCGGCGCGCGCGCCGACGGAATCGAGCTCTATGCGCAGCATTTTTCCGCCTGCCCGGCGCGCCACCCCCTTAACCGCCAGCTCTGGCTGGACACTACGCTCTATCTGCCCAACGACATGCTGGTGAAGCTCGACCGCATGACCATGGCCCACTCGCTCGAAGCGCGGGTGCCGTTTCTCGACCACCGGGTGGTCGAGTTCTGCGCCCGGGTGCCGCCGGAGCTCAAGCTCAAATGGGGCCTTTGCGGCAAATACCTGCTCAAGCGGACCATGGCCGGGCGCCTGCCGGCGGCGAACGTCTGGCGCAAAAAAGTCGGGTTCAACGTGCCGGTGGGCCTTTGGCTCAAGCAGAGCTTGCGGGACTTTACCCGCGACCATTTGTCGCCTTCCCAGTTGGCCAAAGTCGGCTTCATTGATCCGCCCGCTGCCCAGCGTCTGCTGGACGAACATGAAGCTGGCCGCGCCGACCACGGCTATCGGTTGTGGGGGCTGCTGACCCTCAAGCTATGGCATGAACAGATAATTGGCTAAAGCCAGGCTTGCCTACAAACGCATGCAAAATCTGGAGTTAATAATTTCATGAAGCCGACTTTACGTTTAACTTTGTTGCGCCAGGTAGTTTCTAAAGCTAGGCTTAACCCAGCCGATAGAGTTATTAACTCCTTGGAAAATATAAAGTTAATAAGTATGCGGGGAAGGCCATGGGTTCGATTGCCAAGCGCCGGCAGCATTTGCAGGAAATTGCCGAACCGCAAGGCGGATATTTTACCGCCGCCCAGGGCCAGCAAGCCGGTTATGCGGCCGTCAACTTTCCTTATTATGTCAAAGTCGGCCATTGGCGCAAAATAGATCGTGGCTTGTACCGGCTGGCCGATTTCCCTGATTCCATGACAGCGCTTTGCTGGCGCTGGGCTCTCTGGAGCCGCGATTCTCACGATCAGCCGCAATTGGTTTTTTGCCGCCGGACCGCCCTGGCATTGCACGGGCTGGCCGAGCTCGAGCCGGGTCGGATCGAAGCTTCGGTACCCGGGGCTTTTCGCAAAACTATTCCCCCCGAGGTAGTAACCTACCGGGAAAATCTAAACTTGTCGGCGCTGGAAAACCGTGAGGGGTTGCTCTGCACCCGGTTGCGGCGGACGTTGGAAGACCTCCGGAGGGAAGCGCCGACCGAGGCGTGGTCGGCCTGGGTGGCGCGGGCGGTCGATGCCGGCCGGCTGACCCCGGCGGAAGGCGCGGAGTTGGCCGGCCAGGGCGGGGCCACCTTGGACGACCCTCGGATCATCACCCTTGAAACGTCTCGGCCGGCGGCGGGGCCGGATACTGAAAAGGCCGAATTGGCCGGAGCGGTGAACGATACGCTGGCGGAAGGAGTGTGGAAAATGATCTTCAGTCGGGCGGCAAGCGGCCGGTCGGCCCGGGCCGGTTTCACCCTGGTGGAACTGCTGGTGGTGGTTTCGATCATTTCCGTGCTGGCGGCGCTGTTGTTGCCGGTCTTGGAAAAGTCTCTCGCCTCGGCGCGGCTGCTCAAGTGCAAGTCCAACGCCCGGCAGCTGGCGTTGACTGCCGGGCTGTATTCCGACGACTACGGTGAATGGTTGTTTCCGAACAACTGGTTGGCCCGGGTTCTGCCCTACGAGGTAACGCTGGAGATGCTGCATTGTCCGGCGGAAGTCAAGCCGACCACCAATATCGACACGGTCAATTATGGAATCAGCCTAGACAACATCTCCGGCCTTCCGCCCACCTATTGGAATACTCCGAAGACTCGGTTGCCCCCCATCGTGGCCCGCAACCGGGCCAGCACCACCGTCTATTTCATGGACGCCACCGGCTACTACGTGCAGCACATCGGCGGGGCCTGGTGCCGGATCAAATGGGCCGGCGCCCGCCACGGCGGCTATGTCCATGTGATCTGGATCGACCAGCACGTCAGCCAGACCACTGAGGATCGGCTGGCCGACAGCAACCGGGACGGAATGGACGACCGCAGCTATTTCAGTTGGACCGACAACGTCTGGCCCGAACCGCTGAACTGACGGCGGATGGGGGCAACGGATAGGGCGTCCACCCCTGCGCCCCTCCGGGGAGGGGTACGAGGAAACGCATTGCGGACGCAAGCGTGGCGCAAAATTGCGGAGCGATTTTCAGGCATCCCATTATCGGGACACTTTTAGCGAACGGAGAAGACCCATGGTGCGAACTAATCAGCTTGGTTGGGCGGCGTTGGGCGTGGCCCTGCTGGCGGCAATGTCGGCCCGGGGCGCGGAGTCGCAGGAAAAAGTCACTCCGCTGGCCAAGTGGTCTTTCGACGCGGGCGAAGAAAAGGCCTGGCGCGTCGAGACGCCGGGCGCGGTGGAGATCGCCGTCGCGCCGGCCCCGCGCCCCGAGGCGACGGCGGACAATAAATGCCTGCTTCTGACCGTCCGTCAGGCCGGGGCGAAGCTGACTGTGGTCGGGCCGGAGCTGAAACTGACGGCCTGTTCGCAATACGTCACCCGGCGTCTGTTGAACACCAGGCTCAAGATCCGGGCCGAAGGTCTGGCCGACGGGGCGGTGCAGATCCGTTTTCGCAAGAGCGCGGGCAAGGGGTCCAACTGGGTCATAACCACCCGGCCGCATCGCGACTGGGATCGGCTGATCGACATGCCCCCGGCGCACAAATGGCGGGATTGGGTTGACGAGAGGAACGCCGGCAAGCTCGACGCGGCCACCATCGGCCTGACGCCGGTGATCCTGATCGACGCCGAGCCCGCCGAGGTGGGCGGCAAGCTTTATATCGACGACTGGGAACTGTTCGAATCGGCCGTGACCAACCATCTGATTAAGATTTTGGCCGGCGACCACATCCTGCCCGCCGAGCAGGGCGCGGCCGAGGTGGAGTTCGCCGATGCGGCCCAGCTTGCGGCCGGAGCGGTGGTGGTGCGCGACGAAATGGACCGCGAATTGGAGCGCGTGCCGGCCGCGGCCGGGCTGGCGAAGGTCGAGTTGCGCGAGCCGGGCTTCTATCAACTCACGGCCGAAGGCGATTACGCCGACGGCCGAAGGATCGTCACCGCCACCACGGCGGTGGTGGCCGGCCCGCCGTTGCCGGAGGAATTACGCAGCAAGTCCGTCTACGGCATCGGCCGTTGCCACGGCACGGTGGACACCATGGTCAAGCTGGGCGGCAACTGGGAATACGGCATCGGCCGCTGGCAGAATGCCGAACAGAAACCCGACGGCTCGGTCGTCACGCCCGGCTGGAAGCGGGGGGACCCGCGGATCAAGACGGCCTGGGCCGGCGGCGGCAAGCTGCCCGACTGGCTGACCGGCAATCCGGACGGCGACGGCCTGCGTCCGCCCAAGGATTGGGACGCATGCGAAAAATTGTTCGAGAGCTGGGCGCGCGACAGCGCCGACCTGCCCGACGTGGTGGCCGCGTTCAACGAGAGCGACGCCCACTGGCGCGGCAGCTTCGACGATTTCGTCCGCTTCCACCAGGCCTTCGTCAAGGGCGTCAAGCGCGGCCGGCCCTCGGCCGTGGTCGCCAGTCCCAACATGTACAGCATCCGCATGGACGATTTCAAAAAGTACGACCGGGCCGGCATGTTCGCCGGCATCGACGCGGTGATGATGCACGCCTACGTCAACGCCACGCCCCCGGAGGGCGAATTCATCGACCGGGTCGAGCAGTTGATCGCCTATCTGGCCGAAACCGGCCGCGGCCAGCTGCCGATCTACCTCACCGAATTCGGCTGGACCGGCAAGCCCGGCGACTGGCAGAAGGAGGTCGACGAACTGACCAAGGCTCGTTATCTGGCCCGCTCGTTGATTCTGCTGGGCACCAAGCCGCAGATCGGCGGGCTCTGCTATTTCGTGCTGCGTTACGCCGGCGAGGGCGGCCCGGGTTACGGGATCATGGACATCGACAATTATCCTCTGCCCGGCGCGGCCGCCTTCGCTACTCTGACCCGGCAGTTGACGGCCACCGCGGGCCAGGGGCATTGGCTGCGCCTTTCGCCCAGCCGGCACTTGTGCGCCTTCCCGGCCGGAACCGAAACTCTGGCCGCAGTCTGGGACATGAACGGCGAGGGCCGCCAGGATCTGCCCGCGGTCCCGGTCGGCGGCGTGGACATGACCGGCCGGCCGCTCAGCCTGTCCGAAGCCAACGCGCCGGTCTCGCCGAGCCCGGCCTATGTGCGGCTGCCGGGGACCGAGCTTCTGGGGCTCAAGGCCGACGCCGCCTGGGAGCTGCTGCCCGGCGACGAGCGCGAGCTCGCGGCCGAGCGGGTCATCCTCGCCCCGCCGCTGGCCTGGGCCGGCAATCGGCTGACCGTGCCGGCCGACGCGCCGCTGGGGCAGTATGGCGTCATCTATCAGCGTTCCGGCGAGTGGCGCTTCCAGCCCTTAACCCTCCAGCCCCCGCTGGCCATCGAGAGCCAGGATTTTGGCTGGAACGGCGGCACTGAAGCGCAACTGAAGGTCAAGCTGAGCACGCGCAGCCCGGCCGGGGCCCACGTCAGGCTGACTGGCGAACTGGCGGGAGCGGGTAAGAGCGAGGCCGAGCTCGATCTGCCGGCCGGCGGCAGCGGGGAGGCGCAGCTGAGTTTTGCCGGTTTGCAGCCGGGGCAGCGCTATCGCGGCACCCTCAAGGCCGCTCTGCTGCGGCCGGTCGCCTGGCAGGTGGAGCAGGCGCTGGACGCAACCTTTGTCGCCTGCGCGCGGCTCGATCAGGAGCCGGACGCGGCGACGTGGGAGAAGCTGCCGCCGCTAGACTTCTCCGCCTGGGAGCCCAAGCCCGAACCGCTGCCGGCCGAGGACTGTTCCGCGCGGGTCCAGCTGGCGGCCAGCCCGGCGGGGTTCCATCTGCGGGTGGCGGTCACCGACGACCAGCACCGCCAGGAGCCGCTCTGGTCCTTCATGTGGAAGGAGGACTCGATCCAGGTGGCCTTCGACGTGGACGCGGACAAGGAATGGCAGCCGAACAACGTCGGCTTCGGTTTCAACGGCCACCGGATCTTCGAATGGGGCTTTGCCCTGGCCCCGCAGGCGCGGGACAAGGTGCAGGCCTGGCGCTTCCGGGCCGAGGCCCCCAACCGCAAGGGCGGGCCGGAATTCGACCTGCGGCCGCAGATCGTGCGGGACGAGGCCGCCAAACTCACGCGCTACGAAGTCCTGATTCCTTGGTCGGTCCTGGACCTGAAGGAGCAGCCGGCGGCCGGCGCGCGCCTGGGCTTCGCCCTGGCCGTCAACGACGGTGACCCCGGCCGGCCACGGCGCATGCTCCAACTCTTTACCGGCATCGTCTCCCAGCGCGACCCGATCAACTTCGGCAAGCTCTGGCTACTGCCGGCCGGTAACTAGACCGAGACCGAAAAGACGATAGCCGGCCGGCCGTTTGGCGGGTTTGACTTTTCGGTGAACCAAGTCCCATCCATTCCCGCCGGGAGAGGCTTTCAGGCCTCTCCCGGCGGTTTGTTTTGGGGTGACCGGTTTGACGGCGCATTTGGGCGGCGGCTTGACAACCGGCAGTGGGGAAAGTAGAGTTAAAGTATTCGTTGTATACAAAAAAGAAAGAAAATCCTTTTGCCCCGCGGGGGGAGACGGCGTGTTCGAGACGATCGACGTTTTTAAAAGCGGCGACCATCCGAAATATCTCTGCTATCGGTTGCCGAGTCTGGTGGTCAGCGCTCGGGGAACGGTGCTGGCGGTCTGCGAAGCGCGCCGCACCGCGGGCGGCGACTGGGCGGGCATCGATCTGCTCCTGCGGCGCAGCTTCGACGGCGGGCGGACCTGGCGCGAACCGCAACTGCTGGTCAAGGCGGCGACGGGCGAGTTTTCCAAAAACCCCTTGGCCGCCGCCCGGAATCTCGGCCTGTCCGGAGAGGTAACCCTGGACAATCCGGTCCTGATAGCGGACCGCGACGGCAGTGTCCATTTTCTCTACTGCGTGGAATACATGCGCTGCTTCTATATGCGCAGCGACGACGAGGGGGCGACGTTCACTCCGGCGGTGGAGATCACCGCGGCATTTTCGGCCCTGCACCGCGAATATCCGTGGCAAGTTCTGGCCGTCGGCCCCGGCCACGGCATTCAGTTGGACAACGGCCGGTTGCTGGCGCCTATCTGGATCTCGCCGGCCACGGGCGAAAACGCCCATCATCCCTCCGTCGCCTCCACTCTGTACAGCGACGATCATGGGCAGACCTGGCATTGCGGCCGGATCGCCATTCCGGATACGCCGGAATGGGTCGACCCGAACGAGGGGACGGCCGTGCAGTTGGCCGACGGCCGGGTGTTGCTGAACGTGCGCACCGAGTCCTCGGCTCGGCGGCGACTGGAGGCGCTCAGCCCCGATGGGATCGGCGATTGGAGCCGGCCGGAATTCCATGACCAACTGCTGGAGCCCATTTGCGCGGCCAGCATTTTGCGGCTTTCCTCGACAGCGACCGGGTGCAAGGATCGCCTGCTGTTCGTCAATCCGCATAACCTTTCACGAGTCGACGGGCAGGCGTCGCTAAGCGGAGATCGGAAAGACCTGACGGTCAAACTCAGTTACGACGAAGGCCGCAGCTGGCCGGTCGGCCGAACGGTAGACTCGGGCTATGGCGGCTACTCCGATCTGGCGGCGCTGGCCGACGGGACGATTCTCTGCCTATACGAGGGCGGCGATTCGCCCGCCGGGCGGAACCTGACGCGCTTGGCGCTGGCCAGGTTCGACCTGGAGTGGCTGACTGACGGCGCGGATTCTTTCTAAGGCTGACAAACTCGAAGCTGGATGAGAGTTTTTTGCGGGGGTCCGGGGGAGCTTTTTTGCAAAAAAGCTCCCCCGGAAATTTGGTCTTGGTCGGATACGCCTACGCGTAATTTCAGCGCTCCACCGGCGGCAGAGGATAGAGGTGCAGGTTCGCCGGACCGCCTGAAGCGCCAAGGCAGACGCGGAAACGGACCGCGCCCGCCGGGGGCGCGAGATCCAGCGTCGGCCCGTGGGCCGGCGTGTCGCCCGGTTGAATCCAGGCTTTCTCGTCCTGAAGATAGCGCCGGCCGTTAGCGGCGTAATAGAATACGGTCGCCATCACCGCCACGCCCGATTTCTTTTTTCCAGCTTTAAAGCATAGCGGCAGCTTCACCCGGTTGTCCGGCGGCAGGTCGGAGCGAGGGCCGGCCACGTGCACCTGAGCCGTCTTCTTCTTCAAGCGCAGGCGAAGCACGTCCGCGCCGCGCTCGCGGACGACTTTAACTTCCGCATCCCGGGGTGGGTGCAGCAGAAAGGCGCCGGTAAAGGCTGTCCCGGCCGCCGCCTCATGCGGCAGACAGAGGGGGAGCGTTTCCCGAGCGGTGGCGGTCGGCGCATCTTTCAAGGTGCGGAACAGGGCTCGGCCCACGCTGGCCCCGAATTCCTGGTAATCCTGCCGTTCTAAAATTACTTTGGGACCGTTGTAACCGTAGCTGACCTCGGCGGCGGCCGAAGTCAGGAAGAGGGCGGCCCGGCAGAGGCTTTCGGCCTCGTATCCGTAATAGGTCGGCTCCTGAACCTCCCTCGGTTTGACCCGGCCGGGGCATTCGCGGCATAGCCAGTCGGCCCACTGGCGGCTCAGGTTCCAGGCCGAGTCCGGCATGGTTCCCCGGCGGAAGAGAAAGACTTGGTTGGTATCTCCGGCGGCGGGACTATGGAAATCCAGATGAAAAGCGCCGGGTAACTTTTCCGTATCCATGGCCTGCTGGATCAGCCGGATTTCCGGCCGGGGCGAATCGGCCAGCCAGGCCCGGTTGAAGTCCACGGGCGCGCGTTCCTTGCCGTACACGCCTTCGGCCACGCCGTCCACGTCGACCATCGGCACCACCCGGAAGACGAGCCGTTGACGCAACTGCCGGGCGGCCGGCTGACCGGAAGCCAGCCAGCGCAGCAGTCCGTCCAGAGCCCAAGCCCCGCCGACCTCAGCTGCATGATTGCGGGCCAGCAACCAGACGACCCGTTTGCCTGCGTCCGGAGTTTGCGGATCGGTCAGGCGCAGCTGCGGCAGCGGCCGGCCGCCGGCCGAGCGGCCCAGGGTCGAGATTTTAACCAGTGGGCCGGACAAATCGCGGCAAAGCTCGTCCCATTCCGCCAAGCCGTAAGGATAGCAGAACGCCACCCAGGCGACGGGCGAACCGATGCGAAAACTGAAGTTGTAGGCTCCGTTGGTTTCATCATAGGCGATATCCTGCCGGCGGACGCGCCGCCAGCGGCGGCGGGAGGGGGGCAGATCGGGCGAGTCTTCAGTCAAGATCGGGAACATGCGTTGGTCGCGGGCCGCAGTGGCGCCGCCCAGACATTGCCGGGCGTTTTTCCAGACGAAGCGGACCTGCCGGCCTTGAGCGCCGCGAATCTGGAAGTGCCACCAGAGCGGCTCGGGGCTGGTGTGCCAGGGAGCCAGGAAGGTCACCACGTCTGGTTCGGGACTACGGAGTTGAATGCCGGCGCCGGTGGGGAAATCGCTGGTCAGTTCGACGCGCCACATGGTACTTTTTAGAGATTTACTTGCGCTCATTATAACGCCTCCTTTCTCGTAACCTTATTATCTGATAAGTTATTGATCTAGCGTAAAACTCAGTCTTTAATAGTAAATATCAGCTATATAGGTGGAGAAGCGGCAAATGTCCGAGTCGGCGCAAAAGCAGTTGATCCGCGAGTTGGATCAATATGTCCACGAACCGAACCTGACTTTTTGTCTGGCGACCGAAAAGCTGAGCAAAGGTCGGACGCCCCGACCGAACAGCTATGCGCCGGGCGTGCCGCATTTCGAAATCGTGCTCACGGGCGAATTGCCGCTCGTCCTGCCGGCGGGCGAAGAATATCAGGAACGGCGGCTGCGGCCGGGCGAAACGTTCTGTTTGTTTCCTAGTTATTGCGTGGAACGCCGACACAATACCACCCGCGAGTTGTTGGTGATAAACATTCATCCCGACGGCATCGAGTGCTATCACTCGCACCATCACTTTGTCGACGGGACAGCGAATTCCAACCGGGTCTCGTACCATACCTCCACCCCACTGGAGATCGGCGGCACCCAGCTACTGAAGGCGCTGGAGCATTATGCGTACACCGAACCCGACGAGGTTTTGCCCCTGCTGTTTCGCGCGTTTTTGGTCCGGATACGGAAAAATATCCAGCAGGACCAGACGCGCGAACGGCTGCGCCGACAATTCACTTATAAGATGATTCTGCAGCACATGCAGGAGCATTGCTGCCGGGGCATCAATCGCAAGACCATTGCCGCCGAGTTCGGCCTCTCGCCCGACTACCTGACCCATCTGTTCAAGCAGTTCGGTTCTGAGTCGTTCCACGCCGCGTTGATCCGGCTGCGGATGGAGCAAGCCTTGCATTATCTGGACCAGCCGACCGCGAACGTGGCCGCGGCCGCGCGGGCCTGCGGTTTCGACGATCCCGCCTATTTCATCAAGGTTTTTCGCCGCGCCTATGGGCTGACGCCGGGCGAATACCGCCTGCGCGCGGGTAGCGCCCTCCGCTGAAGATTCCGCTTCGATGCCGGAAATAATTTGATTTGACAGGAATAACTCTAGGGTTATACTTAATCGATTAAGCGAAGGGTTTGTTCAGCTTATTTCTCTGAAAGGAGCGTCCATGGCCGCCCGGCCAAAAATCCTGTTTGTGCCGCATGGCAATCTGCAATACTCGCAGCTTCAGCCCGAAAAGCGCGCCTGGGTGATCGACCAGTCTTATGAGAAGCTTTTCGACCTGGTGGCCAAGGAAGGCTACAAACTGGCCTTCGAAGCCTCGGGCTTCACGGTCGACGAGATCGCCCGCCAGCGGCCCAAGGTCATGGACAAACTGAAAGGGCTGGTCCGGGACGGGCAGATCGAACCCATCGGTTCGCCCTACGTGCACATCATGATTTCGAACATCGATCCGCAGATCGGCCTGGAAACCCTCAAGGAGGGGCGCGCGGCCTGGGAGAAGCATGTGGGCGTGGCTCCGGCCGTGGGTTGGAATCCGGAGTGCAGCTGGGCCGACTATGTGCCCGAGATCTACAAGGACGCCGGCTTCGACGCCCTGGTCATGGACGGCGACTCGTTCTTCCTCTCCTTCGCCGAGATCCGGGCGGCCACGGGCCTGACCTTCGACGTCAAGGGTCACAGCAACAAGGACAAGCTTTTCCGCATCGAGGAATACATCAAGGACAAGCCGGACTTTCTCAAATATCTGACCAATCCCGGCCAGGCGGCCAACGGTCTGCGCCTGCTCTTCAGGTCGGACATGATGGCCAATCCCATGCTCTGGTATCTGATGGGGGCTACCGAAGGCGTGCGCGAGCAGCCGATCTCGCCGGAGGAGATCCGCCAGCTGTTGACCAACTGGAAGGAGCGGATCGCCGCCAGCGGCACGTTCATCATGCCTTTCGCCGAGGACGCCGAATACATCGGCACCACGGCCTATTTCTACGTCAAGCAGTTCGGCCAGGCCCGCTTCTTCGAGCCCGAGCCGGCCAGCGTCGACCGCTTCCGTCAGCTGCTGGAGTGCGCGCGCAGTCTGGGCTACGAGCCGGCCACGCCCAAGGAGATTCTGGCTTCGGCCCAGTCCTGCGCGCCCAATTCCTATATCGCCAACGTGGAGAACGGCATCGCCTGGCACGGCGGCACGGCCAAGGCCTGGGCCAACACCAAGTACGCCCGCATCCTCGATCCGGTCTGCCGGATGGTGTTCGAAGGGATCAAGACCGTGGCCGCCGCCGTCGGGCGGGATGTGGAACGTCTGGACGGCCAGTTGCGCCTGGCGTTGCAGAAGCTGACCATGGCCTATGTTTCGGATTCGCGTTGGCCGCCGGACCCGACCTCGCCGGGGCGGTTCAACGTGGAGGAGTCGCTCGAAGATCTTTTCGCTGCCAACACCGCTCTGGGCGCGGCCATGCAGCAAGCCGGCCTGGCCGAGCGGCGGTCGCTCTACTCGCCGCAGCTCATGCAGACGCAAATCGAGGCCATCGCCGCCGAACTGCGGGCGTTGCCTTATTTCGGCGAAACCAAGTAAACGGCCGCAAAAACCTTAGCGCGGCGGAGCCTAGCTCCGCCGCGCTGGCTTTGATGCGGAAGATTCCGTATTGAAAGTTTGGATGGATATCAGTTGGGCTTGGGACCGGTTGGCGGCAGTTTGAGCAGCAGAACCGCCTGGCTGACGTCCGGAGCCAGCAGCAACCCCAGAGCTTCAGGGCTGCGAGCGACGATCCCCAGCATTTGCAGGGTCTTTTCGACCAGTTCGTTGGCGCCGCAAACCACGATCCGGCCGCCGCCGGCCAGGGCTTTTTCGGAAGCGATCGCCAGCACGCCCGCGCCCGCCGAAGAGATCTGCACCAGCTCGGAGAAATCCAGGATAATTTTGACGCCATGGTTGGCCATGGCCTCGGTCAACAGTTCGTCGAATTCGCTGAAGTTGTAGGAATCGAGAAAACCAGCCAATTTAATGACTAGCTCACCACCCGGCAGAGTGGTCAGTCCGGCATCCAATCCGCGCACGTTGGTCTCTCCAGACAAAATCGTTCCTTCCGCGGCAAACGGCCTTTTTGGGAACTGATTTGTCTTACTGTAATCATCACCCGGGCTTATGTAAAGCCAAAACAAGTTTGCCGGGCGGCGCCGGGTGCGCCCAGCCACACAGTTGCACATTATGCTGGCTTTTTTTTATTTGGGCAATATTGTTTTTCCAGGCTGACAGGCCGTTGAAAAAGGCCGGCAAGTGATAAGGCGGGGCTTTGAATTGCGGACAACAGGCATTGGTGGGCGGGGTAGAATCATGGCTAAAGGGCAAAAATTCGAGTCGGCCAAGGGAGCGGCTAAAACTATTGCCATTTTGCTGGCGGCGGGCTTGATCGTCATGACCTGGGTTGGTCCGGTAGCCGCCGAAGAGCGCAGCCTGGAGTTGGTTCACGCCCTGTACGTCGAGAAAGCGGTCGGCGATACGGACAAGGCCGTCGAGCTTTACCGCCAGCTTCTCGCCGCCAAAAAGACGCCAGCCGAAATTCAGGCCCAGGCCACCCACCGGCTGGGCATGTGCTATGCCCGGCAAGGGAACCACGCCCAGGCGGTCGAGACGCTCAAGAAAATGATCCAGACCTATCCGCGGCTGAAAGAACTTTTGGCCCAGGCGCAGAACGACCTCAACACCTTGCTGGCGGCGCCGCCGCAGGTGATCGCCACCTCGCCCAAAGCTTTTGCCAATGACGTGTCCCCGGACTGTAAGGAACTTACCGTGACCTTCGATCAAGTCATGAAGGACCATAGCTGGTCGTGGTGCGGAGGCGGGGAGTTCTTCCCCGAATCAGCCGGCAAGATCAGCTATGATAAAAAGCTGACCACCTGTGCCATGCCGGTCAAGCTGGAGCCGGGGCACGCTTATATCCTGGGGATCAACAGCCGGCGGGCGCAGAATTTTCGCAGCGCCAGCGGCATTCCCGCCCAGCGGGGCATCCTCTTCTTCGCCACGCTGAACCATGACGGCCGGCCCACCCCGTTTCCGGACTCGCTGCTGGAGGAGGCCAAATCGGCCAACCCGCGCGCCTATCTGGCGCATCTGATCGGGGAACTATCCGACCCGAAGAGCTCGGCGGAGGCGTGCGCCGCCGCCCAGGCGCAGGTCATCGGTCAGAAGGAAACCGCGCTGGCCATGTTGATCGGGGCCTTGCAAGCCGACCAGAGCGGAAGGATTGCCTTGGTCCTCGGCAGCATTGGCGACGAACGGGCGATCGAGCCGCTGTTGGACAAGCTGGCGGCGCAGAAGAAGGCGGAAGAGCGCAAGCCGGTGCTGGAAGCGCTGGCCCTGATCGCCAAGCAGGAGTTCGGCGAAGACTTCAAGGCTTGGCAGGGCTGGTGGGCCGAAGCCGGGCCCAAGCGGTGGCGAGAATGGGAACAAGCCGAATCCGGCGGCAAAGCCGGCGAGCAGTTTTGACCTTTCCCGGGAACCGGTTTTGCAAAAAAGGTTCCCGCCTCCTCCTAAAAATTCTCATCCGGCTCAGGAACCAGGCGCTTGGCGCAGGCCAACGTCCCGGCATTTTATCCATCTGAACGCTGAATTCGGCGAAGCCTGGCTAAAGTTTTTTGAAAGAGTTTGAGAGAACTTTTTTTCAAAAAAGTTCTCTCAAAACCTAGCCGAATGATTTTTTCTAACTAGCGTCAGCAGCGCCAGCTTGAGCCGGCAGGTTTTGCGGATCGACCACGGCCATCTCCGGCCATTCGCGGGCCGGTCCGCCGCCGCCCGGCCACGTGCCTACCGGCCCGACGCCAGCGGCGCGGAATTTTGAAAAGTACACCGCCAGCCCGGCCGCCCAGGGCCAATCGGCTTCATTGCCGCCGCGCAGCAGGACGATGGCGCCCGGCTTTTCCCGGGTGATGAATAAAGCGTCGTCCGGCCGGGCCAGTTCTTCCAGCCGGTCGTTTTCCGCCTCCTTGCGGCTGGCCACCAGCCGCGCTCCGTTAGGCAGGAGATAATGCCGTCCCACCCGGAGCAGATGAACGTCCGCGGCCGTCCAATCCGGCTTGCGGGCCATCAGCTGTTCCAGCCGCTGGGCGAACCCCGGATCGGTCAGCAGACAGCCGCCCGCCGGCGTGGGATAATCGGTGATGCCCAGTTGGGCGGCCAGGGCGATCTGCTCCTTCCGACTCCGGCCGCTGATGGCGTAAAAATCCTCACGCCGCACCCAGCCCTGTTCTTCCGGCACAGTGGGGTCGAGCAGCTTGGCGCTCAAGGGGCGCACCACCAGCCCGCCCAGGCCCAGTTTTTCGACCTCCCGGTCCACCCGGCGCATGGCGTCGGCCCGCTGGCTCATCGGCCGCTGGCCCAAAACCTCGCCGGAGACCAGGAAGTCCGCGCCGTACTCTTGCCGGACCTCGCCGCCCTGGGCCATGGTCAAGAGCCGGCAGTCGAGGCAGGCGTTCAGGTTTTGCCCGTAGCCGAAACGGGGCTGCTTGGTGAAGGCGATCATCGCCTCGGTCTGGTCGCGGAAGACGACCTCGCGCGCGCCCAGCCGCCGGGCGCGTTCGGCCAGGGCGGCGCGGCCTTCGGCTTCGGTCGTGGCGGGCACGAAGGCGCTGTAGCCGTGGTAGACGATCATCTCCACGCCCTGGCGCGCCACCAGGGCCAGCGCCAGGCAGCTGTCCAGCCCGCCGGAAAACAGGGCCACCGCTCGTTTAGTCATATGCTTTTCCCCAAACCGGCATAATCATCTCAAAGCAAGTTAGTTGTGACCGATGCCGGGGTACCTTTTTTGCAAAAAAGGCACCCCGGACCCCGCCAAAAAACTCCCACCCGGCTTCGCCGTTTCGAACGTTCAGTCGAAAAGATTCAGTAGCCCGAGGCCGACGAGAGCGGTGCGATCGAGGGATCGAGGGCGGTCGCCAAATTTACTAACAGACAGCCGGCTTGGCGGGGAGGGATTCGCTCAGTCCGCGGCCAGGGCCTGCTCCAGCCGGCGTTTGACTTCCGCGGCCGCAAGCCCGGTCACGCCGATCGTCTTGCGCGGGGAGGTGTCGCCTTTGGCCAGGCTCAGAGCGCCGGGCTTCACCCCCAGCGCCTTGGCCAGCAGGCGCAGGATCGCCTCGTTGGCCTTGCCGCGCTCGGGCGCGGCGTTGACCTCGACCTTGACCGCGCCGGCCTGCTCTCCGGCCAACCCCTCCCGCCGGGCGCCGGCGTGGGCCTTGACCCGAAAGCGGCAGCCGTTTTCCGCCGGCTCGACCTCAATCGGCACTCTTCTTCCTCTTGGACCGGGGCGAATCCTCCGCCCCGCCCGTTTTCTTGAGTTCTTTCATCAACAGGGCGCGCCATTCGGGATTCTGGGTGCCGTATTGTTTGAGCAGGGCCTCGGCTTCCGCGCGCAGCTGCTCGGGCGTCGCGCCGCCGCGTTTCTTCTGCTGGTACTCCTCCCAGACCTGCCGCCACTTGGCCGCCGCCTCCTGCTCCTGCTGGCGCAGTTTGGCCTCTTTGATGAGCGGGTTGACCTTTTCAGCCACCGCGTCGGTCGAACGGGGGATGCTCTCCAGCACTCGCAGCGCGCCGGCGAAATCCTCCTGCTCCATGAGCTGTTGGGCCTGCTCGATCTGTTCCTCGGCCAGCGGCTTGAGATGGGTCTTGATGTAGAAAAAGCCGCCGCCGAAGATCGCCGCCAGCAGCACCAGCGTCAGGACCACGGAGAGGTTGCTGCCGCGCTTGCGCACCGCCCGCAGCCGGCGGGTAGCCGTCTCGCCCTGGCCGGTGCCGACCAGCCGGGCGGCGCGGGTGCCGCCCTTGGGCCGGCCGCCCTTGCGGACCACGCCGGCTTGCAGCGCCTCCTCCAGTTCCGCCACCAGCTCGTTCAGGCTCTGCTGGCGCTCGGCCGGCTCCTTGGCCAGGGATTTGGCGATGATGGCGGCCAGCTTGGAGCTGATCTCGGGCACCAGTTGGCGGATGTCGGGCGCCTTTTCGCCGACCTGCTTCTTCATCACCTCGCGCGAGGTCGCGCCGGTGAAGACCGTCCGTCCGGTCAGCATGCGAAACAGGGTGCAGCCCAGGGCGTAGATGTCGGTGCGATGGTCCACGGGCTTGCCCCGCGCCTGCTCGGGGGCCATGTAGTGGGGCGAGCCCAGCACCTCGTCGGTCGGTTTATCGGACTGGGCCGAGACCCGGCGGGCGATGCCCAGATCGGCCACCTTGGCCACACCGGTGTCGGTGATCATGATGTTTTCGGGCTTGATGTCGCAGTGGACGATGCCCTTGAGCTCGGCGAAGGCCAGCCCCCGGGCCGTGTCCAGGGCCACTCGCACGGCGGTGTCCGGCTCCAGCCGGCCCTGGAGCTTGAGCAGGTCCGCCAGCGTACCGCCCGAGACGTACTCCATGCAGAGGTAGAACGACCCGCCGGCCTCGCCCACGTCGTGGACCTGCACCACGTTGCCGTGGGTCAGGGAGCCGGCGGCCCGGGCCTCGCGCAGAAATTGCTTGATGAAGCGCAGATCCTTGATCAGATCCGGACTGAGCACCTTGAGCGCCACGTCCCGGTCCATGCTCTGCTGGCGGGCCAGGTAGACCTGGCCCATGCCGCCCTCGCCCAGCTTCTTGAGCAGGAGGAAGTCGCCCAGCTCCTTGACCGCGCCGGCGGTTTTTTTTCTGCTCAGTTGCCTGGTCATGAAACCTCCGTCAGCGGGAAAGCTCGGCGCCGCGGTCCCGCGCGGCCAGCACCGCACGCTCCAGCAGTCGGTCGAAGCCTTCGGCCTCCATCACCGCCAGGGCGGCCGCGGTGGTGCCGCCGGGACTGGTCACGCGCCGGCGCAGCTCGGCGGGGTCCTCCGGCGATTCGGCCAGCAGCTTGGCCGCGCCCACCACGGTCTGCCGCGCCAGGGCCGCGCCCAATTCGGCCGGCAGGCCGGCGGCGACGGCGGCTTTGGCCAGGGATTCGGTGAAGCGGAAGAGATAGGCCGGCCCGCTGCCCGAGACGGCCGTCACCGCGTCGAGCAGGGATTCGTCCACCTCCTCGGCCACGCCGGCCCCCCGGAACATGGCCAGGACCAGGTCCAGGTCGGCCCGGGTGGCCCGGGGACCGGCCGCGACTCCGGCGGCTCCGGCCCCGACCAGCAGCGGCGTGTTGGGCATGACCCGCACCACCCGCGCCCGGCCGCCCGCGACGCGGGCGATGCGGTCGGTCCGGATGCCGGCGGCGATGCTCACCAGCAGGGTCCGCTCGTTCAGGGCGGAGGCGGAGGCGCCCAGCACGGCGTCGAAGACCTGGGGCTTGACCGCGGCGACGACCACGTCGCAGGCGGCCGGAACCAGGTTGTCCTCGCCGGCGGCCACGCCCATTGCGGTCCAGAGCGCTCGGCGTTCGGCCGAAGGATCGCTGGCCCGGATCTGAGCGGGCGCGATCAACCCCGCGTCCAGCAGCCCGCGGCCCAGCGCCTCGGCCATGTTGCCGGCGCCGATGAATCCCAAGGTCATACCAGAAAAAAGGCTCATTGGGCGGTTTCCCCAGACACTCAAGTATTAATTGAACTACGCCAAGTCGATCAGCGGGCAAACATCTTAACGCATCTGGCCGTCGGACTCAACCCTGATAAATGCCCCGCACGGACGTTGCCCCATTCCGGGGAGCTTTTTTGTAAAAATTTTCCGGCCAGTTCCGCCGGCTTAGGCGTTCAGTTGGACCTGTTCAGCGCGGACTTATATCAATTCAAGTTATTGATGGCCGAATAGGTGCGGAATCCATCCGCGCCGAATTTGTCCATCTGAACGTTCGAAACGGCGAAGCCGGGTGGGAGTTTTTTGGCGGGTTCCGGGGTACCTTTTTTGCAAAAAAGGTACCCCGGAAGCGTTCAGGGTTTGGCCGGCGCAGTCTCGCCCGGCGCGCGCTTCAGCCAGGCGAGCATTTCCGGCAGGGAGTAGTGCCGGTATTCCTCGCGCCAGGCCGGGCCCTGCGGACCGGCGTCGGCCACCCAGAGTTCGAGGGTTTCCGGCGCGAACAGGGCGTTGTGGAGGTTGGAGCTCATCGCTACCGGACCGTCCATCAGGCGCATGGCGGCCGGCGCGTCGATCCGCCCCTGCTGCTTTTTGACCCGGTCGACCAGGAGCTTGTAGCGTTCCCCCGCCGAGAGGAGCACGCAGCCGGGCACGGCTTCGGGCAGGCGCGGATGGGCCTCGCCCGGCGCGAGGAAGAAGATCCCCTCGGGCGTGGCGCCCACGCCCGCGGCCGACCGGTCCTGCCCGCAGGAGAAGACGTAGTAATATTCGCAGGTGCGCGGTCGCTGCTGGAAGATCGTCTTGGCTTCGGCCAGATTATGGGCCTCCTCCAGCGCCAGGCGCATCAAAGCGGTCATGGGCGTGCCATCCCATTTCCCTTCGCCCTGGCCGCCCATCTCGCCCAGGGCGACCTGTTGGGCGTTCATGCCCGTGACCGAGCCGACCAACCCGCCGTAGCCGATATTGACGAAGGGGATCTTGCCGGTCGGCGCCACGACCAGGACGGCGGCGTTGTCCTGCAAGCCGATCTCGGTCATGTAATCGAGCACCCGGCCGTGGTACAGGCGGCCGCCGACCGTGGCCGGTCCGGCGATGGCGAAACCGGAGCAGTGGAACAGTTCGGGAAAGATCTGGGCGAGGCGAAACTCGGCATAGTCGATCCCGGCCGCCTGGGCCAGAGCCCGCCCCTCGGCCAGCTGCGCGGGGGGGACGTGCGGCTCCAGCCGGTCGGCGGCGGCGCGGATCTCGTCCAGGAACCACCGGCCGCGCTGGCAGGAGTAGAGCGTGCCCACGACGTACAGCGTGCTCTCCACCAGCTTGCGGGCCTCGACGGCCAGAAACTCTCCGTGCTGCCGGCCGATCTCCTCCGGAGTTCCCCGCAGGACCACCACCCGGTGGCCGCCCTGGCGGACATAGACTCCGTGCGGCCCGCGCCGGACCCCGTCGGCCAGGCGCGGCGCCAGGCGGCCGTCGTACTGGATCTCGCCGGCGCGGACCAAGCCTTTGAGCAGCGCGGTCTCCAGTTCGGTGCGGTTCACGGCCACCGTTTTCAAGTCCGCACCCGCCGGCAGCGCCGGCGGCTGGGCCGTCGGCTCCACTTTCGGTTCCAACCGATAGCGCCGACCGCCCAGACCGATTTCCAGAGCGGTCAGGCGCGGCCCGGCCGGATCGATCAGTACCCGCAGCTTTTCGCCCTTTTTGCCGCCAATTTCATAGACCGTCAGGCCCTCGGCCGAGGTCGCCGGCGTCAGCTTCACCCCGGCCATCATCAGCATGGCCAGCGAGGTCTCGCCGTCCATGCCGGCCAGCAGGTTGAGGTAATTGGCGACCGTCGGGGCCAACCGGCGCGTCCGGGCCAGCAGTTCGGTCGCGGTCAACCGGCTGCCGGCCGGCGTTTCGCCGCCTGCCCCCAGGAAGAGGAGCTTCTTCTCCGGCAGGGCCAGATAGGCGCGCTGCGGGTCGCGACCGGCTTGCAGAGTGAGAAAGCCGCTCTCCAGGCCCAGGGCGAACTGATCCTCGGCCGCCGCCACCACCTGGGCCGCCAACCAGGCCTGGCCGTCGCGGCTGATCTTGAGACTGATGGTCCAAGGCCCGGCGGGATTGGCCTGGAGCGGCTGCATCAGCGCGTCGAGCGCGCCTTTCCAGGCCAGATAAGGGTCGGCCGCCGGCTCGGCGGTCAGCCCCCAGGCCCCGCCGATCAGCCAGATCGTCAAACACCCCACAACGCCGCAGCGGTTACGGAACATGCCCTCTCCTCGGAAAAAAACGGGCGCAGGCCTGCC
>CAYMGG010000018.1:24987-32140 GCA_964389915.1 uncultured Planctomycetaceae bacterium
GGCACGGCCTGGCAATTACATATACCCCGGAGAGAAGCGAAAGGTTACAGCGGCTGAGTTTTAAGGGCGGCTGAGTGCGGGCGTATCGATCAACTCGGCCAGGCGCAGGATCGACAGGGGCGGATAGGTGTGCAACCGCTTGACCGCCGACAGGTTGACGATCAGCGAATGGCGGGAGAGGGCTTCGATCGGGATCTCGGCGGCTTTTTTTCCTTCGAACAGGATCTGCTCGGCCTTGTAGGCGGCGAACTCGCCGACGGTGGAATACCGGCTGATCACGCCCAGGAGCGCCCCGCCTTGGCGGATCGGGCCTTCGGTGACGGAGAAGGTCGGCAGCTGGCGGGAGTGGAGGGCTTCGACAATGACCGCGGCGTTGGCGTTGACGAACGAATCCGAAGGCAGGTAGACCACGTTAGCCCCGGCTGCGGCGAGCTCTCCGGCCATGACGTCCAGTTTCGTCAAATCCGGCCGGCCCCCGGAGTCCAACGGGAACGGTTCTTTGATCAGCCGGTAGCCCATTCGGATTTCTTCGGCGACCAGCTCCCCCACCTGGGCCACGGAATTCTGCTCGGCCGGATTGTAGATCACCCCCAGCACGCGCAGCGGGAAAGTCTCCTTGAGCACCTTGAGCTGGATGCCCAGCGGCACCAGATGGCTGACGCCGGTCAGATTCCGCCCGCTCAGAGGGGTTTTGGCCAGGCGCAGTTCGGGATCGAACGGTTTGGCCACCACGCAGAAGACGATCGGAATGCCCGGGATATTGTCGCCGACCGGCGCCGCGTCGTAGGTGCCGGCCAGGGCCAGGGTCACGGTGGTGCCGAAGGCGTAGATCAAGTCCGGCCGGCGGGTGCGGATTTCGGCGATAATGCCCGGCAGCTTGCTTTTGTCGCCGGCGCAGTCGCGCACGATGAAATCCTCGGCCCGCATCCGGTCGTGGCCGGTCAGGTAATCGCGGAAACCCTTTTCGGCTTCGGTTTCGCCCCGCCAAAGGACCATGTAGACCGTCTTGCCGGCGGCCGCCGGCGGGGCTTCCGCCGCGCCGACCGCCGCGCCGAGCATGATTCCGACCAGCAGCTCCAGCAAGATGAGCAACCAGGCCGGCCGGGAAGGGCTGCGCGTCATTTGCCGCCTCCTCCCGCCGGCTGCGCGACGGGTGCCGGGGCCGGCTCGGTTTTGCGGCAGACCACGGCGAAGAGGAGCATGCCGCCGATGGTCAGCAGGCCGATGACGATGAAGGTTTGCGGATAGCCGCCCTTGGCGATGAGTATCCCCGCCAGCAGCGGCCCCAAAATGCTGCCCGAGCGCTCGATCAGCCGGAAGACCCCCATCACCGTGCCGCTGCCGATGGCGCCGCTCTCGGTGCGGCAGAGCTCCGGCAGCAGGGCCAGCTGGCTGGAGACGCCCACCGCGTGGGCCAGGCCCATGAGCAGGATCGAGGCCAGCACCCCGTAGGTGTTGGCCCAGAGATAGGTGATCGTCAGCCCCCCGCCGGCGACCAGGGCCGAGAGCTTGACCAAGAGCGCCCGGTTGCCCCAGCGGTCGGCCAGCCGGCCCATCAGCGGGGCGACGAAGACCATCACCAGGCCGTAGGCCATCAGCACCCGGCCGATGACCGACTGGCTGTTGCCCAGCTCCTTGAGATAGAGCGGGGCGGTGTAATTCATGAATCCGGTCAGACACATCTTGGCCGGAATCGCCATCAGCACGGTCAGGGCCACGAAGCGCGGGTTGCTCAAAAGCAGGCGGAACTCCTGCCAGCCGATCTTCTTCTTGGTCGCGCCGGCCGCGCCGGGCTTCTCCGGCAGGAAGCTGCGCACGAACAGGACCGCCCCGATCGCCAACGCTCCGGAGAGGAGGAAGACCGGCCGGTAGCCTAGCCGGTCGGCCAGGATGCCGCCGATGGCCGCGCCCGAGAGGGAGCCGGAGAAGAAGCCGGCCAGGAAGATGCCCATGCCCTGGGCGCGGTTGGCGGGGGTGGTGTGGTCGGTGACGTAGGCGGTGCAGGTGATGAAGACGATCCCGTAGCCCACTCCGCTCAGGGCCCGGATGCAGAGCAGGTCGAAGACGTGGCCGGCCAGCCCGCTGCCGATCAGGCCCGCGGCCGTCAACAGCCCGCCGACCATGAAGGCCCGCCGCCGGCCGGCCCGGTCCGACCAGGCGCCGGCGAAGGGCTGGGAGAGGGCCCAGAAGAGCATGAAGACCGAGATCGGCAGGCCGATCAGCACCTGCCGGGGCAGGTTCTCCAGCGGCCGGTAGAGAAAGGTGGAGTAGAAGGGGGAGTCGCAGAGTTCGCCGATGTACATCGGCATGAACGAAAGGCTGAGCGCCTCGGCGAAGATGAGCAGGAAGAGGGCCGGCCGGATGTAGGCCAGCCGCTGTTCGAAGCCGATCTCCAGGGGGGTGGGCGAGAAGTTGCATTTCGCCTCGACCTGACTCATCAGCTCCTCGGCCGGCAGCGAGGGCCGGCCGCCGGCCCGAGCCGCCGCCACCCGGGCCTTGGCCGAATCGTACAGATTGCGCAGCTCGTCGCACCATTGGTTGAACGACTGGGCGAAGCGGTCGGTCTCTTCGCCGGCCGCGGCCGGCAGGCGCGCGCCGTACTGGCCGCGCCGGGCCAGGTCGACGGCCGAGCCCAGGGCCAGCAGCGGGCCGGTGATTCGGTGGTTGATCAGGAACTTGACCAGCTCGAAGGTGATGAGCAGCGTCACCAGCACCACCGTGCCCAGGTCGGCCAGCGATTCGCGCTGTTTACGCTGAATGTAGGCCTTGTCCAGGCCCACGTGCAGCCAGGCCGCCTGGCGATTCCGCCAGATCAGGGGCAAGGCCGCGTCCTGGTAGTCGCCCAGATCGGTGAGGATCATCGCGTTCGACCCGTGAAGCGGCGGGAAACTCGGCGGCGTCTGGCCCCGGTGATGCAGGAGCCGGCCGTCGTTGTCGGTGTAGGAGAGATAGGCGACGGTGGGGTTGCGCTCCAGCAGGCTGGCCAGATACTCGTCCACGCCCGGAACCTTGTCGAACGGGACGCCCGCGTCGAGGGCCTTCTTCATGGAAAAATTGATCGAATCGCCCAGGGTCTCGGCCTTGCCGGCGATGGCCGGGCGCAGCACCTCGTCGAACAGCTGGGTGCTGAACGCGGTCAGGCCCACGCAGCCCAGGACGACCAGGAAGAGGGTCAGGCCCAGCACGCGCAGATAGAAGCCGGCGTGGCTCTGAGTCATTTGGTGTCGGCCTCCAGGGTCAGGCGGATGGTTTCGGATTCGGCCTGCCGGTCGGCCTGGCGCAACACGCCCTGGATCTGGCGGCTGCGGCGGACGAAGTCGTGGAAGGCGCCCTCGAGGTCGTCGGCCCCCGCCGGCGGCGGCGGCACGGTGCTGCCGCGCTTGAGGGATTCGAGCTGGCGGCCCATCCGGCCCAACGGGCGAATGATTTGCCGGGCGAACCGGCGCAGCCCCCAAGCGCCGGCCAGGGTCAGAACCACCAGGATCAGCAGGGCCGCCGGCACGGTCGGCTCCACCGCCGCCCAGAGGGCGGCGGAGACCGACTCCCGCGAGCAGCTCAGGAAGACGTGGCCGATGACCAGGCCGAAACCGTTGCGCAGCGGCAGGGCCAGGAGCAGCTTGGCCGAGCGGTAGGGCTTGCCGCCCCGGGCCTGGGCCCGGATGTAACGCAGCCAGCTTTCGGGCGCGCGTTTGCCCCGGTCGGCGGGGTGGGTGCTGTAATAGACCAACTCGTCGGTGCCGATCACGGCGATGGTTTCGATCCGGGAGTCGTCTTGGATCTCGTCGTCGATCAGGCTCTGGACCTGGGGAATCTCCCGGGGCGAGAGGCCGAGGTTGAGACCGTACTCGATGGCCCCGCGGATGTCCTCGGCCACCACCCGGTAGCGGGCCAGGACCAGCTCTTCGCAGATCTTGCCGTAGGTGCAGATGTTGAGGATCGCCACCAGCGTCAGGGCAAAAGCCAGCACCACGACCAGCAGCCCGGCCAGACGGAAGTCCATGCGGTTGGTCAATTGGGATGGCTGCATGCTTGGTTTCGCCGGCAATCGAGGGCCGCCGGCGCAATCCCGCGCCGGCGGCCGACTATTCTAGCCGTCTTCGGATTCAGCCGCAAGAGACGGGCGGGAAAGATAAGGCCGGTTCCTTTATCGGCGCAGGCGCAGCCGCCCCCAGGCTCCCCGGTCCGAGGAGTTGCGGTCAATGCCGTTCCACATCAGCTGGCAGCGCCGTTCCTGACCGTCGGAACTGTCGTCCACGGCCAGGTCGAAGAGGAATTCCCGGTCGGCTTCCGGCTTTTTTACGGCCAGCACGTCCCAGGGGATGGCCGCCTCTACCACGTAGCCCTTGCCGTCCACGGCCGGCACCACCGCGGTCTTCAGCTCCGCCTTGCCGATCGCCTTCATTACGTGGAACTGGCCGGACTGGCCCGCGCCGATCAGCACCTGCCGGTCGGTGAAGAGAAGCGTTCCGCCCTTGTCCGGTTTTTCGCTGCCGAAGAAGACTTCGATGCCGTCGGCCATCCAAAGCTTGCCGCCGGTCTGGGTGTTTTTGAGCGGCGTCGAGTCGGTGACCTCGACTAGCAGGTATAGATATTGTTCGTCCCAGCAGGCCTTGAAGGAGGCCTCCAGCCCGCCGCTCTCGCGCCCCACCACCAGCCGGTCGCCGCCGATGCGCTCCGGCGGGCGGCCGGGCCAGCCCTCCAGCCGGCCGTCGATCTGAATCGCCGCGGTGGCGTGGCCGGCTTCGACGGTCTTGCGGCCGCCGCCCTTGGTCGAGTAGTTGGGGTGGTCGAAGACGAACGGGGCCTGGCCGTCGAGCCAGACCGGATAGACCGCCTGGTGGGTTTTGAGCATCTGCGCGATCAGGTCTTTGTAGGGCCGGTCGGCGACGTTGAAGAGCCCGGTGTTGCACCGTTCGCCGTTGTACTGCTCGAAGAAACGGCCGCTGACGGACTGGTCGATCAGGGTGAACCACTCGATCCCGACCACGAAGCCCAAGGCGGCGGCGCCCTCGACGTACTGCCGGTAGGCCTCCCCGCGCTGCGCCTGGGTGTCGAGGTCCTGGCCCCGGCCGGCGACGTTGCTCTCCTTCTCGGCGGTGTAGTAGAACTCGCTCCACAACTGCGGCCGGCGGCCGGTCCACTCGTAGAGCCGGCGCATGAAGACGGGGTCGATCCCGGCGGTGTAGTAATTGATGCTGACCACGTCCACATATTTGCCGGCCACGCGGCAGAGGATCTCGTTGTTGGCCGTGCCCGGCTGCCAGCGGTTGCCCAGCAGGAGGTGGTGGCGGTCGTACTTGTGGAACGTCTCGGCGATCGACCGGTAATAGGCGTCCAGGAAGGTTTCGACGTAGGCCTGCATGTCCTCGAAGGCGGCCGGGGTGGTCAGGGGCAGGCCCGGCTCCTCCAGCGCCAGGAAGGATTCGGCGTGGGCGTTCCAGGCGGCGTTGAAGGCGGCGATCTCCCCGTACTTGGCCTTGAGCAGCTTGACCAGCTGGCGCTTGCAGGCATGCTTGGCCGGCAGGCCCGGAACCACCCGGGGCAGGTCTTCGAAGGCCTGCTCGTTCTCCAGGAAATAGCCGACGAGCAGCGGCTCGTCCGCCTCGGTCGCCACCCGCTGCTTAAAGAGCTCGTCGAGCTTTTTGAGCGTGGCCTCGTCGAACGGATCGAACACTCCCCGCACGCCCGGCAACCCCCCTCCCAAGGTCCATTGGTCCAGCGGCAGATGGGCCACGTAGGGGATCTTTTTGCGCTTGAACACGGGCGAGCTGGAGAAGGCGCCGATGGCGTTGAAGCCGAATCGGCGAACCCGGTCGACCATGCGCTCCAGGCAAGGCTCGGCGTCGTAAGCGCCGAACTTGCGGATCTGGTTGGCGATGAAGAACGAGGCGGCCCGCGCGCTCCAGTATTTTTGCGGATGCCAGCAGGCGGCGTACTCGCCTTCGCGCGGCGGGAGCCATTCGTAAAGGTTCTCCCGCCCCTGGACGTAGGTGTAATCCTCGTTGGCGTTGAAGCTGCATACCCCCAGGTGGAAGCAGGCGTTGCCCGCCGGATCGACCAGGAGCCACTTCTCCCCCTTCGGTTCGACGTGGAAGAATCCCGTGGCCTTCAACCCCAGTTTCTTCCCGCTCTCCGGCAAACCGCCCCAGGCGTCGGTCGCGGGGGGAGTGAGCCCGGCGTAATAGGCCTGGTCGGCCGCCACGTCGGCCTTGAGTTCTTCTTCGTTCTGAATTTTGCCGGGAAATTCTTTGCGCGTGCTCTGTCCGAAGCGGTCGACCAGTTTGACCGACTTGGCGGAACTGGCGTCAAAACTCACCTTGATGACATAGGGCTGCTGTCCGGGTTCGAAGGAGGTCAGAAACATCCAGGCGAAGGTCTGCCAGTTCCATTCGCGGTTGTCCTGCAATTGTTGAAAGGAGAAGGGCGGAATCTCGAGCTTGAGCTTTTTGTCGTCCACGCCGCACAGTTCGAGGCTGGACTGGTTGCCCTGGAACAGAAACGGCTTGGGCGGTTGCTGGGCGGGGAAGAGGGTGAATTCTCCGCTGCCGACCCGCCAGGAGCCGCCGTCGCGGAAATTGAACGGAATGAGCATCTGCTGGCAGCGGAATTTGCGGAGCTTTTCGGTGTTTCCCGAAAAGGTTAGGGCCACCTTGCCTTCCGCCTCCAGCTTGACGTTCAGGGCGATTTCGCCCGGATATTTGAGCGTCGCCGCCGCGTCGGCGGGCCGCACTTCGCTGGGCTTGAGTTCGTCTTTTACGCCCTCGACCGTAATCACCGGGTAAGGAATTACGAATTCGCCCAGACTGCCGCCGTTGATGGCAATGCCTTCGGCGTTCAAAGCCACCTCGCCCGCCCGCGCGCCGGCGGCGGCGAAAACCGCCAGCAGTCCCCCGGCCACCCCGAGTGCAAACGCCAACTTCTGCCGCTTCAACATGACCGTTTCCTTATTATGATCCAGCGGTAATTTGTTCTCTGGGGGGCTTTTTTGTTAAAAAAAGCCCCCCAGCCTCCCGCAAAAAACTCTCATCCAGACTTACTTTTCGCGCAGTACCATATTATACCCACCCAGAGGAGGAAACCATCATTCCATCTTCGAAACAGTATTATCTGGTGCGAGTGTTTTGGAAAGGGTCCGGGAAAACCTTTTGTGCAA
>CAYMGG010000019.1:0-31702 GCA_964389915.1 uncultured Planctomycetaceae bacterium
GCCGGTTCGATGGGCGGGGGAAATATACAGTGGCAAATAAACCGGGGCGACGCGTGCGTCGCCCCGGGATTAGATGATCGTCAAAATTGACGGCGTTGATTACTTCTTGCCCAGTTCAGGAATGTTGGTGGCCGGGGCGTAGACGCGGAAGGCCGTGATGCCGAGTTTCGCGGCCGGTCCCTTGAGCGTCAGCTTGTGCTCGCCGTTGGCGCAGTTCTGCACCAGCATGGTTTCCGTGCCGGCCGGCTGTGGTTCGTACTTGGCGGTGAAGAGCGGATAGGTCTTCCACTTCACCTGGAAGCCGGCCGGCAGCTCGATCTTCTTGTACTTGAGGCACCACATCAGATGGTCGCGCCAGTCGGCGGGATCGATCACCACCCGGCCGGATTTGGAGACGAATTTCGCCTCGTTGGTGCCCTCGCCGTCCTCGCCCGTGACCGAGCCGACCACCTTGAAATGCACCTGCTTGGCGTCCGGAGTGGAGTCGGGCAGGCAGGTGAAGACCCAGTCCTCGGCCACCGGGGTCTTTTCGAACGAGACGTTCTTGATGGCCGGCATCCAGATCTGCGGGCCGGCGCTGGGGCGGCTGACGGTCCAGAGTTCGGGCCGGTCGGCCGGATTGCCGCCGTCGAACACGAGTTCGGCGGCCCCCGAGCCCTTGCTGCCGGAGATGGCCACCACCCGGTTGCCGGTGAAGGTCAGGGTCAGCGAGCCGTCGGCCTCCTTGGTCACGGCCGGCGAATCGACCGGGATTTCGGTCACGGTGCCGGCCTGGGGCGTGGTGGAAAGCTCCGGGGCGCGGACGAATTCGGGGGCGATGAACGAGGCCAGCAGCTTGATGCCGTCGTCGTTCAGATGGACGCCGTCACGCAGCAGGGCCGGGGGCTCGAGCTTCTTCTCCTTGATGTACTCGATCCATTTCTTGCGCGCGTCGATCAGCGTGCAGTCGTACTTCTTGGCGATGGCGCGCAACTCGAGGATGCGCTTGTCCTCGTCGGGCTTCTTGTCCAGCGTCTCCTTAGCGCTCAGGTGGCTGGTCCAGATGACGATTTCGGCCGTGGTCCGGGCGCGCGTGTTGCGGATGATCTCCTCGTACTTGTCGGTCGGGCCGTAGACGTGGAAGACCAGGATGTCGGGGTACCAGGGGTAGAGGTCGTGTTCGGCGGTGCGGATCAGGGCCGGCGAGGTGAAGCCGCCGATGGCCGGATTGTGGAAGACGAACTTGACCGAGGGGAAGCGCTTGGTCAGATCCTCCTGGACCAGCTTGGTCCAGGGCTGGGCGGTGATGCTCTGGCCGTAGAACTCGAACCGCACCGTGGCCGGCTTCTCCGGGGTGGAGTCGGCGATGCGGGCCATGGTCCGTTGGATGAAGGCGACACTGGGGTTGGCCGCTTCGGCGGCCCAGGCGGCCGCGCCCAGGCCCAGGACCAGGACCAGGCCGAATAGCGGCGCGATTCTACAGAATGACAACATGTGACTTCTCCTCCCGCGAATGGACAAGGGCGGTCCCCGCCTCTGGCGGCCGGTCGAAACGGCCGGCGGCCAAAGGTTTGGGCCGGGCCCAAACCGTGCCGGGCCTCCCCGGCGCGAACCGTTGTTTCTCCCGCTGGCACTTAAAGCCATATTAGGCTGTCGAAAATTTTCGGCAATTATATAATGGGGCAAAATTTCGGGCGATCGGATTGGGACGAGCAAAAAACTGGAAATTCCGCCGCCGAAGTTAAGCGGCCGGTTTGACGGGGGCGGCAAAAATGCGCATTGCGGCGCAGCCGACGGGGAGAGCAGAGGTGATGGCGGGGGGAGCGATCATTTCGTCGCTGCGGCGGGGAATCGACCTCGGCCGGGAAAGGTGGCGGGCTCTGCCTGCCGCCGAGGAGGGGCAGAGCGCGCTCTTCGCCGTGCTGACCCTGATGCTGCTGCTGGTGGCCATCGCCTACGCCTACAACGTCGGGCTGACGGTGAGCGAGCGGGTGCGGCTGCAGAACGCTGCCGACGCGGCCGCCTACGCCGGCGCGGTCCAGGAGGCCAACACCCTCTCGGCCATCGCCTGGCTCAATTCCTGCGAGACCACCCTCCATAGCCGCTTGCAGGAACGGATGATCGATCTGATCATCTTCACCACCGCCAGCGCCATCGTCGAGTGGGGCCGCTTCACCAAGGCCACGGCCGCCGCCAACCGCAGCCAGGAGTCGGAGCGCTGCTGGCGGACCCGGGTGCTGCCGCACTTCCTGCCCCTGCCCATGTTCGGTCCCGACGAAGTCTTCGGCTCCTTCACCGATCTGGGCACCGGCGGAGCCACCGGCGGTCGGCCGCCGGTGGACGAGTTGCTGGCGGCTTTTAACGACGAGTATTTTGCGCAATCGCTGACCGCGCGGCTGGCGGAGCGCTACGGGGCCACGGTCGCCACGGCGGCCGACTTGGTGACGACCACCCAGAGCGTTCTCTTCCGCGACGCCAAATACTGGGTCGCCGACCGCGACCAGCAGCAGCGGCGGGGCGAGACCTGGATGCGGCAGCTCTCCCTGGTCGCCGCCGCCCTGGCGCGCGCCCTGCCGTTCATGGTCCGCAACGAGGTGATCTACCATGTACGGGTCAACGCCCCGCTGGAGGCCAAGGTGGCCATCTTCCCCGACCCGGTGGCATACGGCGAGGACGGCACCCCCGAAGCCACCGATTCCATCCCCTTCGTCGGCGAGCCGGCGCTGGCCGACACCGACGCGGCGGCGAGTCTGGCCTTTTTCCGTTATGACCGATATGCCGACAATCTGGGCGACAACCGCTTCCTGGCCGAGTCGCGTCGCCAGGCCGGCCGGCAGAATCTGAAATGCGTCGAGGTTGCCAGCGCGGGGGTCTATCGGCTGGTCAACAAGGCCAGCACGATCTGGAACGAGGTCCAGGGGCAGGTCCAGGGCGGCGGCACGGATTACCAGCGCTGGCTGCGCTGCTGGAACAGCCTGGACCGTAACTGGCAGGTAGATCAAAGCGAGCGCTGCGAACTCGGGTATCTGCCCGGCAGCGGTAACGCCCATCCGGTCTGCCGGGGCGACCTGGGCGTGGCCGACAACGCCGCCGACGGCCACTGGCACTTTTCGCATTATCATTCCCATTCCGAAAACTGCACCCGCTGCTGGGGCGGATTCTGCTACGGGTTTCTTAACCTGAACTGCCTGGCCAGATGCATCGCCCAGGAGATCCGCTTCCAGCGCGACGGGGAAACCACCCACCACATGCAATTTTTGCTCCATCACGGCAAGCAGCATGCCGACGGCCTGGCCCTGGACGACTTTTACAACCTGCCCGGCTTGAGCAAGAAATCCGGCGTGAACGACCCGCTCGAGCACGTCATCTGCGCCCAGGCCACGGACAACGAATCGAGTTTCCTCGGCCGCTTCAATACCCAGTACCCCGACATCATTCCCGGCATGCGCTTTCCCAAGATCTGCTTTCTCTGTAGCCCCATCGTCTGGGTGCCGTTCGTCTTCTTCTCTCTGCCGCTGTGCGCCTGCGCCAAGTGCGACACGGAGGCCGGGCACGGCACCGCCGGCTGCAACCTCTGGTGGGCGGAGCTGCTGGAGTGGCTGCAATTCCCGCCACACCAGTCATATCCCGGCAATTTTTACCGCGAGTCGGACTGGGAGGGGCGCTGGTCGGGCGATTACTTCTTCTATCATCCCGACCAGGCCCTGGGCAGTTTCAGCATTCCGGATTGGCCCGGATTGGATCCCTATGAGATAATGAACTTCCTTTCCGACCTATACCAGGCCGTCCAGGCGCTGGTCAACAGCACGGTCATGCGCTGGAGCCATCACGAGTTCATGGTCTGCCCGCTCTGCGCCAAAAAGTGTCCGCTCTGCGGCGAGAAACATTGGGGCACCGACAAGGACCCGCCCGCGACCACCGACAACCAGTCGGACGTGGGCCTGACCTATTATCAGGCCGCCCGCGGCCATGACCGGGCCTGGGCCGCCGGCGGCTACGACAGCTACGACCTGGATTTCGACGTCGACGACGGCGTGCTGGGGCAGCCTTCCGGCGCGGCCGCCCCGGCCAGCTCCCTGGCCGCGACCCGGCCCTGGAACGGCAATTACGCCGCCGACCGCTTCGTCCGGGGCTGGTCTTCGCCCCGCCGGACCGATGGTTCGCCGCACACCGGCCTGGCCCCGGCAGTGGTCATGACCGAGAATTTCTTCCGCTACGGACTGAGCGTGGGGGTGTGGGCCCCGCACCGGACGATCTTTTTCGGGGCGATGTTCGGCACCCGGCCGGGCATGTTCGCGCTGGCCACGGCGCGGGTGGGCTTTGCCGAGCGTTCGGCCGACGGCCGGGGGGCCGGCGCGCCCGGGCAATTGATCTCCGGCGCGCGCGAGAAGTGCGCCGCCGGCGGCCGGTGGGATCTGGACCGGGTGTGGAGCAACTTTCTGGCCTATCCCACCGCCGCGCCCAACGTGGAAGGCAATCTCTATTATAGCAACTGGGGCGCCAAGCTGGTCTCGGCGCGCTACGCCATCCTGCCCAACGGCACGGGCGTCACCTACGGCCGGCAGAACCTCACGCCCGTGGGCGGCAAGACCGCCCTCTACGCTGACCAGACCGCCGCCCAGCAGGCGTTCTGGCAGTTCCTTGGCGCGACCTATTGTTTCGATCAGGAGGGGAAACGCTTGACCGGCTCGCGTTGCGGCGACCGGCTGCGGGCCCTGGTGCTGGGCGGCAGCGGCGACGGCGACGCCACCGCCTGGCAGGATTTCATCGACGACTACCTCAAGGGGCTGCAGGATGCGCAGACGCTCTATTGACGCCAATGCCATGCTGGAGCTGGTGCTGCTCCTGCCCACCTACACGCTCTTCTTTTTCGTGGTGGTCACGCTGGGCGAGTTGGGACTGGTCGTCTCGCAGGTCCATCAGGCCGACCGCTACGCCGTCTGGCGCAACAACGCGCCGGTGCCGACGGCGGCGGACGAAATTTTCTTTGCCAATAATTTTCACCCCCGGGCCAAGCTGGGCGGCGCGAGCAGCCTGCCCTACATTCTGCCCGACGGCGCGATCAGCGCCACCAACCTCTCGCCCTTCGAGGTCAAGACCGTCTCCGGCGCGCCGGTCTGGCAGGACGACCAGCTGCCCGAACCGCTATATAACGTGGCCGCCGGGGCGGTGACCGTCGAACTGGCTAATCAGGGGCGGGGGCTGAACCTGGGCCTGGCGTCCTATACCAACGCGACCACGGTGGCTGACAAGGCCCTGAACGGCGACGTCAGCCAGACTGGCGGTGTGGAGGGCATCCCCTGGATGCGCCGGCGCTACGTTTACGGTTCGGTCACCTATCAGCCCTTGAACGGCATCATCCCCGACGTGCCGCTGTGCACGGTCTATACACTGCTACGGGCGCGCTCCTGGGCGACCGGCGGTCACCGGCCCTATCCGGCCACGGCCGCCAATGGCCAGCCCCTGTCGGCCGCTCTGCGGGCGATCGAGGCTACGGCCGCCAATCATCAGTTTGAAGCGTTGGACCTGCCGGACAATCTCTATCCGCTCGGGCCTTGAGTAAACTTTTTTGGAAAAAGTTTTCTCAAACTCTTTCAAAAAACTCCAGTCAGGTTTCGTATTTTTCGGAGCCGAAGGGCGAGACGCCGCAGAAGGTGAAGTGGGCGGGATTTTTTTGGAGGCTTGCGGGAACCTTTTTTGTAAAAAATGGTTCCGAAAATTGGTCGGCGGCAGCAGTGAATCAGATCCCGGGGCAACGCCCCGCAGAGAAGGAGAGGCAAATGGCGTGCATACTCGGCATTGATATCGGCACCAGCGGCACCAAGACCCTGCTCGCCGACGAGCGAGGGCGGATTCTGGCGGACGTGACGGTCGAATATCCCTGCGCCTCGCCCCGGCCAGGCTGGAGCGAGCAGCGGCCCGAGGACTGGTGGACGGCCGCGGTCAAGGGCGTGCGCCAAGCGCTGGCCAAGGCCAAGGTCAAGGGCGGCGCGGTGCGCGGCATCGGCCTCTCCGGCCAGATGCACGGCCTGGTCTGTCTGGACGCCGCCGGCCGGGTGCTGCGGCCGGCCATTCTCTGGAACGACCAGCGCACGGGCGCGGAGTGCGCGGAGATCACCCGGCTGGCCGGCGGGCAGAAGAAACTGCTCAGCCTGGTGGCCAATCCGGCCCTGACCGGCTTTACCGCGCCCAAGATTCTCTGGGTGCGCAAGCACGAGCCGAAAATCTACGCGCAGACGAAGAAGATGCTCCTGCCCAAGGACTATCTGCGCTACCGGCTGACCGGCGAGTTCGCCACCGACGTCTCGGACGCCTCGGGCACGCTGCTGCTGGACGTCAAGCGGAGGATCTGGTGCAAACCGCTCTTGGACAAGCTGGCGATCGATCCGGCGGCCCTGCCGCGCGTGTACGAGTCCTGCGAGGTCACGGGCGGCTTGAGCGCCGGGGCGGCGAAGGAGTTGGGGCTGCCCGTGGGGCTGCCCGTGGCGGCCGGCGCCGGCGACCAGGCGGCCGGCGCGGTCGGGGCCGGCATCGTCCGGACCGGAATCGTCTCGGCCACCCTGGGCACCTCGGGCGTGGTCTTCGCCCACCTCGACCAGGTTCAGACCGACCCCGGCGGCCGGGTGCACACCTTCTGCCACGCCGTGCCCGGCAAGTGGCACGTGATGAGCGTGGCCCTGGCCGCGGGCGGTTCGTTCCAGTGGTTCCGCAACCACCTGGGCGGCGAGGAGAGCGCCCTGGCGCGCAAGGCCAAGTGCGATCCCTACGAGCTGTTGGTGACCCGGGCCGAACAGGCAGAGCCGGGGGCCGAAGGGCTCTTCTTCCTGCCCTATCTAACCGGCGAGCGGACTCCGCACGCCGATCCCTTCGCCCGGGCCTGCTTCATCGGTCTCACTCCCCGGCACGGCAAGAACGAGATGGTTCGCGCGGTGCTGGAAGGGGTGACCTACGCCCTGCGCGACGGCCTGGAGATCATGCGGGCGATGGGCGTCAAGCCGCGCGAGATCCGCCTCTCCGGCGGCGGGGCGCGTTCGCCCTTCTGGGCCCAGATGCAGGCCGATATCTTCGGCGCCAACGCTTGTTTGACCGGCAGCCACGCCGGTTCGGCCTACGGGGCGATGCTGCTGGGTGGGGTGGCCTCGGGCGTCTGGCCGGGCGTGCCCCAGGCCTGCGCCGCGACCGTCAAGACCGGCAAGAGCTTCAAGGCCCGGCCCAAGGCGACCAAGGTTTATGACAAGCATTACGCGGTCTACCGCGACCTCTATCCGGCCCTGCGGGGCGAGTTCGCCAAGCTGGCGGCCTTGGCCGAAGGTTGAGCCCGGGATGGTTGATTGCGCTGCGGCGGATTAAAGCCCAAAAAACCGGCCGGCCATTGCGCCGGCCGGTTTTCTTTTTGCCGCGCGGAATTTAAACCCAGACGGCAAGGACCATTTTTCGGGGGCACTTTTTGGCAAAAAAGTGCCCCCGAGCCCCCTCAAAAAAACTCTCTTCCGGTTTTCGCCGTTTCGAGCGTTCGGGGGAGGCAAATTCAACGCCTCGGCCAGCGAACGGCCGGCTACTGTTTACCGGCATTCCAGGTGCCGGAGTTCTGGCCGTATTCGTTCTTGGCCGCCCACTGGCCGGAGAAGTTGCGGCCGTCGAGCGAGCCGACCAGTTGACCAGCGAAACCGACCGTGATCGTGGTCCCGTTGACCGGCATCGAACCTTGCAGACGGGTGCTCATCCGCCGCGTGACCGGGTCGAATGAACCGGAGAACGTGGCGTTGGCCGGGCCTTCTTCGAAGGTGCCGCTGAGCGAGCCATGGACCTGCCGGCCGGCGATGGTGAATTTGAGCGAACCGGCGGCCACGCCGTAGAAGCGGCCGGCATAGCTGCCGTCGGCGTTCATGGCCTGCTGTGCCTTCTGGGCGGCTAGTTCCCGGGCAGCGGATTCTCCGTACATTCGCTGGGCCTCGACTTGGAAGTTGTGCATCGTGTCGCTGTATCGTTGTTGCATGAACTCCACGGCGTGTTCCGCATGCAGTTGTTCCTGAAACGATTTGCGTTCGACCTTTTCCTGGGTTTCGAGGCGGCCCAGCGCCGCTTTGGCTTCGGTGGTGAGTTCGCCCAGCTTGGCCTGGGCCGCTTCCAACTGCGCGCCGGAATACTTTCCGGCCTTGATCGCCCGCTCCAGCGACTCGCGTTTGCTGTCGACCTTTCGCCAAGCCAGGTGATACTGCTCGGTGACCTTCTCCTGTTCCGCATTGAGGCGGCGCTTTTCGGCGGCTACGGCCTCGCCCTGGCGCATGGCTAGGTTCATCTGCTCCAGTGCCTTGCTGACCTGCTTGGCGGCCGCCTGGTGCTGCTTGAATCGCGCGACTTCTTCACTTTGAAGTTGGCTTAACTGTGCGACCAGATCGGGCTTGTTGTCCGCCCGGGCCTTTTCCATCGCTTCCTGGATCTTCCCCACCCGGGCGCGCAGCGCCCCCTGGGGTTCGAGCCTGTCCATGACGGCAAAGAGCTCCTCCTGGTTCTTGCTCTTGACGTATTCGTCGCCCACCATGCGGATGCCTTCTTTGGCGGCGATGCCCACGCCGATGCCGGCGATGACCGGGGCGACCGGCCCCGCGCACATGCTGGAGGCGAAGAATCCGGCCATGGCGCTGCCTACGGAGGCGCTGGCCTCGACAAAGGCCTTCTGGCTGTCGCCGCCGGCACCAGCGCCGCCGGCGGTGGCCAGGTCCGACCCCAGGGCGGCGGCGTTGCCCGCCACGGTCGGCACGGCTTTGATCACTTTTCCGGCGGCGTTGGCGGCGGAGGCCGGCAGGATTTTGGCGGCTTTGGCGGTGGCTTCCGGCACGCTCTTTTCCAGGGTCTTTTCGATTATGTTGCCGCCCAAGCCCTGCATGGTGTCGTCGCCCCAGTCGCCCACCTTGTCGCGCGCCTTGTCGAGCGTGGACGGTTCGCCGGCCGACAGGCTGGCCGCCAGCAGGCATCCGCAGGCCAAACCTAGAACTGCTTTGATCGAAAACGCTGCCGCCGCCGCTTTCACGATTGCCATACGTCAATCCTTGCCAAGAGGGAGAAATGTCGCCCGACAATGGTTTCACTACCCCTTTCGCCGCGCCTTGTCCAGAGGGCGCATGCCTCGGCCGGCGGCCCGGCGGCATTCGGGGCTGAGCGTCTCACCGTTTTTTCGCCTTCCAGGTGCCATTAGAGTGATGCTGATTTCCGGTGGCAGTGGTGAGGATATGAGCGAAGCTCCCGGATATTTGCGTGCCGTCCAGAGTGCCGGTAAATTTGGCGGCAAGCCCGAATTCGAAAAAACCTTCGCCATGCGGAAGGCTGTACGCGAAGGTGAGAGTTCGCGAAACGGGATCAAATTCGCCGCTCATCGGTCCTTGCCGGGTCTTCGTTTTAAACGATCCCGTGACCTGGGTTCCGGCGATTTTCAGTTTCCAGGCGGTTTCGGTGGGTTTCCCGTCGCGATCGTACACGATCATCTCATACTCACCGTCGGCATCGAGGGCTTTCGCTTCCTGACGTTCCGTCATTTTCTCGGCGGTGACCTCGCCGTACATCCGCTCGGCGTTGATTTTGAATTCCCGCACCTGGTCGCTGAAGAATTCCTGCATCGATTCGACCGCGGTCATCGCGTGGTTTCTTTCGATCCGGAATTCCTGCTCCACCCGTTCCTGTTTCTGCAAGGTGCTCCAGGCGTTTTTGGTCGCCGCTTCCAGTTCGGCCAGCTTGGCCCGGGCGGCCGTCAGTTGGGCTTCTTGGAACTTGCCGCTTTTCGTGGCCTTCGCCAACGCCCGGGCGTACTCTTCGCGTTTGTCGTCCGCCTCGCGCCAAGCTTGGTGGTAGCCGCTTTTAATCCGTTCCTGCTCTTTCCAGGCCTTGTGTTTTTGCGCGGCATCAAGCTGGCCTTGGCGGATCGCGGCGGACATCTTGGTCAGGGACGCGCTCATTTTGCGGGCCTGGTCCTGGTGAGTCTTGTAATCCGCCAGAACCTTGCGCTGCTCCTGGGCGATGCCGGCCACCGAATCGGGCTTGTTGGCGGTCCGGGCCTTCTCCATGTCCTCCTGCAGCTTGCCCATCCGGGCGCGCAGCGAATCTTTTGGTTCGATCCGGGCGAGCGCCGCGTAGACGTCTTCATTGGTCTGATAGGCGTTATAGCTTTCGGCCAGGGCGCGCACGCCCTGTTTGGCGACAAAGCCGGCGGTAATGCCGGCCGCCACCGGGGCGAACGCCCCCGAGACCACGCTGGAGGCCAGGAAGCCCGCCGCCGCGCTGGCGAAGGAGCCGCTGGCCTCGGCAAAGGCCTGGCGGTAATCGCCGCCGGCCGCCTGACCGGCGGAGCCGGCCAGATCCGCCGCCAAGACTCCGACCGTAGCCGCGCCGGACGGGATGCTTTTGACCGCCGCGTCCTTAACCTTGCCCTTAAGCGTGTCGGGGATGGGGCCGTTGGGGTCGAGGATACCGCGCTCGATCAGCTTCTTTCTGACTAGGTCTTCTGCCGACCAGCCAGCCACGCCTTGGTGAACGTCATCGAACACATCGCCCGCGATATCGCGCGCGGTTCGTTCTTGCGCCCAACTTGCCGCAAGTTGAAACGCCAGAACAGAAACCAGGCCGATCATCAGGCGATAACCCGTGAACAGGACTTTGTTCATACGTAACTCCGTTTGCCTTGGCGTATTACTTAGCCGATTGGGGTTGGCCTGTGTCGCCAGGTATTTGATTTTGGCCCCCAGCCAAAATCATTACGGATTTATGAAGATAGCCTGTTTGGTTGCCCAACTTCCGCACAGTTTAGCCCATGCTGCTAGGGAGCCAAGAGGATAATTTTCAAAATCTGCAAATATTTGCGTAAGTTCTTTCTGCTAAGTCTTTAGCAAAGAGAGGAGTATGCATTTGGCATTGTTTGGCGATCATCACCGGTCTTGACAAAGTGATATTATGCGGTATTCTGGTGTTATAAATTCTAGTATATGGAATATAGGCCTGTGGGCGTGGGGCCAGCGGCGCCTAAATTCCAGAAGCTTGCCAGCTTTAACTGGCACGGAGACTAAAAGCATGAACGCGCAAGAGCTCAAGGCCTATGCCAAGGAACGGGGCGCCGATCTGATCGGCATTGCGCCGGCTGAGCGGTTTGCCAATCTGCCCCCCGAGCGCAACCCCCTTTCTATCTCGCCCGATTGCCAGACCGTGGTCGTGTTGGGACGGCGGATTTTGCGCGGCGCGCTGCGCGGCGTCGAGGAAGGCACCAATTTCGGCAGCACCTACGGCACCTTCGGCTATCGCTGGCTGGAGGACAACTTTTTGTCCCGCACGACCTACGACGTGACTTGCTGGCTGGAGACCAAGGGCATCGAGGCCGTGCCGCTCTTCGGCTACAGCGCCGAAGGCATGCCCAAGGGCGCGCCCGTGGCCCCCGGCAAGCCGGCTCCGAACGTGATCGTCGATTTCGAATACGCGGCCCAGGCGGCGGGCTTGGCGGAACAGGGCTTGGGCGACTTTCCGCTCACGCCGGAATACGGGCCGCGCCAGCGTTTCGCCCTGATCCTGCTGGACGCCAAGATCGACAATCCCGATCCGATCCGCGCCAAGTCCATCTGCGCCGACTGCGGCGCCTGCGCCAAGGCCTGCCCGTTGGGGGCGATCCATATTGAAAAGAAGAAGACCGTGGGCGTGCCCGGTCACGAGATCCAGGTCGCGACCGTGGACTACGACCTCTGCAAGGGCTGCAAGAACGGGGCCGACTCGGCCGCCGGTCGGGGCAGCAAGCCGGACCGCGGGGCGGCGGCCTGTACCCGCGCCTGCGTGGTGCAGCTCGAAAAGGCCGGCAAGACGGCCAACCAGTTCGGCACGCCGTTCCGCAAGCGCCAGCCCTGGGCGCTCGACGCCGTGGGCCGGCCGGCGGCGGCCGACTCGGCGGCCAATCAAGTCGGCTGCGGCCAGTTCGCCAAGCGCGGCTAGGGACGGCGGGTTCGACCCCGTCCCGGTCCGCGGGGCGGGAAGGGCACAAAACGAATTTTACCGGAGGCTATCAGCCATGAAACTCACGGCGCAAATGGTCAAGGATGCGGCCTTCAAGGCCGGCGCGGGCGACATCGGCATCGCCAATATCGAACGCTTCGCGGGTGCGCCCCGCCACATGCATCCCAAAAACATCTTTCCCGAGTGCAAGTCGGTCATCACCATTGTCCAGCCCATTCCGCGCGGCACCTATCGCGGCATCTCCGAGGGCACGCACTGGGCCAACTACACCTTTTATTCCTACAACCGCCTGAATACCCTGTTTCGGCCGGCGGTCACCTTCGACACCGCCTGCTTCATCGAGGACAACGGCTTCGAGGCCGTGCCGCTCTATCCCGGCGTGCCGGAACGTCCGGGGATGAACAAGCCGGTCGCCCCCGACCGGCCGGCGCCGGAGATCAACATCAACATCCGCATCGCGGGCATGGCCTGCGGCGTGGGCGAGATCGGCTGGTCGAAGGTGTTTCTGACCAAGAAGTTCGGGCCCCGCGTCCGGCTGGGCACGATTCTGACCGACGCCGAGCTGGAGCCCGATCCGCTGCTCAAGCCGGGCACGCTCTGCAATCGCTGTATGGCCTGCGTGGGCAAGTGCCCCGGCGGGGCGATCCCCAAGCCGGGCGAGCGGCCGAGCATCAAGATCAAGATCGAAGACACCGAATACGAATGGGGCGACGTGCACATGGGCCGCTGCACCCTTACTCACCACGGCCTGAACCGCGAGGCTTCGCCCTTCCTCAAGGCCGCCTTCCCCGGCTACAAGCTGGACGTGCGCAACTCCAACATGTCCGAGGAGGCCGCCTACAAGATGACCTATCCGATGGCCCTGGCCAAGTGGATGGCGTCGCCGGAATTCCCCAACGACGCGGCGATTCCCTATTACAACCAGATCATCAGCCATACCGGCTATTTCGCCATCTGCGGGGCCAAGGGCTGCATCCGGGCCTGCGCTCAGGCCATGGAGAAGCGTCACGCCATCGACCAGTGCAATTTCGAGCACAAGATCTTCGAGCGGCCGGATTGGAAACTCGCTCCGGTCGAGGAGGACGAATGCGGCGGCATCGCCGAGGGCAAATACCCGGCCGAGTTCAATGAGCCCGATCCGGTCGCCGGCCAGTTCGGCCAGCCGGTGACGACGTGAGTTCGAAGAATTTTTTGTCGGGAAAACCCTAAGCGGCAAGCCGATTCCACAAGTCGAATGAGTTGGTGTCATTCGTGAGACGCTGGCGAATCAGGTATTTCGAGGCTTGATGCAGACGCGCCCTTTTCTTTCCGGAGTGATTCGGAAGGGAAAGGGCTTTTTTTGTTTAGGAGAGGCAAATGCGTTCCAAAGAGCGGGTTTTGCGCAGCCTGCGGCATGAAACCGTGGATAGGTGCCCGTGTTTCTATTTGGGAACGGGGCCGATCAATCGGCGTTTGTCCGAGCGACTCGGCCTGCCGGAAAATTCCTATGAATCCATGCTGCAAAAACTGGACGTTGACGTCCGTTTCACCGGGCCGGGATTGATCTCTGTTCCTGGTGAGGTGCGTTACGGATTTCAATGCGGCTCCGTGCATTCCAAATTGTACAATGAGCCGGGCGCGCCGCAAAGCCTGCAATACCCGCTGGATTTTGTGGAAAAAGTCGAGGATTTGGACAAATGGAAATGGCCGGATCCGGACTGGTTCGAATATGCGCTCCCGGTTGAGCTGACCGCCGCTTGGGCGGATCGGGCAGTCGTGGCGTATGACATGGGCATTCTGTTCCTTTATGCCATGAGCATCCGGGGCATGGAGCAGATCATGGTGGACATGATCGAAAACTGCGACCTGGCTCACGCCATTTTCGCGCGAATCACGGATTTTAATCTGGAGCGAATCAGGCGTTTTTTACAAGCTAATCCCGGGCGGATCGATATGGTGGGCATCGGCGACGATGTGGCCGGACAGAACGGGCTGTTTTTCAGTCTGGAGATGTGGCGGGAATTCATCAAACCGCAAGTGGCGCGACTGGTCGCGGTCTGCCGCGAATTCAAGGTGATCCCGTATTTCCACGGTTGCGGTGGATTCAGCACGCTTTACGACGATTTTCGCGAAATGGGCATAGCTTGCACCGGTCGGCTGCAAACCGAGGCCAAAGGCAACGATCTGACCGCGCTCAAGCACAAGTACGGAAAAGACTTTTGCTTCTGGGGTGCTATCGACGGGCAGCACGTTATGATCGATGGGGACGGCGCGCAAGTCCGGGAACATGTTCGCCAAGTTGTGGAGATCGGCGGCGCGGGGAGCGGTTTCGTGGCCGGTCCCACCCACAGTTTTACCGAGGACACGCCGGTCGAGAATATTATTGACGCTTACGCGATCTTGGCCGGACGGTGAGCGCGGACCGGCCGGCGACAGATGGAGAATCCGATGCCCGGATTAAAAAAGGCGATCGAACGGGAAATTGCCGCCGGTTTGTTTCCCGGCTGCGTGGCCTGGGGCGGAAGGCTGGACGGACCGGAACTGGCTTGTGCCTGTGGTTTGGCCGAGCGTGAGCCGGCGCGGTCGTTACGCCTGGACAGCATTTTCGATCTTGCCAGCGTGACCAAGGTCGTGGCTACGGCCACGGCCGTGGGGCAGCAATTGGAGGCCGGGCGTTTCACGCTCGACACGCCGGCGGCCGACCTGTTGCCGGAATATGCCGAGTTCTTGCCGGCGGAGCTGTCGGTCCGCCATTTGGCCACGCACTCATCGGGCTACAGCAATGAAAAGCCGGAGATGAGCCTGAGCGGCGAAGCCGCGCTGCGCGATTGGCTGCGTCGGCCGGCCGGCGCAGAGCCTGGCACGGTTCACGAATATGTCTGCCGGAACATGGTCCTGCTCAGCTTGATCGTGGAGAAATGCGCCGGACAGGCCTTTGGCGAATATTGCCGTGAACGGATCTTTGCGCCTCTGGCGATGCACGACACCGGTTTCGGCCCGTTGACTCCGTCGACGCGTTTGGTGCGGTTTTACTCCGGCGTTCCGTTGGGGCAGATCAACGACGAGCCGGCCCGGGCCATCAGCGAGGCCGGCCGGGCCGTGGGCAATGCCGGCGTGTTTTCGACCGCGGGCGATCTGGCCCGGTTCGCTCGGATGATGCTGGGCGGCGGCGAACTCGACGGCCAGCGGATTCTCCGGCCGGAAACGGTCGAGTTGTTGACCGGCCGCCATTCGCCGCCTGGGCTGGCCGTCTACGGCGTCTGCTGGCATACCGATCCCCGGCCGCATATCCCACAGAAATCCAAACGCCGTCCGGCCGGGCTCTCGGCGCGTGCCTACGGCCATTTGGGCTATACCGGGCAATCGCTGTGGCTGGACCCGGAACAGGGGCTCTATCTGATCGTGCTGACCAATCGTCTGCATGGCGCTGGTTGGGGCGCGCCGCATCCGGCTGGCGATTTCAATCTGCTGACGAATCTGGCCCGGGTCCGGATCGGCCGGGTTATGGTAAGGGAATTGTCGGTCGCCTAGGGGCGGAACTGGTCCCGGGCCTGGCGGCGGAACTGGGTGGGGGTGAGGCCGGTCTGCTTTTTAAAGACCACGGCGAAGTGGTTCTGGTCGCAGAAGCCGGTGTCGGTGGCGATGTCGATGATCCGCAGGTCCGTGCCCGACAGCAGGCGGCGGGCCTGCTCCAGCCGGCCGGCCAGCAGATGGGCGGCGAAGGTCTGGCCCGTCTTCTCGGGAAAGAGATGGAGCAGGCGCGAGACGCTCAGGCCGCAGGCCTGCGCCACCTCGGCGGCGCGCAGCGGCCGGTGCTGGTTCTGTTCCATGAATTCCAGCGCCCGGCCCAGGCTGGGGCAGCGCCGGCTTTCGGCTTGCAGCTGCCGTTTGCGGCGGGCGCCGGCGGCCAGCAGATGTCCGGCCAGCGCGGCCAGCACCGGGCCGGCCGCGGCCAACTTTTCCGGATCATAGGACGGCAGGGCCGCGAACTGCGCCGCCGCCGGCGCATAGGGACAAGCGCCGTCCGGCTTGCGGCAGGGGCCGAGGAAGATGGTCCCGGCGTAGCGGCTCTCGCTCCATAAAGGCACCACCAGTTCGGTCACCCCGGCGTGGCAGGTCTTTTCGTAAGGTTCGGTCCGGGCCGCCTGCGGGGGCTGGTGGGTGTCGTCGCGCACGCAGCGGCGCAGACGATCCGGCGTGGCCTTGACCAGCCGGCAGAACGGGTTGCCGTGCTCGTAGATCTCTGGGCCCAAACCTCCCTCGCCGCTACCGTCGGCGGCTTTCCAGACCAGGTTCAATCCGGTCAGCCGGCCAATGGATTGCAGCAGTTCCAGGATCGACTTGGTCCAGGTTTCGGACATGTTTACCCCCTTTCCGGGGGAACTTTTTTGCAAAAAAGTTCCCCCGGGCCCCTCAAAAAACTCTCAATCAGCTTCGCCGTTTCGAGCGTTCAGATGGGCCAATTCAGCGTCAGTTGTCTGCGCTTGCACAATGGGCGTATTATAATCGGGCGGGGTGATCCGGGTTGTCTTTTTTGTTGCGGCCGGCCAAGTCGTCTACTCCGGTGCTGCCGGCTCCGGAGTCGAGGAGAGTTTTCTTGAACGGGGTCTGGGGAGAACTTTTTATGCAAAAAAAGTTCTCCCCAGGCGGTTCACCAAAAAAAAGACCCCGGCGGACCGGGGCCTTGGAGTCACGAGGCACATCGCTTGCGATTATTCGACCAGTTCGTTGCCGACCTTGCGGGCGCGCTGGGGCTTGTCCAGGTTGATGTCCAGGGCGCAGCCGATCTCCACCAGCAGGTTCCAGCCGGCCAGCAAGCGCAGGTAGCAGTCCAGCCCCGGGCACTCGGGAATCTGGATGGTCGGGAAGCGCGTCGGCCGGGAGGCGATGGCCACCACCGTGCAGCCCACGCCCTTCTCCAGTACTTCGGAGAATTTCTCCTCCTCGGCTTCGAACGGTTCGACCACGATCACCGCATCGCCCGGGGACATGACCTCTTCGATGCCGTGGACGGCGTAGGTGCCTTCCAGGTAGGCGCTGCGCTTGCGGGTGATCTCGTTGGTCTTGAGGGTCAGCTCCTCGGCCACGCCCGTGTTGCGGCCGGCCCAGTGGAGAATTTCCGCGCCGGCGAGTTGCTTGACCACCGCCGGATCGATCGCCAGGTTCAGGGTCTCGTCGGCCAATTCGCCCAGCTCGGGCAGGCGGTCGGCCAACTCGTTGAAATCGAAGGCCTGATCCAGAAGCGCATGATAGAAGAGGGCCTGCTCGACCACGCTCTTGGTGGCGGCCACGGCCTCCTCCTTGCCGCAGCCCAGGACATAGCCCCGGTGGGCGGCCGCCGCCAGCGGCGTGTCGGCGAAGGCCGAGAGGGAGAAGAGCGCGTCGTGCCCGTCGTCCTTCAGGTCGCGGAACAGGCCCACCACCTCCTTGGTCTTGCCCGAATTGGAGGCTCCGAAGACGACGTAATCGGTCAGGTCGTACTCGGCCGCCTGGCGCGAGCCGTCGGTGTTTACCGCCAGCCCCAGGCCGCGCTGCAGGGCCTGATAGATGAAGTGCTTGGCCGGGAAGATGCGGCTGGAGCCTTCGCCGGTGAAGAAGATCTTGTTCTTCCGCCGCAGGGCCGAGGCGGCCTCGTGGGCTTGGCGGCAGTTGAACCGGGAGATGACCGCGGCGGTCTGCAGCATCTCCTTGGCCAGCGAATAGCGGGTGTACTTGGCGTCGCGGTTGTTCATTTTGTTTTTCCTTTTAGCAGCGCGGTCAATGCCGGCGCGTAGACTTCGGCCATGCGCATCATGCCCAGATCGGTCGGATGAGTGCCGTCGACCGTTGCCTCCTGATCCGCGCCCAGGAAATTCCGCCCCTCCAGATAATGCAGATTCGGATCTTGGGGCGAAAGCTTTTCGTACACGGCCCGCAGCTTTTGGCTCTTGGCGGTCGGGCCGGCTCCGCGGAACTGGGCTTCCTCGCACAGCAGGATCGGAGTTTGCGGGCGGGCTTCCCGCAGTTTGCGGATGAACGGCTCGGCCCGTTCGTCCATCAGATCATAAGGCACGTTTTCCAGACAGCAGATTACGTAGACGGCCGGATCGAGCTGGGTCAGGAATTCGGCCAATTCGATCTCCATCTTGCCCGAACCGGAGAAGCCCAGGTTCACCAACGGCCAGTCGAGCCGCCGGCCGACGATGGCCGTCCAGGCTGTGCCCGGGCGCGAGGCGCAGCCGCCCTGGGTGATGGACGTGCCGTAGAAGACAATCGGCTTTTGCTTTTCGACCGACCGGGCGGGGGCGGGCTCGATCTGGCCGCCCTCGGGCACGCCGACCTCGACCTTCACGACTCCGTTGTACAGCGGCAAATACAGCAGGTACTCGCGGGACTTGCCGCCGCCGATGCTGAAGAGCTTTTCGCAGACCGGCGGCGTTTTGCCCAAGCCGGCGGGAAAGCCGGTGCCCAAATACTGCCAACCGCCGTCCGGCGTGCGGCCGTAGAGGTCTACCCCGCTGATGCCCGTGTCGGCCATGTGCTGCATGTGGCTGCCGCTGCGTAGCGTCCAACGGACGGCCAATTGCGGGGCGGCGCTCACGAAGCGCGCGCAAAGTCCGGCGGAGTTGTGGCTCAGGTTCCAGACTGCCTCCGGAACCCGACCCTGGGCCGCCGCCGGCAGACGGTCGTAAAAATTGGCCGTCTCGGTCCAGCCCTTGCCTTCCACGCCCAGGCTTTGCAGATCGGTCCAGGCAAATTTTTCCAAAGTTGGCTCGGCGCTCATGCCTGTCTCCAAGGCCATCAGGATCAGAAGTCCGCTTAAACCATACAGCCTTTTTTTCATTCTTCAGCTCCTCGGGGGCGCAATGCGCTAGGCTGTGTCTGACAAGAGCGGTCTATCGTGTTCGTCTGAAAACAAGGCCAACCTAACACCCGAAAAGTGCCCTTCTTTTCAGACCAACCCCCCTCCGCCTTGTTTTCAGACAGAACCTCGTTCGATCGCGATTTTTATCGGCTATTCCGTCGCGGGCTTGAGCCATTCGAATTGGGCGAAGGGTTCGGGCGCGACGGTCAGGGGTTTGACGTATTCGAAAAAGGCCGGGCTGGGGAAGTTGCCCCGGGCGTTGATGAATTCGCGCGGCATGGGCTTGGCCCGAACCGCCACTTCGGCGAGCGGCGTGCTTCCCAGGATCGTGCGGTACTCGCCCGCCGGGCGCACCAGCGTAACCATCTGGCCGCTCCCGCCGCCGAGGGCCAGGCGCACCGCCTCCCGGCCGCAGGCGTAGGCTTCGGACAGGTCCAGCTCGCTCGCCCGGTCCGAGGCGCACATTTGCAGCGACTCGGGGATCTGGAACTCGCCGCGCAGTTTGAGCCGGTCGCAGATGATTTTGTGCAGGGTCAGCGCGGCGCTGGAGCCGCCCATGGCCCCGAACTCGACGTTGGAAAACTTGTCCTTGGTCTGGCTGGCGCTGACCGGCGTGCCGTCGGCGAAGTGGATGCCCTCGCCGGCCACGATCGAGCAGAAACCGTGCTTTTTGAGGCAGGCCTCGACGTCGGCCAGGCACTGGTCCAGGTCGAAAGCGGTTTCCGGCATATAGATCAGGTGCGGGGCTTCGGCTTCGTCCCGCTTGGCCAGCGCGCCCGCCGCCGCCAGCCAGCCGGCCTCGCGGCCCACGGTCTGGAATACGACCAGCTGGTCGACCTTGCGCATGTCGCGGGCCAGCACCCCCGCCTGGGTCACCGAGCGCGAGACGTAGTTGGCCGCCGAGGGGAAGCCCGGCGTGTGGTCCGTGCCGAACAGGTCGTTGTCGACGGTCTTGGGCACGCCCACGCCCTTCAGCTCGTAGCCCTGGGCGCGGCAGTAGGCCTCGACCCGGTGGATGGTGTCCATCGTGTCGTTGCCGCCGATCAGGAAGAAATATCCGATGTCGTATTTCTTCAACTGTTGAAGGATGAGCGGGAAGTCCGGTTCCTTCACCTTGTGCCGGCAGGAGCCCAGGGCCGAGGAGGGCGTGCGCCGGACCAGGTCGAGGGTGCGGCGTGTCTGCCGCCCGAGGTCGACCAGCAGGTCCTGCATGAAGCCCTCGATGCCGAAGCGCATGCCGTAGACTCCGCCGATCTCCCCGGCGGCCAGGGCGGCGTCGGCCACGCCGATCAGGGAGGCGTTGATGACGGCGGTCGGGCCGCCGGACTGGCCGATCAGGGCGTTCTGTTTTTTCATGGGCTGGTTCCTTGGAATTAGCTGATTAAGGTCGTCAATCCCGGCACGGCTAGCGCTCCGTCCGCAAGCCCCATTTTAGCAAATTGCCGAAGAAGCGGGCGTAATCCGCCCCCACCTCGACTTCGCGGCCCGGACCGCCGGCCGTGACCCGGGTTTGCCCCCAGTCGACGAAGCCGCCGACCCAGTGCGGGGCCACGTCCGTGGTCAAGCAGGCGATCCGCCCGGGGCCGCGCTCGTCGACCACCAGGAGCGGGATTCGTTTTTGCGCTCGAAAATCGACCTTTTCGCCGGCTATGGAAATTGCGTAGATCTCGCCCTCCAAAAGCACGGTCGCGCCGGGCTTGACTTCGACTTCGTTGTAGCCGCCCACGCCGGCCGGTCGGTCGAAGGGCAGACCTTCCAGGATCGGATGCGCGGCCGCCTGGCGCATGAGGATGAGCTGCGACCAGTTGCGCCGGTCGTCGGTGTCGAGCATGCGCACGGGCAGCAACTCGGCCAAGGGGGTCTGATTGTAGAATCCCTCCAGGCCGCGGTAACTCTCCCAGCCGCCGAACATCAACAGGCCCGCGCCGGCGCGGACCCGGGCGCAGAGCTTTTCCAGCTGCTGGGGCGAAAATCGCGCGGACGGATAATCGCTGAGCACATACAGACCGTAATCTTCGCCGAAGAACTTGGCCGCCGGTTTGCGGCTCGGCGGCACATAGTCGAACGGCAGGTCGTAATGGCTCATGATTCCGGCCAGATAGGCGGCCGCGGCGGTCAATGCCGTGTCGCCCAAATAGGCGATGCGTTTGGTCATGGGTTTGGCCCTTAGGCGAAGAGCTGCCGGTAAACGGCCGGATTATAGAAGGCGAAGTTAAGGTTGCGCAGATACTCGCGCGGCCCGCTGGCCCGGATGTTGTCGACCGTGACCTTGATCTGGCGCTGCGAGGCGAAGGCCGCGATCGAGTCCAACTTGCGCTGGAAGACCTCGGTCTGGGCCTCGATCATCACGTCCGGATCGCCGTCCAGAGCCACATAGAGCGGGAATTCGAACACGGCCGGCACCGCGCACGGCTCGCCCAGTTCGGGCCAGATCTCGCCCCCGGCGTGGAAGAGCGAGATGAGCAGATCCTTATAGACCGCCTGGTGGTCGGGATGCAGATCCGTGCTGGCCGGCAGGAAGACCGCGCTGGGCCGCACCCGGCGCAAGACCCAGGTCAGGTAATTCTGAAGTCCGGTATGGCCCCGCAATTCCGGGTCGGCGGGCTGGGCCGGCCGCCGGCCGAGATATTGATAGAGGATACCGTCGGGAAAGTCGCCGCGATAGATGTGTTCGGCCTTCACTCCCAGCAGGCTGTAAGCGGCCACGGTTTCGCGGGCCCGGATCGCGACGATGCTTTTCTGCTCCTCGGCCGAACAATAGCCCATCCGGCCGTCGCTGGCAATGGCCACGTGCACCTCGCATCCTTCGGCCACGAGTTGGGCGATGGCCAGGCCGGCGCCGATGTTGGCGTCATCGTCGTGCGGACTGACAAACAGGACGCGGTCGCCGGAGTGGTCGGCGAACAATCCTCGCAGGCTTTGGAGCGGCTGGATCCGGCCTTCGCGCCGCAACTTGATGCTGGTCATGAGTCTTTTTCCTTCGGCAGAGCAAGTGTTATATGCGGAATCTAAATAAGCATCAAACTCAATAAAAGTATCATATATGATATTATTAAATTGTCAAATCAAATTCGCGGTCGGTTGCGCGCTTGACTAGACTAAGTCTTTAAAAATTAAGGAATTGGAGATTAGCTCGGTAATCCAGAAATTATGGCGTTCCGCATTTTCTAGATCGCGCCAGTGAGGAAACAGGCTCTGCTCCGGACCTAAAGGCAGGCGACCAACGTGGGGATGAATTTCCAGCGTATACGAAAGTTTTTCCGGCGGCAGGCTGGCGGCCGCGGCGGCAATGATTTCGCGCAGGCCGGCCGGGCCGTAAAGCCCGTTCTCGGCCAGGCCTTCCGGCTCCGGTCCGGGCAGCGCCACCTGGTGCAGAAAGCTGAGGTGATCGCTCACGCCCCACGGACTTTCGCGGAACAGGGGGTGGGCGTCGTGGAGGTGGAAATGCAGCGGTTTGCCCAGGCCGGCCAGACAGGCGATCATCTCTTTGACCAGCGGCAGGGCCGTGGACATGGCCGCGCGCCAGGCCGGGCGTTTGGCCGCCAAGTCGGGCGCGGTCGGCGAGAGGGCCAGAGGATCTTCGCCGCCCATCGCCGTGGCATAGGTGTCGCGGCAGATCCAGAGCCCGACGTGCCCGACGTCCAAGCAGGCGGCGATCCGGGGCAGGGGAGCGCAGCGATTGAGCAGGTCGGCAAAAACCTCCGGGGCCAGTCCGGCGGCATATTCGAAGAATAGGTATGGCGGATGGGGCAGTTTGGCCAGCCCGCGGTCGATTTCGGCCAGCGCGGCCACGGCGGCCTCGGGTTGCTGGGCGCAGGCCTGGCTGTCGTGGATCACCAGGCCCCGCACTTCATGGCCGGCCGAATGGGCAAAGGCCAGGATCGCTTCCCGGCCGGCCGGCTCAAACAGGTCCAGGCCGCGGGGCAGATGGGCCATGGCCGGGATGTCGCCGGGGCGGAAGTTGCGCAGCCACGCCAAATGCTCGGGCGTGTCGGGGTAGAATTCAGCGCCCAAACCGGCTTGGATGAAACGCCGGCGGGAGAGGTGCAGGAGGGCTTCGTCGCCGGGAATTTCCGGCCGTTGGGCCAAGATCGCCAGTACGGGGCTAGGTTTTCTGTTCATCGCGGTTTCATGACTACGGGCCGTGCCCGAAAAGCGGTTATGCGAGAAATCGGGGGGCCGCCGGCGGCTTGGCCGAGGCGAGATAAGCTGCGGCCCGACATTAATCTTGTTCCGACTCCGACCTGCGCATTTTCGCCGCTTTAGGCGCGGGTGCAACTATTTTTTTTGCTTTGCTTTACCAGGCATTTGCGCGACGATGAGCGCTGGCTATAGACTTGACCTCGCTGGGGGGAGAATCGTCTGGTGTTGCTGATCGGCATGGCCGCCGGGCTGGGCGCGGCCCTCTCCCAATCTTGCTCCTACATATTTTCCCGGCGGTACATGGCGCGCAGCGGTCGCGGCGCGTTGCCGCTGCTGGCCCTCAGCCACCTCCAGATCGGCGGGCTGGCCGGAATCCTGCTCCTAGCGCTCTGGCCCCAGCCGCCGGGGGGTTGGGGGAGCGTGATCCTGCCGGTCATGGGCACCTCTGGATTCTATCTGGCCGGCCAGGTCTGCTTCCTGATGGCGCTGCGAGTAGCGCCGGCCTCCAGCCTCTCTCCGCTGCTGGGGATGAAGATCCTGCCGTTGATCGCGATCGGCTTTCTGCTCTCCGGGCCGCTGCATCCGGCGCATTACGGGGCCGTGGCCCTGGTCGTGGCCGCCGCCCTCTGCCTGGCGCAACGGCAGGGACCGCTTTCGGCGCGGGCCTGGCTGGGTTTGCTGGGGGCGGTCTGCTGCTATGCGCTCTCCGATCAGAGCATTCCTTATCTGATTCGGGCCATGTCGACCGAACCGGGATTGCTGGCTTCAGTCCAGGCCGGCGCGGTCTGCTACTCCCTTTGCGGGCTGATCTCCCTGCCGGCCCTGCTGGCCCAGGGGGCTTGGCCGTCGGCCCGCGAATGGCGGCTGGCCTGGCCGTTTGCCCTCTCTTGGTATCTGAGCATGGTCAGTTTTTTTGCCGCCATCGCCACCGTGGGCGTGGTTTTGGCCGTGATTTTCCAATCCTTCCGCGCCATCTTTTCTGTGGTGCTCGGCGTAGTCATTGCTCATTGGGGGCACGTGCACATCGAGGAACGCTTGGGCGTTAAGGCGCGTTTGCGGCAAATTTCCGCGGCCGTACTGATGTGTCTGGCCATAGCCCTATACATTTCTTGCAAATAAAAATTCATACCTGATTGTCTGACTTGACTTTACGCAAAACTTGCCAAATTCATATTTACGGAATTAATTGTCAGTCAAATGTTTGCATAGATATTGCCTACGTAGTATATTGACAAGGGGGAGAGCGCGCTGACGATGTCGTAGGGGTGCATAAAGGAGGATGACCATGCATAGCCATGCCCAACATCATCCACATCGTTTGCGTCGTTTGTCCCGAAAAAGCGGGAATATTCACCATCGGCCGGATGAGACCAGTGCTAAAGCCCTGCTGGCTCAGGTGATTTTTGTGGTGGTCATGGCCGGTCTGCTGGGCGCAGGGATTTATCTGCTCAATATGCTCAGCCGCTCGGCCTGAGGCCGAGATTGCCGAACGATCCAGCGATTTGGCGGGCAAATACCTCTCGCAAGAGGGTGTTTGCCTTTTTTTATGCCTACCTGGCTTTGTCCAGCCCGCGGTTGAAAGTCTGGCCTTTTTGGCTATACTCCCCGGAATCCGGGTTTCCAGCGGAGAGCTAGGCATGGAGTGTCCGCAGTGCGGTTCCAAGAGTCTACAGCGGGATTACGCCCCGCCTAGGACTTATGCCCTGATTCTGGTCGGCCTGGGGCTGATTTTTATTGCCCGGGGCCTACAGCCCGGCCTGCTTTTGATCGAGCCGGCCGAATTGGGGCGGTTTCTGGTCGTGGGGGTGATTGCGGTGCTGCTGGGCGGCTTTGACTCCGTCCGTCACGGCAATCGTTTCTGTCTGGTCTGTGGAACCCGCTGTCGGGCCCGGCCGCGGCCGGCCGGCGCGCCGGCCGAGAACGTCCGGCCTCCGCGCCGGGAAGCCGGCGGGACCGAGCGAACGCTGGACCCGCGCACGCCGGTCGAACCGCTGCTCAAATGCCTGCGTTTCAAAGATCCCCACAAACGCGAGGAAGCCGCCCATACGCTGGCGCGCCTGACCGGGCAGAGTTTCGGCCCCGAGGCCGAGGCGTGGGAGAATTGGTGGCGCGATAACCGGGAAACCTATCTGGCCGAACGAGCCGGGCGGAAGTAATCGGCTTTCGAAGCGGCGAAGCTGGTTGAGAATTTTTTGAAGGGGGCTGGGGGAACTTTTTTGCAAAAAAGTTCCCCCGGGTTCGGTTCAACGGAGGCGAACATGCCGGTGGATGAGCGGTTGTTGGAGATTCTGGCCTGTCCGGTCTGCAAGACCGCGGTGACCGAGGTCCGCGACGCGGCCGGCGAGTGGCTCCATTGCGCCGCCTGCGGCCGGAGCTATCCGGTGCGCGACAACGTGCCGGTGATGCTGATCGACGAAGCCCGCAGCGGGCAGCCCGGAGCCTGAAGGCGAAGCGTCCGCTTCGTGACGTGCGGCCAAGGGCCGCCGGAAGGAATGAATGCGCATCGCCCTGTTCAGTTGGGAGGCGGTCTACGCCGTGCCGGTGGGCGGTGTGGCCGTGCATGTGAGCGAGCTGGCCGCCGCGTTCCATCGCGCCGGCCACGAGGTGCACGTCTTCACCCGGCTGGGGGCGGGCCAGCGGCTGTACGATCCCATCTTCGGCGTCCATTACCACCGCTGCCCGCATGCGCCCAAGCCCGTCTTTCGCGAGGAGGTTTGGGGCTGGGCCCAGTCCTGCGCCCATTACTTCGGCGAAGCCGCCCGGCAGTACGGCGAGTTCGACCTGATGCAGGGCCACGACTGGCCGGGCGCCGCCGTGCTGCTGCGGCTGCGCGAGGAGTTTGGCGGCCAGCAGGCCGTGACCTTCCATTCCACCGAGTGGGGGCGCTCCGGCGCCTGGCCGCAGCAGGGCGAGGCCAAGCTGATCGCCGACTTGGAGGACTCCGCCCAACGCGCGGCCGACGTGGTCCTGCCCGTCAGCCAGGGGGTGCGGCGCGAGCTTGATTCGCTCTACCATGTGCCCGATTGGAAGTTGGCCGTCGTGCCGCACGGCATTGCCCTGGCCCCCTTTGACCGCGAGCCTTTCGAGCCCGGAGAGGTTAAGCGGGCGGTAGGGGTGGACCCGATGGCCCCGACCGTGCTTTTCGTGGGCGCCTTGACCTTCCGCAAGGGACCGGACCTGCTGGTGCAGGCCGCGCCCGAAGTGCTCAGGCACTACCCTCCGGCCCGGTTCCTGCTGGTGGGCGAGGGGGATCTGCGCGCCCATCTGGAGCGCGAGGCCCAGGCCATCAAGAGTGAACCCGCCGGCGCGATCAAGTTCCTCGGCTGGCGGGCCGGGCGCGAACAGATCGACCTATACCGCGCCTGCGACCTGGTCTGCCTGCCGGCGCGGGTCGATCCCTTCGGCGCGGCGGCGCTCTCCGCGTGGGCGGCGGCCAAGCCGGTCATCGTCTGCGCCGGAACCGGAGCGGGCGAGTTCATCCTCGACGGTACCAACGGCCGGGTGGTCGAGCCGGCGCCCGCCGCCGTGGCCGCCGCGATCTGCGAGAGTTTCGCCGACTTTGACCGCCTGCGCTGGCAGGGGCGCAACGGTCGGGTGGCGGCCGAGACCGCCTTCACCTGGGACTGCGTCGCCGGCCGGGTTCTGGAGGCCTGCGCCCGCAGCCGCCGCCTGGCCCGCGTGCCCGCGGCCGGCAAATAGTCGCATCCCGCGCTTCATTTCCTCGCCTCAGGCAGAACCAGCGAGCCTTTGACCCTAACGGACCATTAAGCCGGCTCGACGTTTGAGCCTGCGTCGCGCCCGGACTAATAAGCTCAAATCCCAAGGTCTTTAAGGCCGAGGGCGTTGTTCCTTCATAGAAACGCTGATTCGCCCTTTTCAGCAGTCGGCTAATATCAAGTCAAGTTTGCCGTGACTGACCTTGGGGAACATTTTTTGCAAAAAAGGCTCCCCAAACCCCGCCAAAAAACTCTCACTCGACTCGCCGGATTCGGGCGCTAATCGATCCTCAATAATCTGAGTGGATATAAGGGGACTTTGAGCCAAAAAGTTCTCCCCGGCCCCGCCAAAAACCCCGGTCCGAGCGACCCGAATTTGGGGCGGGCCAAGCGCAATGATTGGCCCGCGTTGGCCGGGCAAGGGAAGCATTTTACGCGGCAATCCGGGGGAGTATCGAGCTTTCCCGCCGACTTGTGGCGAAAGCGCCGAATGGGCGGAAATTTCCCGCCGCCGGCCAGGTGCGAAGAAAGTTGCCGACGGGCGACAAAAATCTTGACTTCGTGCCGGTGGTAACGTCCAATGTCGCCGAATTTAAGCGCGGTCCGAATGACCAAGGTTTGACGGGGCGGGAGTCCCGGCCAAAGATCGGGCCGGGGGGAGAGATAATCCGTGCTGGTCGAACTCCGGCTGGAGAATTACGTCCTCTTCACGCGGGCCAGCCTGTGCTTTACGTCCGGCCTGAACGTGATCTCGGGCGAGACCGGCGCGGGCAAGAGCCTGCTGGCTCGGGCCATCTCGCTGGCCTTGGGCGAGCGCTCGGCCGCCGACGTGCTGCGTGTCGGTACGGAAGAGGCGGCCGTGACCGCCACCTTCCGGCTGGCGGCCGGCGAAGTCCCGCCGGAGCTGGCCGCCAGCGGGGCCGAAGCCGGAGACTTGGCCCTATGCCGGACCATCCGGCGCGACGGCCGGGGGCGGCTGACGGTCAACGGCCGCCAGGCGGCGGCCACCGCGGTCCGGCCGGCCGCCGGAAGACTAATCGACCTGGCGGCCCAGAACGAGCATACGCGCCTGCTGGAGAGCGCCTACCAGCGCGAGCTTTTGGACCGCTTCGGCAACTGTGCGGCGGCGGCCGAGAAATACGCCGGTCATTTCCGCCGGGCGGCGGCTTTGGACGAGCGCTTGCGTGCCGGCGAAGCCGAACGCGAGCGGGTCCGGCGGCGGCGCGAGGTTTTGGCCCGCGATCTGGCCGACCTGGAAGAGTTGGGTTACGAGGCCGGGAAGGACGCCGGGCTGGAGGACCGCATCCGGGCCCTCTCCCAGGCCGGGGCGATCGGCGAGTTGGCCGCCCAGGGCGAGAACCGGCTGTACGAGGGCGACGCGGCGGTGTATGACGCCCTGGCCGAACTGAGCCGCCAGACCGGCGAACTGGCCGACTGCCTGCCGGAACTTGCTTCCGCCGGCCGGGCGCTGGAGGAGGCGGCCGCGGCGGTGGAGGAGGCCGCGCGCCAGTACCGCGCCGCGGCCGCGGCCTGCGAAGCCGATCCGGGGGAGCTGGAGACGGCCATCGAGCGGGCCGAGCGGCTGGAGAAATTCGCCCGGCGGTTCGAGTGCGAGATCGCCGAACTGGGGGCGGTGGAGGAGAAACTGCGGGCCGAGGCTGCGGAACTGGCGGGTTGGGAGACCGACGCCGGGGACACTGCCGGCGAATTGGCCCGGGAACTGGAACTGGCCGCCGCCGCGGGGCTGGAGTTGCGCCGGAGACGGACGGCCGCGGCGGGCAAGCTGGCGGCGGCGGTGGACCGGGAGCTGACCGGGCTGGGCATGCCGGAGGCGGGGTTCGCCGCGGCGCTGCGCGAGGCCTGGCGGCCGGACGAGCCGCGCGAAGAGATTCTGCGGCGGGCCGGACCGGGCGGGCTGGAGGAGGTGGATTTCCTCCTCTCCCCCAATCCGGGCGAGAGCGCCTCGACCCTGGCCCAGACGGCTTCGGGCGGCGAGGCCTCGCGGGCCATGCTGGCGATCAAGGCCGCGCTGGCCAAGGTCTATTGTCCGCCGGTCCTGTTCTTCGACGAGATCGACGCCGGCATCGGCGGCCGGCTGGGCGACGAGGTGGGGCGCAAGCTTCTGGAGCTTTCCGCCTCGCGGCAGGTGATCGCCATCACCCATCTGCCGCAGATCGCGGCCCTGGCGCACAACCACCTCAAGGTGGCCAAGCGCGTCCGCCGGGGCCGGACCGAGGCGGTGGTGGAGGAGCTCTCCGGCGAAGGCCGGGTGGAAGAGGTGGCGCAGATGATCCGCGGCGCGGCCAGCACTGATCTGACCCGGCGGCAGGCCGAGGAGATGCTGCGGGAACGGGAGACGCGATGACGGCCGAAAAATCCGGCGAGAAGGGCGAAGCCCCCGCCGATTATATTGCGGTGGCCCGCGAGGGTCAGGCGGTGCTGTTGCGCGTGCGCGGCCTGGGCAACATGAACATCTCGCACGTGCTCAATGATTTCATCGAAACCTGCCTGGCCCGGCACTACCGCAACTACGCCATCGACTTGGCCGGCTGTCGGGGGATGGACTCGACCTTCATGGGCACCCTGGTGGGCCTGGAGACCAGCGTGCGCGAGGCCGGCGGCTGGCTCTGCCTGCTCAACGTTTCGGAGAGCAACGTCAATTTGCTCAAGATGATCGGCGTCTGGGGGCTGGTGCCGGTCAAGGAAGCCTTCCCCATGCAGGCCATCGAGACCCAGCGGCTCTATCCCGACCGCCGGGCCTCCTGCCGCCTGCGCCACATCCACCAGGCCCACAAGAACCTGGTCGAGATCGACGAGCGCAACCGCGAGCGTTTCGGCGCCTTTCTGGCCGGGCTCGAAAAGGAGATGGGCGCCCAGGATTACGACAACGCCGCCTTCCGCCGGGAGCTGGCCAAGGCGGCGTCCCAGCCGCCGGCCGCCCCGGAAAATCAGGCCGACGCCCCTCCGCCTCCCGAAGCGCCGGAATCACCGGCTGCGCCCCAGCCGCCCAGTCCACCCGCGCCGCCGGCCGGCTGAGGTTCCGCGCTCGCGACTTTTTGATTTGCTAAATCCCGGTCAAATGTTGAAACTACGTCGCTTCGGGCGCGGGCTGGGCCCGGGAGACGCGGCCTGAAGGCCGCACGGCGCGGAAGAGCCGCGCTCTGTTTGGGAAAGGATGGTTCGATGCTTAACGTGCGCGCTTGGCTGCTGGCCGTCGGGCTGGCCTGGGGGGGGACGGTCATGGCGGGCGAAAACGCCCTGAACACCACGGAGCAGAAGGTCGGCTATTGCATCGGTCGCGACATCGGCGATCATCTCAAGCGCCAGGGGGTCGAGGTCGACGTCAACACGCTGACCCAGGGGATCAAGGACGTGATGGGCGGCGTGGCCGGTCCGCTCGACGAGGCCCAGCGCGAAAAGATCATGCAGGAGTTCCAGCAGTCCATGCAGGAGAAGCAGATGGCCAAGCAGAAGGTCGCCGGCGACACCAACCAGAAGGCCGGCGAGGCCTTTTTGGCCGAGAACGCCAAGAAGGAAGGGGTCAAGACCCTGCCCAGCGGCTTGCAATACAAGGTGCTTAAGAGCGGCCAGGGCGAATCGCCCACCCTCGAGAGCAAGGTCACCGCGCACTATAAGGGCACGCTGCTGGACGGCACCGAGTTCGACAGCTCCTACGCCCGTGGCGAGCCGGCCACCTTCCCGCTCAAGCACGTCATCCGCGGCTGGCAGGAGGCTCTGCCGCTCATGAAGGTGGGTGACAAGTGGCAGCTCTTCATCCCTGCCAGCCTGGGTTACGGCGATCGCGGCGCGGGCGAGAAGATCGGCCCCAACTCGACCCTGATCTTCGAGGTCGAGCTGATGGGCGTGGCTGCGGGCGACGAGGCCAAGCCCGCCGATAAAAAATAAGCGGTGTCTGGACCAGAAAAGATCCGGTTCCAACGCCGGGGCGACGCTTGCGTCGTCCCGGCGTTTTTTCGGCGAAATCTCGGCCGGCGGCTGGTTGCGATTGACAGGCCGACGGTAAGAATTAGAATTGGCCAACGCGGGTGGGCATTGTCGGATTTTAATCGCGGATCGCGCTGGGCGCGGGGGAGAAGAGCATGATCGCCGGGAAATTCTGGAGAGCGTTTCTGGCCCAGGTCAATAAGCTGGCCAACATCTTCTGGCAGGCTGACCCCATCGCCCAGATGCAACTGGAATACGACAACGCCGTGGCCCAGCTCAAGGATGGGCGCGCGGGTCTGGAGCAGTACCGGGCCTTGGTGGAGCGGGTCGCCCGGCAGGTCAAGCAGAACGAGCGCAAGGTCCAGGAGCTCACCGCCCAGGTCAAGGCCTATCTCAAGACCGGCGACCGGGCCACGGCCGGCAAGTTCGCCATCGAGCTCAAGGGCGCCCAGAGCGAACTGGCCGAGAACCAGTCCCAGCTGCAGCTGCACGAACAGAGCTATCAGAACAACGTGAAGAAGATTCAGCACGCCACCGAAAAACTGGCCGGCGTGCGGGCCAAGATCCAGAAATACGACGCCGAGCTGCGGATGAGCGAGGCCGAGGCCGAGGTCGCCAAGCTGGCCGAGAATTTCAATTTCAACGTTACCACCGATTTCGGCGAGCTGGAGAACGTGATTCAGGAGAAGATCGACCTCAATCGGGCCAAGACCCGGGTTTCGGCCGACCTGAGCCGCGATGGCGTCGCCGAGATCGAGGCCGAGGAGCGGATGCAGAAGGCCATGGCCGAAGACCTGCTCGGCCAGTTCGAGGTGGAGATGGGCCTCAAGACCGCCGAGACCGCCAATGTGCCCGCCCAGGCCAAGACGTTGGGCGAAGCCTCGCCCGAGCAGCGCGAGGCCGCGCTGGGCGAGATCGAGAAACAGCTGGGTTCGTGAGATCCGACCGCCGGTTCCGGGAAGGGCGGGTGGTTTGGCTTAAGATTTGTCGACGGTAATTAACGGGAGGAGAGGGCAGATGTCCGAAAATGCGGGTGGGCCCAAGGCCGGGTTTTATGTCGTATTGTTGCTCGTGGTGGCGGGGCTGGCGGCTTATGGGCTGCGCGACTACCTCT
>CAYMGG010000020.1:0-30128 GCA_964389915.1 uncultured Planctomycetaceae bacterium
TGGCGCCGTAAACTACAGGTGAAGGAATAGTTGCGATGAAAAAGCGCATTTACCTTGAAACCTCCGTTATCAGCTACCTTACTGCCCGGCCGAATCCAAGTCTGGTTCTGGCTGCCCATCAACTCATCACCCGTGAGTGGTGGGAAGAGCACGCGGAGACGGATTCTTTGTATGTCTCTGACTTGGTAGTCAGCGAGGCCGCGGTTGGAGCAGCAGATGCCGTGGCCCGCAGGACGGAATTACTCCAGAAGTTGCCCCGTTTGCGGGCAACCATCCAAGCGGAATTGTTGGCAGCCGAACTGGTATCCTCAGGTGCAGTCCCCGAAAATGCCAAGGAAGACGCCGCGCATATTGCAATTGCCGCGGTCCATGGGATGGATTACCTGTTGACCTGGAATTGCAAACATATTGCCAATATTGTCAGGCTGCGGCAGGTGTATGCGCGAATTGAAGACATGCAGTATGTGCCGCCGATTATTTGTACTCCTGAAGAATATACGGAGGAATGACCATGAATGACGACCCTATCGTGACTGAAATTCGGCAAGCCCGAAAAAATCACGCCGAACAATTTGGAAACGATCTGAAAGCCATATTCAAGGACATTCGGCGGAGCGAAAGCGAACGGAAAGGTTTTGGACCGCTGGTTGAGCTTTCTCCGCGCGAAAGAATCCCCGCCTCGCATTGAACCCAAGCGTTAGGCAGGATCGGTTCGTTTCCACTACTCGCCCTTGAAGAGCACCATTCCCCGGTGATCCTGCTCACGACAGCCCAAATCGTAATAAACGCGAAAACGCTGGCCCAGCGTATCGAAGTCCGTCTCGCCCTGTTCGACCGTCGGCGTGCGCCGCCCCCGCAGATACCCGATTTCGAACGTGTCGGCCACGCTCGGGTCCGCGAACAGATACCAGCTCTTCGCCGAAGCGCCGGGATAGTTCGTGTTGGAGAGATAGGGGCTGGTGACCACTTCCAGGTTTTCGTCGGAAAGCGGGTTGTAGGTCGGGATGCGCTGCCGGTTGGTGGAACCCACCGACAGGAGAATCGTACTGTTCAGGATTTCCCGGGCCGTCATCTTCAGCGCCGTCGGCACCAGCAGAAACCGCGGGGCGATGTTGATCGGCTGCTTATCCGAATCGATCTGATCCAAAAACATCTGGATCGCGGCGGCCAGGCTGTCCGCACTCAGCGCGGTATCGGCACCGTCTTTGAAATTCTTGTGCGCCACACTGAAGAGACTGTTCGGATTGGCCAGCAGCCGCTGGAAAAAGAGCTGGTCCACCTTGCGCGCGGCCCGCGCTCCCATGCCCTCGGGCACCCGCAAAAACGCGGCGAGGTCGTCGTTGTAAACCATCTCGCGCGTCAGAGTGAAAGTCTTGCCGTAGGTCTTGAGCTGGTTGGTGGCCTTGTCCTCGGACAGCCCGCCGTGCTTGATCTCGCCGTCGGGAGCAACCGGCTCCAGATCGCCCACATCGGTCAGGCGGTAACGTTCCGATTCCTTGAAATCGGTCAGTTCGCCTTCGGAACACAGGCGGGTCGCGATAATGGGCTGGGCCTGGAAGCTTTTGAGCAGCTTCTTGTTGGCGACGTTGTTGAGCAGGCCCGGCAGCGAGACGGTGCTGAACGCGGCGCGAATGGTGTCGTTGCCGAAATGACGCGGGACGGTGATGCCCTCGGCCTGGGCGCACTCCACGAAAATCTGCTGCAGGGACACGTCCCGATCATGATAGGCTTCGTTGACGGTAGGCTCTCCGTAAGCCGCAATCAGAGTCTTTTCGTCAATCCCGACGCGGAAGCAAAGGGCCGCCTCCAACCGGCGGACAGTGGTTTCCGGTGTCCTTTCCGGTGCGACGGAAAGATTCACGTCCGCCTGGGGCCGGGAGGCACGGATCGCCTGCAACACCCGGATCCGGGTCTGATCCGTATTCCAGCCGGCGGCGATGGCCTCCCGCTCGAGTTTGGGGAATTCGCCGGCGCAGATCTCCTGAATCGCGGTCACCCGGTCCCGTTCGACTTTGATCGCCCGCTCCGCCTCGGTCCGGGCGGTTTCGCCGTGATTGGCGGCAGGTTGCGGAACAGCCGCCATACCTGCGCTGGCCTCGATTTTGGCAGGCAGCACCTGACCGGCCACTGCCGGAGGCGTAACGGCTGCGGACACGGCACCCTTGTTGCCACCAGCATTCTCCGAAGCCTGATCGGCCGAAGTCTCCGCAGTCGTCGCGGTGGCCACCGCCGGAACATCGGCCGTTGCCGCGGCGGCAGGAGCAGTGGCAGTCGCAGCCGACGCGGCCGCACCGCCTGACGCGGTGGACGCAGCCTTCACCGTCCCTTTCCCTTCCGGCTGCACCTCGACCGCCGGCTTGTCCTTTGCTTCGGAATTATGATTCGCTTTCACCGTCTGATCACCCATGACATCATCCCCCTGAAAACCGGTAAGCTCGAAGCGCGCCGCCACTTTCAGGCGCGTGGTCCCATCCGCTCCCACCGCCACCACCGACACTTCCCGTAAAACCGCCGCTTTCACGTGGTAAAACGGCCCTTCCAGCTGGCGGCCATTCACCTCCCGGGTGCGGCCCTTGGGTACCAGTTCCGCATCTTTGACTTCCGCCCCGATGGAAAGTTGCCAATCCGCCCCGGCCTTGGCCTGTTCCACAATGCCCTGGGCGAGTTCGTTACTGGAGGTAATCTCCCCCTCGATAGCCAGGGCGCCGCTCTCCACGCTCGCCCGGACCATACCCACCCGACTACCGGTGCGATTCTCGTGATTGGTCAGAAGCGGCACCGAATCGGGCAATTCCAGACCGGCCAGATCGACCACGACCGGATACCGCCAGCCCGGCAGATTCATTTTCCCGCCCGAGTAAGCCAGCCCCATTACACGGGGATTGGTCTTGCTCTGGGCCTCGATCATCAAAAACTCTTCCATGGCTTGGGTTCTCCGTTGCCACTGGGTTTCGCAGACGGCCAGGCGTTGATCGGCCCGCGGAAATTCCTCATTCATGACGCGATCGTCCATACAGCGCAGGATAAAGGCCTCCGGTTTTTCGTCATTCTTCGGCGTCGGCAGGGGCATCGCTTGTCTCCTTGCGCTTACGCTTGGGCTTGGGCGTTGCGTCACTGTCCGTCAATCCCAGGCTTTGCATCAGATTCTTTTCCCGCGCCCGTTGCCGGATCTCCATCTCCCAATCCCGACCTTGCCGGGCATATTCGATGGCCAGCGTGGTGGTGTGGTTGTTGAGCCGAGTTGCCTGGGCATCGGCTTCCTTGGACGGGTCCACATGCTCCATGCCGTCCCAAAACCACTGGTGCGGCGGGAGACCTGGCGCTTGAGGCGTGTCTGGATAGCCGAAGTTCAAAATTTCTGGTGAATAGCAATCCGCTGTCAGTAGGTTGCAGGCGGGCGGGTAACACTGCCGTAAAACCCACCCCATAGCCGCCAAGCCTATTTCCAGCGCGTACTCCCACAACCAAGCGCGCAGGATTCGGTCCAATACCCGATTGGCCGTGAAAGCCTGATCCACGCGGATGGATTTGTAGTAGGTCTGGTGATCCAGCCGGCCGGAGGCGTAGTTGTAGCCGGAGGAATTGCCGGCGGCGATGTTGAAGGGCATGTTCAAGCAGCGGGCGATTTCGTTCAGAATTTCCTTTTTGAACTCGGCATAGGTGGTGGCCGGCTGCTGCGGCTCCACCTGCCCCATTTTCCACCCACCGGGCATGGTAAGTAAAATGTTCCTCTCCAGCTCGATCCGATCCATCGGCTCGACCGAATCGGCTTCGCCGTTCGCCGGCGAATCGGTGTACAGAATGCCGGATACGTTGGCCACCGATTCTGCCGCGGACAAAACCGCCAGCGTAAACCGCCGCAGTTGGGCGAAAAGCTCCACGGCCGGGCCGATCTCCGGCGTGCCCCGGTGCTGCCCCGGCCGGTCCGCGCGGAAAATGTGAATCATGGCCGCGGCGGGGATCTCTATTGCCTCGTCGCCCAGATAAAACCAGGTATCGCCGGGATGGTACTTGAGCATGCGGTAGGAAATAGGGTTACCGAAATTGTCCAGCCGAATGCCGTCCACCTCGTTGGGATCAAGCGCGTTCCGCCAGGAGCTGGTGATCTGATCCGCTTCGACCGGCTTGACGTCCAGTCGCACCGGGTGATCCACACGGGGATTGGTGGCCAGGACGGCGAAAGCCTCACCGTCCTGACATCTGGCCATACGCATGGTGCGCAGCTTTTCGGCCAGGCTGACTGCCTGCGCCCATTGATGAAAATCCTTTTCCACCTGGCGGTTGAAGCCGTCATCCGAGGTGAGCATTTGCAGGCGCGGGCCGGTGCCGACCGTATCGTTGGCGATAGTGAGCACAATCCCGCGAGCGTAACTGTTGTTTTTGACCTCGTACCGGCAGCGGGTACGGAGGTTATAGCGCACGCCCGGCGTGGCTGCCGCGTCAGCCGAAAGCCCGTCCGCCCAGGCCCAGTGACGGCGGTTGTTGTCCGTGGTCTCCGCCGCGTCGAACCGTGCCCGGATGATGCGCACCGGCACGGCTCTCATCGTGCTCAGGCGAATCGGCTTCTTTTCGGCGACAGCAGGAACCATGGCATGACCTCGACAGAAGTCCGACCGACAAAAACAAACAGGGTGAAAGTGATGGCGATGCGCTTGGGTTACAGGTGGCCGGGTCATCCGGCGCCAGGCGGGACCACTTTGGTCATTTTGACGCCCAGGCCATTGGCCTTGGCCGCAGCTTTGGAGGCCAGGTAGCGGTCAGCCTCGATCTGGTCCTTGAGGGAGTGCTGCTCCACCGAGCCGGCGTCGCCCGAAGCACTCTTGGGCTGCTTTGCGGATTCAGCAATCGAATTGCTCAAATCTTCGGGCATGAGCAAAAATCCTTGAGGACAGAAAACTGTTTTGGTGCGAAGCGGTCAGGCTGGTATGGAAGGGCAGCTGAATTTTTTTCCCCTCTAATAATCCAAACGACGCCCAAGGGAAGTTTAGACCATATTTTTCCGAATTTTCTGCAAAGCTCTCTGCAAAATTCGACTCACTTGCCGTTGGCTCAGCCCAAGCTCATGTGCCAAATCATCTTGGGTGCGATCTTCCAATACGATTGCCTCCACTACCCTGCGCTCCTGTTCCGGCAGTGCCTGCAAACAGGCCATGGCCCGCTCGCCTTCTTCTTTGGCAATCAGCGCCTCCAATGGGTCCTGAGCCGATTTGTCAACGACGTCCTCGGGCGGTTCGCCCCCTTGCGCCAGAGCGTCCAGCGTCTCTTGCCGGTAACTTTCGACGGCACTGCTATGGCGGCACTCCCGCTTCAAAAGATCCGTCACCGCCCATTTGCCGGCCTGGATCTGGAACGCCCGGATGTTTTCCTGGTGCTCGGCTTTGCCAACCGCCTCCCAGCCGGCGATAGCGAATTCCTGCGCCGCGTCTTCGGCAAAATGCCCGGTGATACCTTCGACATAGGCGTATTTCTTGCCCAGTTCCAGCAGTTCCTCGGGGGTGAACGGTGGTTTCTTTTCATCACCAGGACGAACCGCCAGGGACAAAGGCTCTTTCCTAAAAGCCGACATTAGCTCTTCCTTTCTGTCAAAAGACATTCCCGTTATTCGCAACATGCTGTTGCCCCAAGAGATAAAAGCCTCTTGCTTCGTAAGTAGAGAAGACGAAAATACCTGTTTGTGCGTCAACCGTGACGACAAAGGCAAAGTGAGCTTTTTGCGTAGATTTGCACAACGGCCCGAGACGAAATATGCGGCAAGGCTAGACTTACTTGCCGAATATGAAGTTCAAATGTACCGCCATGGCGGAGGACTGGATGTGAATCAAAAATTGCGAGAGACGTTGTCGGGCGTTGGGAGATTTATCAGCAAATTACACCCCGCCAAGCTGGCTCTTTGGGGGTATCTGTCATATATCCTGGTCGGCTGGCTGATTCTATGTTTGCCGTTTGCCCAGCGCGCGCCCGGAGTCAAGGCGCTCGACAACCTTTTTACGGCCACGTCTGCCGTCTCCACAACCGGCTTGGTGACCGTAAGTCTTTCCGACTGCTATAATTTTTTCGGACAAGTTGTGGTGCTGGTGCTGATTCAACTCGGCGGCATAGGCTACATGACTTTTGGTTCGTTCGTCATCCTATCCAGGAAAAAAGAGCTGTCTCCAGAACGTGCCGAGGTGGGACGAACCGTATTCAGTCTACCTAACTCTTTCCGTATCGATAAGTTTATCCGTAGCGTCATCGCTTTTACCGCGATAATCGAAGCCCTGGGCGTCCTCGCGCTCTATCCCATCTTTCGTGGTGCGGGAGAACCAAACGCCTTATGGAGCGCCATATTCCACAGTATTTCATCCTTTTGCACTGCGGGGTTCAGCCTTTACAACACCAGTTTCGAAGGCTATGCGGATAATTTCTGGCTGAATATGGTGGTTGCGATTTTGAGCTATCTGGGCGCAATCGGCTTTATCGTTTGTGTGGACTATTGGCAAATGCTGCGCGGCAAGACTCAACACACCACTCTGACCAGCAAGATCATCCTCTGGAGCACGCTCTGGCTCACTATTGTCGGCACCTCCCTTATTTTTTTGGCCGAACCATGCATTCAGAAAAAACCGATCGACGAAAGATTGCTGGCGTCTTTTTTCCAGGCCATGACCGCAATGACAACCGTCGGATTCGACACTATCAGTATTTCGAATTTATCGAAGGCATCGCTGCTTGTATTGACCATCCTGATGGTGATCGGTGCTTCGCCGTCCGGCACCGGCGGCGGTCTGAAGTCTACAACCTTCTCAGCTCTGGTTGGCGTGATGCGCAGTGCCTTGCGAGGCGATCACGAAGTCCGTTTTTGGGGACGACCGGTCCCACTTGAGCGCGTGTGGATGGCCATGGCGGGCGTTGGCTTTTATCTGTTCATGCTTGTTGCTGGAACCTATATCCTAGCCTTAACTGAAAAATTCGAATTTGAAGCGTGTCTTTTTGAAGCTGCCTCCGCATTGGGGACAGTGGGTTTAAGCACCGGCATTACTGCCGCCCTCAGTTCCATTGGAAAACTCATGATCATTTTCCTCATGTTCTGTGGTCGGCTGGGGCCACTCACCTTTGGGATAGCGCTTTTCTTTGCCAAATCGCCCCAAACTGGCGAACAAGAGAATGATCTGGCAGTTTAATATTTGCGGGTTGTGTCATAAATCGCCCTGCAGAAACATGCACAGAACGCGCCTATCGCCTACTTCTTTTTCTGCAATTCCGACAGCTTGATGGCCGGCTTACGTGGCCGAGCGGAGGCGGATGAGCCGGAAAGGACGATTCCCTGTTCGGAGGCGGCCACGGCGCAGCCGACCAGGCAGTCCCATAAATGGTTTTCCGTTCGGCCGGGACGTATTTTCCATTCGTCCACTATCCTGCCGCGGCCTTCAGTGCGGACGGAATATTCCGAAGTCGTGTGTTCGGCAAACATACGTTGCGCTTCCGGTCGTTTGCCGAAAAGAGACAGGCATCCAGCATCACCCTTGGCCACGCGCCAACGGGAGCGGACAAAGGATTTCCAGTAGTTCGTGTCGAACAAGATAAACCGGATCGCATTACGGCCAATACCGGCCGGGATGCGCCAGTTCCATTCCGATACCCGGTCGCCGGGTTTGCGGCGATAATCAGAAAATGGCGTAGAGGAAGCGGTCACGCCCTTGCCGCGGCTGGGCATGACAATGGCGGCGTGTGTTGATTGGCGACAGAAGTCGTAAACTGTCTGGGCCGCATTGCCGTCATTGGCGTCAATCAGGCAACGGCTGATGCGCAGGATCGAACCGTCATCCCGTTTCCATTCCCGGGCCAGGAGCTTTTCGCAAAGCGCCTCGAAACCAGTTCGCCAGGCACCTTCCTGGCCTGTACCGGGAAACGCCGTCTGCAAGGTCCGCGTCACGTCTCGCAAGGAAAAGTACGATTTGTGCTGGTCGGGAAACACGCCATAATCGACAATATAGCCAGTGAAATCAGAACCCCAGCCGCAGACCACGTAATACAGGCACTTACCCTGTACGTCGATGAAGGCCGTCAGCTTCTCACAGGCGGTCGGGACATCGTAACGTTTTAGGTTATTGAGCTTGGCCAAAACCTCTTCCAGCGTCAGCTGGCCTTCCTCCTCCGGCGGGGTGAGCGGGTCGTTCTGGAACTCGCTGGCAAAGACCTCCGGGCCGTCATCGATCAATGCGTTATACGCATGCTGGATAGCACTGATCTCGCCTTCGTCACGGGCAAAGCAATGTTCCCAGGAGACCAGGCAGCCCTTGTCCATCTCGGCCTGGTGGGCTTCGTAAAAGGCGGTCGCGTCCTTCCGCGCCCGGATCTGGTCGTCGGGATCGTCAGCGTTATAGGTGTTCCGTAGGCGAGCGTATTCGACCAACCACAAATCCGCGTGGCGATCGGCCCATCTGCGGATGAAAGGAATCCGCTCGCCCTGCCAGGCCGGATTCTTGCGCTGGTCAAGGAGCTGATCGACCAGATCGTCTTTCTGGATCACCGTACACGGCATGACCACGGACATGCCGGTCGTATGCCCCGCCGACCGGATAATGGCCTTTTTGACTATGTTCAGCCGTTTGGTGACCTGCTGCGGACTGGCCGCGGACTCTTCGTCCTGCGCATCGTCAATGACCACGAAATCTGGTCTCAGTTGCACCCCGTCGCCACGGCGTTTCTTCATGCCCCGCACCTTGGAGCTGGTTATGCCGCAGGCCAGAATTACCGATCCGGCTGCCTCGCTGCCGGGAATCATGGGGAACACCAAAAAGTCCGAACTCCACTCGATGTGCGTGGGCTGGCCCCGGTAAAGCTGGCCGTGGCTGCGCTGATTGATCCCCTCCAGACTCCGAATCGGGTAGCAGACCTCCGGGAAATCGGCCAAAAGTAGGTCGCTCTCGAATGTGCCCTTAATGGAGTCTAGGTTATCGCTGGCCCGCGTCTGGTTGGCACCGATGATGGGGATGAACCGCTTATGCCCGTAGCAGATCGCCCACACGGCGGTAAGTTCCGAAATGGTCGATTTACCAAAACCGCGGTAGACCGCCTCCACGAACCTTCCGCCGTGGAAAATCGCATTCTCAATCCGATGGATCACCCGGATGTGGTCGTTCGAAAACGGGTCCTTGCCTTCCGGCGCATACGCCATGATGAATTTGGCCAGGTCATACCGGCAGGCTTCCCGGCGTTCCGGATTTTCCACTGGCGGCAATTCGCCGATATCCCGCACCGATTCCGAAAGACGCCGCGACCGGTCGGCTTCACGCAAACGATGCTTTTCGGCATAAGACAGCCCGTCATCTGCAAGAGCGGCCTCGCGCATCTGCCGCCATTGCAGATAAAGCCAGGCCACGTAGCGGATGAGGTTTATGATTTTCCCGTCGCCAATGCGCAGACCAGCGCGGTTCTGTTGGCGATACACCCCCGCCTGACTGACCGTCTCACCCAGCGGAGTGCTGTTCATCAAGCGGGCAAGTTCCACCGGCTTCAACTGGTGCGGATTGATGGGCATATTGGAACTCCAGGGAGCAGAAAGACATGATGACCAACCGCATCAGGCGTTGCCTGGAAAGCCGGATTCCTGAAACTGGCGGTTCAGCCACGCGCCCAGATGAACCAGGTTGAGATTGCCTTCGGCGTCCACGGGCGCGCCTGCGGCAATGAGCTCGCGGACTTCGGCTTCGGTTACCGGCTCCCCGCCGGCCTTGGCCAAAAGCCGGGCCGTATCGGCGGGGGAAAGATGCAATGGATTCAGCTTTCCGTCGGACATAAAACGGATTCTCCTGGGCAAAACCGGCATTTGGGGTAGACATTCGGCTCTGGCGCTACCCAAGGCCGAGGACCAGAAACATCGTTGAATTTGAAGCGGTTGTTGGCGTTTTTGGGGTATATCAAGCGGAAGATAGGAATCTTCCACACGTAACGCAGCCCCGACAGTGGCCGGGGTGCGCAGGGGTATTGGCGGGGTCAGGCGCTACGCCCCCGTTCCGTGCATCAGAAGCGCGCCGCCGTTTCGAGGAACTAGGCTACACTTCCAGAGACACCTTGGTTCGCGTCACTTTGATGCGGTAGGAATCGGTGTTCGTTTTGATAGTGAACCCGAACGGCCGTCGATAGGCTTTGACCACCTTCAAGCCATGTTTCTCCGCCCGCTTCCGCAGTGCCGCCGCATATTCCTCGATGTCCTCGTAATCGCGTTCGTCCTGCCACCGATCATAAAGGTAGCCAATGAACTCTTTCTGCTCATCAAAGAACGCTTTCACACTCGCATGCCTATCTTCGGCTTTCGTATCCATTGTTCGTCCTTTCCATATCGCCTTGAACGGGCTAGGCGTTCAACTCGAAGCGCCCCCGTTCCGCGCGGCGAAACCGGCTCTGCGTACCCTTGCCCGCGACCTCCCGCCCCATCGCCGCCGAAAGGGTGGCGTGAGGGGTGCGACCGTTGCTGGCGGCAAGGCCTTGCTCAAAAATCACGCGGGTGATCTCCTTAACCGAAAGTGGCTTCTTAGTGCCCTTCATGATCTCGACCGCCGCGTCGAGCAGACTCATCTTTCCTCGCGGTTTGCCGCCCCGGTTGCCTTTCGTGGCCTTCGCCTCATCCGCCTTCGGCAACCGGTAGAACTTGCCGGGTAGGCTCTTGACCTTATGCTCCAACTCCAGAACCATCAACGCGGCCGCGACGGCGTCGACTGCCCCGCCGGTTGCCTTGACAAGGTCGTCGAAGTGAACCTGCGGCTTGTCCGTGCCCAGCGCCGCGATCACCTGGTCGCGCAATCCCTGACTTTCGGCGGAAGCGTCGGCATTGGGCGTTTTTGTCGGTTTTTTAGGAAGCGCCCGGCCCGGGGCAATCCCGTTCCTGGTGGTTACGGTACGGATATTTTCGCCCAGCCGCTGGGCGTCGATTTCAGCCAACCGTTTCTGCGCCTGGCTGCGCGCCTGGGCCAAGGAAGCGCCGGCCGCGAATTTCGCGCCGCTTATGGCTTCGCTTACAATCCAGCCTTTTTGGCCTTCCGGCGCGGGATGGGCGAAAAATGTAAAACTTTCAAATCCCTTGAGCTTGACCGGCCGTGCCTTCTCAACCGGCACAAACTTTTTGGCGGTTTCGTCGTAAATGTGAAATACGCCGGCTGATCCCGCCGCCTTCTTGACCGGCACCGCTTTTGCCCCCGCCTTTTTGCCTTTCGTAACCGGCGTTTTCTTCGCCGCTACTTTTTTGGCCGCTTTTTTTACCGTATTCTTGTTTTTGCTGGTCGTCTTCTTGGACATCCTTTTGCTCCCGTTCAAAATAGGCCGGTTGTGCCGGCCCGGTTGATCAATCGACCCAGGTCCCGTCCTGTGTCGCCCGCTTCACCGCATCAAACGCCTTTTGCCAAACCAAACCGCCGATTCTGCCGCCCCGCAAGCGCCGACGGCGTTCCAGCGCCCGGTCGATCCCTTCGGTCAGGGAAGCTTCGCCGCGATTAGGGTGCGCTTCGCTATAAACCACATCTGCCAAGTGCCGGCCGGCCGGGGCGCGCAGGATTTGCATACAACGGCCTGATCTTTTTCGCCGAACACCCGGGCCACCGCCACGCAGGCCTTGGCCCACAAACGTTTGGCCGCTTCCAAGTCAATCTCGTTCCGGCCGGTTGCGTCGTTATGGCTGTTGGTCCGGATTGCGCCGGCAAACCCGAACGAATCATCGGCAGGGAATTCCCGAAAGGTTACGCGCTTCGCCGACCGTTTGAGCCCTTGATCCGTTTTCATCCGTTCATCCCTCCGAATCATTTGGACCGAACAATCTCAACCTGGAATTCTGTCACCTCGCCACCCCGATTGAAGCGCAGAACCACCCCCGGATTCGCGCCCAAAACGCCCTCTTCCTCGAACGTCGCCACCCGGATCAGGCTTTCCAGTTCCGTCGGCATCGTCATCCCGTCTTCTTCGATTTCACCCAGCGCCACCGCGAGGGCTTCGTTGAAAAGGGCTTGCAGCCCGGCTTCAAGTTCCTTCGCCGTCATTTCCGTTCCTCCGTATTGAAAACCGTTCAGCCCCGAAGTTCCGCCAAGGTCGCCTCGATGTCCGCCCGCGAGAACGAGCTGATCGTCTGCAGCGCCTCAAGCAAGTTGTCCCTGATCCGGCCGAGGTCGCCGGCGTCGGTCCAATCGACCCCGGCCTCTTCAATTGGTTTGAACCGCGTGTCGAGTTCCTGGCCGATCTGGTCCAGCAATGCGCCGATGTCCGCCAACCGTTCCGCACCAACCGCCTCCGCGCTTTTCCCGTTTTCCTTCGTCGCCATTTTTGCCCCTTTCTTTTTCTTTTACGCCGCGCCCGATGCGCTTCGTCATGAGACATCAGCCATGCGTTTGGGGCCACAGCAAGCCAAAAAGATGCTTTTTTTGAGGCAAAAACCGCGGTTGCGCAAAAGTTCGTGATGCTCTTGAGCTTTTGGAAACAGTCATGCGAATATTTTTTTAAAAAAAATGTACCGGGGTAGCGATGACGCCAAAACGCAGGCTAAGGTTATTTCCGCACCCGCGTTCCGGGCTTCCTGCCGGCCCAATTCGTAAGCAGCCTGTAACGCGCGGGCGAGGTTGGTTACGTGGATTGCATGAAAATCAAGTCGATCAGACTTTTGTTCCTGCAGCGTGCTTATGCCCGGAACGGCCAAACGCGCTATTTGAAGAAGTTGTTTAGGGGTCATCCGGCATCGGTCCGGTACTTCGCTTTCCAAGCGCAATTGTTCGGTCATAGCGTTCCCCTAAACTTCCTTGAACCCCAGCATAAGGAAATCCGCCAAACATTTGGGCGGCTGAATTCCTTCGGCAAAAGCCCGGGCCGCTTCTTGAGTTGGAAAGGCCATTTCTATGATCCACCCCCCGCCGAAGCTCTGCGGATGGTCCTCTATGACCAGACAAGTACCGGTCGGATCAAAAACCACCACGAATTCTTTACCGTCTTCGAATTCGCCGATACTGATCAGCGGAACCATGCCATCGCTCCAGTCCACACAACCCGCGAACGCGTCCCAATCCTGCTTCTGAAATTCTCGTACTTTCATTGGTTGTTTCCTTCGTTTAGCCGTTCCAGCCGCAGGCGATAGCGTTCGCCGTCCCGAAATTGCAGCTCAATCCAGCCCTTTTCCGGCACCCGACCAAGAAAGGCCGCATCCACTCGATCCAGCGTATCGAATTCCCGAATTGACAGCATTTCGGCCGCGGTAATGCTGCCTGCCGCCATTTCCAACACTTCCGCAAAAAGCAAAAATATCCGGCACTCTAATTCCCGATCTGTCATCATCGCCCTCCCGTTCGGCTGATTCCAAAAATCCTTATCTCAAACATGCGAGAAAAGAGAGGCGGCCGGCAAATCCAAAAATGATGATGAATGGCGGGTGGGAGAATCAGAAGGTATTGATGATTTCGATGCCGTTTTCGGCCAGCAGGCGGCCGGTGAAACCGCCACGCGCACATGAAGGGCTAGCCATGCAAAGTATGGCCAAGCGGCAGCCATTTTCACGGGCAATGGCCAGCGCGGCCTGGGCACCGGCGCGGAAGTATTCCGTAACTTCCGCGCCGGTAACCTCGTCGCGTTTGGTTTTTTCCGGGCACGTTTCGTAGGCCCGACCTTTACGCACTTTCACCGGAGGCCGTGGCGTAGGCAAGCCGCCAAGCTGTTCCGGACAAATCGGCACGATCTTCGCGTCGGGATGTTCCGCAAGATATTTGCGAACATAGGAAGACGGGCGCACCGCGCGGCCGTGCCATCGCGTGGGCGCCCCCATAAGGCATGAGGAAACAAGAATAGTCTTCATAATTATTTGGCTCCCGTTTTTCAGGTAAAAGGCATCAGCAATTCGGAAAATAAACATCCCGGTATCGTTCCGAATTCAAATGCCTGTCGATATCTCAAAAGGACGCTCTGGCCGCGACCACCCCCCTCTGCGGGCGAATGCCCTCAAACAGAGGGGGGTGTGGTAGCATGGTCTTGGCGTCGGCGTCCCAGCCGTGGTCTACCGTGTCCGGCCCACAGCGATCAACGCAATTTTTGATGTTTGAGCGATATGCAAACCAGTAAATTGCCATATGAACGCTTGCGCGGAATGTATATAATTGTCTGCAGTACGGATATCTTAACCGCGCTTTGCCGGGGAAGATCATGGACAACGTTATTCAAAAACTGTTGACATCCGAAGAGCCGTCGATTCGCTATAAAATCCGCGTTGGCGTGTTGTCCGAAGATCCGGCTTCTCGCTCTATCAAGGATCTTCAAAATGAGATCCGGCAGTCGCCCCGGGTCCAGTCTCTCCTGCGGAACCGGGATGAGAACGGGGGCATCCTCCCGATACGTAATCCGTACAAGAAATGGGGCGGCGGGCATTGGGTTCTCGCCACATTGGCTGATATCGGATATCCTGCCGGTGATAAGCAGTTGTACCCCATCCGCGATCAAGCGCTCAATTATTGGCTGAACCCGAAAGCCCTCCAGGAAAAGAAGTTCGATGAACCTCCGCCAAGGCATAAGGACCGGGGCGTACCGATTATTCAAGGGCGCGCGCGGCGTTGCGCTTCCCAGCAGGGCAATGCATTGTTTTCGGCGGTTGCCCTCGGCTTGATGGACGAGCGTTGCGCTAGATTGGCCGAACTCCTAATTCGCTGGCAATGGCCTGACGGAGGCTGGAACTGTGACCGACGTGCCGCTGCCGCGCATTCATCGTTTTGGGAAAGCCTTATTCCGTTACGGGGATTAGCCTGGTATGCGCGGGTAACTGGAGCCAGAGACGCCGCGCAAGCGGCCAGACGCGCAGCAGAGGTCTTTCTTGATCGCCGTCTCTATCTTCGGCGCAGTGACGGCGCCGTCATGAACACGCAGTTTACGAAATTGCATTATCCCTGTTACTGGCGGTACGATATTCTCTTCGGCTTGAAAGTGATGGCCGAGGCTGGCTTTATTGGAGATCCCCGCTGCCGTTGCGCGCTGGATCTTCTGCAATCCAAACAACTTCCCCAGGGTGGTTGGCCTGCCGAAGAGCGCTTTTACAAAGTCTCGGTAGTTCCGACCAACGGATGCGATCTGGTCACGTGGGGCGGAGCACACCAAAAGAAACTCAACGAATGGGTAACCGCCGATGCGCTGTATGTTCTTCGCGCCGCCGGTCGAATCAATGCCTGCAAATAGATGTCGGCAACTGGCGCGTCATGCAAGCGACTAGATCAGGTCGAGAATGTTTAGTTGCATTCGGCCTGCGCTTGCCAGTATTCCATGAACCGGCGCCGGGTGGAATCTCCCTCGAATTCCTTGTATTCGAGTTCCTGGGACAAGCGGCGCATCTCTTCCCACAGCATTGGATAGTGTTGTTTCAAGGCTTCCCATTGCTCAATTTTTTGGAACGGGCACATCCAGCACGCACTACGAATAAAGCCAAGTTCGTAACCCCGCCAAAGTAGCGGTTTGACTTGTTCGAGGGCTTTTTCATATTCGGCTTTGGGGATTCCGAAGAAGGGGTTGAGCAGTCTGACCACGCGATCCCCATCGTGAACTTCTTGATAAATGTCACTTTTGCTGACCGAAGTTTTCTGATCGCTGCGCCCGCCGCGAACGCAGATCACCTTCTCTTTTTCAAACTGCCGCAAGTAGCGATTCACCGGATCGTTGATGAATTTGTGCAGGCAGTCGCGGAAAATGCTGTTCGGCCATTCGCGCTTGGTCATGTAATGGGCCAGGATATTTTCGCGCGGATGCAACAGCTCCAATTCCACGCCAAGCCGCTCGCAAACCCGGATTACATGACAGGTAAGGTCTGGAAATTCAGCTCCGACTTCCACGAAAAGTGCTGTCAGTGGCTTGTTCAGCCGTTCGCATACCCCGCGTGTCCAATTCAAGGCCACGGTCGAATCCTTGCCGCCCGAAAACTGCACCACCACCCGGTCGGATTCCTCGATTATCGCCAACGCTTCGGGCTTCACGGATTCCAGTTCCGTCGGCGCCACCTCTTCGGCACCGTCCACATCGCCCTTGGCGTCTTCCAACAGCCGAGCCAGTTCCTTTTCATCAAAACCCAGATGCGACAAGTCATAATCCGCCGACTGCAATGCCGCGATCTCCAGCGGAAGAAGTTCGTAGTCCCATTCCGCCAAGGTTGCGGTCTGGTTGTCCGCGATCCGCAGAGCACGCACTTGCTCGGGCGTAAGGTCGTTCGCCACATGGACCGGCACCGTGGCTAACCCCAGTTTCTTGGCGGCCTTGAGCCGAGTGTGTCCGGCGATCACCACTCCCTCGCCGTCCACAATGATGGGCTGCCTGAAACCGAACTCCCGGATCGAGTCGGCTACAGCATCCACGGCCTGGTCGTTTACGCGGGGATTGTTTTCATAAGGCTGGATGCTTTCGATAGCTCGTTCTTCAATAGCGATAGTCATTTACTGGCTCCTTGTAAATTTGTGTGGCAATTTGCCGTACACGAGGTATACTGAAAACAGTGAATTACGGAGGAAATAATCATGCCCAACACCAAGGACCGCCTGGACTTCCGTTTGGACCGTGTCGCTAAGCGCCGAATTGAACGCGCCGCGTCTCTCACCGGGCAAAGCGTCAGTTCATTCGCCGTAGCCGCGTTAATGCGGGAAGCCAACAGCATCTTGGCCGAACATGAGGCCATAATTCTTAATGCCGAAGCCAGCCGGAAGTTCTTGGAGCGACTAGACAAGGACGTGAAGCCAACCCGTAATTTGAAACGTGCGGCCAAAAAACATCAGGAGATGATCGCTTGAAATGGCGCGTCGAACCACTCGGGCGCAGCCATGACCGGAGTCATTTTGACTGCGGGGTGGAATCGCTGAACCGTTATCTCCGTGAACTGGCTTCCCAACACGCGAAACGGGATATCAGTAAGACCTACGTTGCCGTCAAAGCAGAAGATACCCAAGTTGACGGATTTTATGCGCTCTCAACCGGCAGCATGATTCTGGAAGACCTTCCCGAAGCCAAACGCAAGCATTTGCCCCGCTACCCGATTCCCACCGCTCACCTAGGCCAACTGGCCATCGATCGGAAAACGCAAGGGCAAGGATTGGGTGAGGCCCTGCTTTTCGATGCCCTGCGACGCGTTGCGCGAGTCGGAGAAGAATTGGGGATTTACGCCATTACGGTTGATGCCATTGATGCACGCGCTAAAGCTTTTTACGAACGCTATGGCTTTGTTCCCATCGCCGGCGATCCGCTGCATCTCTACCTGGAAATCAAAGTAATTCGACAATTGCTCTGATTTGTTTTTTAAGCGACAGGCGTCGCTTTTGTCCAATCACTGCCACTTCCGGACACCTGCTCGGCCCAGCGTTTCCTGACGACATCGCAATAACGAGGCTCCAACTCGGTGCCGAAACACACGCGGCCGGTTCGTTCGGCGGCGATCAACGTGCTGCCCGAACCCAGGAACGGATCGGCCACCAGCATGCCTTTTTCGGTCGAATTCAGGATCGCGTTTTCGATCAATGCCACCGGCTTCATGGTCGGGTGAAGCTTGTTGGCCGTGGGCTTGGGGTATTCCCACACCGAAAATTTCTGTTCGCCTCCGCCGTAAAACTTGTGCCGCTTGGCCCAGCCGTACAGGATCGGCTCGTGCTTGTAGTTGTAATCGGAGCGGCCCAGCACATGGCAATTCTTCACCCAGATGAGCTGGTGACGATACGGCATCCCTGCCTTGGACAAGGTGTCAAACATCAAAGGGAGCAGGCCGTTCGATGATGCGGTGCATACATAGTAGGCGGAATGATCGGCCAGATACGGCGCCCAGGCCGTAAAGACCGCGAACCACAACGCCGCCGCCTCTTCCTGAGAAAGATGGTCGCCGGCTATCTCGTCCTGGATGCGGTTGCCCTTGTCCGCGGCGTTGAGAAAAGCATTTTTATCTGCATACCCGACGGCGTAGGGAGGATCCGTAAAAAACAAATCGATCTGTTTCCCCCCTATAAGTTTCGCCACAGCATCGTGATCAGCCGAATCGCCGCACAGCAACCGGTGCTTGCCCAAGGCATAAATCTCGCCCGCTTTGCTGAACGGCGGTTCGGATTCGTCCACATCGGGAACTGCATCCGCATCGGTCTGGCCAGTGAAGGGCTGCGGAGAATCCAGAAGCTTGGCCAGTTCCTCGTCGGAAAACCCCAAAGATGTCAAGTCCCAGTCAAACCCCTGCAGTTCCGCTAATTCGATGGGCAGCAGGTCATAATCCCAGGTGGCGATCTCGCCCGTCTTGTTATCCGCCAACCGCAACGCCTTGGCCTGGTCCGGCGTAAGATCGGCTGCCACGTGTACCGGCACCTCGGTCAATCCCAATTTCAGCGCCGCTTTGAGTCGGGTATGGCCGGCCACGATCACGCCGTCCGCATCGACGATGAGCGGCACGCGAAAACCGAAGCGCCGGATGCTTACGGCCACCGCCTCGACCGCACCGTCGTTCACCCGGGGATTGCCCGGATAGGGTTTGACCCGCTCCACCGGCCAGGACTCCACTACCAAGCCGGCCGGCAAACCTGACCGCGGCGACGGGGTGTCTGACTTCGTAAGCTCGATTTTTTCCGCAATTTCGGTCATTTCAAAGCCCCCTTTTTTACTGTTTTAAGCGAACATGTAACTTCTTTGATAACAAGCTTTAGATTTTTTTATCAGTGCCCAACAAAGTCTTCCCTGGGGGGCATTTCCCGCCCGGGGAAGAACCATTTTCCGCCGGTAGGACCCGTGATTTGAGTAGCAAAACGGTGCAGCTGGTGCGCAAACGGTGCAGCGAAAAGCCGTTCGCGGGCAACGAATCCTTGAATACCCGCTACAAATCGGGTAGGCTTCAAATCGACGGAGGAACGAAAATGAGTGTTATGACCAAACGGGTGATGATCGGCAGCGACCATCGCATTCACCTTAATTTAGATTTGAATGTCCCGCCCAGTTTCCCTGAAGGCGAGGCCGAAGTGGTCGTCGATGTAAAGCCGTTGGCGTCTGCGAATAGTGAGAAGCCAAAGAACGGCCTGCGTGCCCTTTTTGGAAAATACCGCGGCCAGTGTTGGATGTCAGATGACTTCGACGCGCCACTTGAAGATTTCTCGGAATACATGTAATGGGACTACTCCTTGATACGCATACAATTGTCTGGTATGTCGATGGCTCCGAATCCATCAATTCGTCGGTCCGTTCTGCGATAGCTGATAAGGATCCAGGAGTTTTCATGAGCCTGGCGAGCTTTTGGGAAATTGCCATTAAGGTCAGCATTGGCAAGTTACGGCTTCCCGTTCCCTTGGACAAAATCCATGATGATTTCGTAATGTCTGGGGTCCAAGTTCTGCCATTTGAAATTAAACACATCCTTGGGGTTTCTCTGCTTCCCTTCCACCACCGCGACCCCTTTGACCGGCTATTGGCTGCGCAAGCCTTGGCTGAAGATCTGACCCTGGTCAGCCGGGATAAGATCTTCGACCTCTACGGCGTCAAGCGCATCTGGTGAGCCCCAGCTTCACTGTGGCTGGGGGGCAAAATTAACCCTTCATCTCACCGCTTTGGCCATCCCTATTTTTCGGGATTAGCGGGGGGCGTTCTGACGCCCCCGCTCTATCCCGTAGGGATAGGGTGTGTGCAGTTCCGCGTTTAGTTCCGCTTTTTTAAACCACAACCTTTTGCGGCATAAGGCATTGCCAATTTATGAGGGGCGGAACTCTGACGGACTTCCTGACGCGTCATGACCTGACGTCACGTCACGACGCTTTCAAAAATGTCAACATCATATCAAATAGGGAGTTGCAATTTTCAAAAGCGGAACTAACTTCCGCTTTTTGCGGAACTCAGTTCCGCGGCACTTCCGCATTAGTTCCGCTTTTAATGGTTGTCATCTTGTATCAGTTCACCGTCTACGGGAACGCCTTCCATAGCCTGCCTGACCTGCCGCACATACCGCTCGCTGACACCATGGGCGACAGCCAGATCCGGAATGCTTTGATTCGGATCGCGAATAAGTTTGGCGGCAATCATCTGAGCTTTGCCAGCGGGAATCCCGTCGCGTACGGCCACGATGGGGGCACGTGAGCCGTCCTTTTCTTTTAGCAACAATCCTTCCTCAAGCCCAAGTTCGATCAAGGTGCGAGCCCGGCGTTCGGGTATGTCCAGTTGACCAGCCTCGTAAATGATCTTGGTCTGGACACAGGGATCGAAGGGCATGACGCAAGTCTTGATGAATTCCTCCACCGTCCATTCGTGCTTCGACGGGATGGAGGAATGCGTTGCCGGTTTTCCATGCAGCGCAGCCGGATCCAGATCAGTCGCCGGATGCCACAGGGGAAATTCCCAGCGCAAGCACATCGGGGCACGAGGCGGCCAGGAGCGGACCGCTGCTTCGAGCACGGCCACGTTTGACTCTTCGTGGGGTCGCAGAATCAGGTGCGTGTCGGCCGCGCGGGATTGAGCGCCGGCGCCGGCGCCGACATCGGTGATGGATTTCTGCGACTGATTGCCTTTGCTCGAATGGTGGATCAGGATGAAGGCGCACTGCAGGCGGGAGGCATACCAGTCGAGTTTGTTATAAAGATTGGCGATAGCGCCATTGTCGTTTTCGTCCACGCCGATGGGCAAAGTTCTATAAAAGGCGTCTATGATAATGGCCTTGTACTTGCCCGGCTCCAGCGAAGTAAAATAAGCGCCTAGGCCATTCAAATCCTGGAGTTGACCGCGCAGGCTTTTTATATCCAGGTTATGGCTGAAAAGGCTGGGCGGCACTTTCAGGGCTTCGGCGATCTTCCGGTAGCGGTAGACAATGGTTTTCAGACGCAGTTCGTTATCGATATGCAAAACATGGCCGTATTCCACCGGCATGCCGAACCAGTCCAGGCCGGAGGCGATTGAAATGGCCAGTTTCATGACCAGCCAACTCTTCCCGGCCTTTGGACAAGCGATCACGTTCATCGTTTCGCCTTCGCGCAGCAGGCCGTGGATGAGAGGCGGATCGAGTTCATTGATTGATTCGAAAAGATCGGAAAGCGGCAAGGCGGCCGCTTCGGCGTCTTTAGCCGGCGGATTGGGCACTTTCGAGAGGAACGAGGACAGATCGACCTTGGGCAGATTTTCGGTATCATCGCCGAAGCCGGCAGTACGGAGTTCACGCGCGGCAGCGGCAAAGTCGCCGTTATGCTCCAGCAGGGAATAGACCTGAAACGGGGAATAGCCGCGGTCGGCTTCAAACGGCGCGGCGCTGGTCGAGAAAACATAGAATACGCCGTCTTTCAAGGTGGCTGAGGTGCCGCAGTCTTTTCCGGGACGGCGCCAATGCTCATTTTCGCCTTGGCTAATTTGAGTCCAGCCATGCTTGGTGAGAAGTGAGCGAATATCGCTGCGAGAATTGAAATCATCACCGGGGCGTCCGCCGGAGGTTTCATGTGAATCATGGGGTGCAGATGATGCGGAACGTTCGACATGCTCATTCAATGACTGGGCGGCATTGATCAGAATGTCGCGTTCCGCGGCGGTGAGAACCGGCAGTTGGCAGAAATTGCCCTGCTGGAGTTTATACCCAGGCGCCGGATCACAGAGGAACAGCCCGCCTTCGCCGCGGGTTTCGATCAGGGTGACCAGCACTTCCCATCGGCCGCCGATCTTCCGCGGGACCAGCTTTTTGCCGTGGATTTCGATGGGATTGGGACTGTCGCATATAATTGACCGCTGGGCCAGCCGTTGGTTGCCGGGCACGGAATCCGTACAGCGATAGGCCACATGATAGCCGCCCGATGGCGTTTGCTCCACGACCAGTCGGTCGAACAACCCCGGCGCAGTAGCCTCCACCTTCTCCCACCAGGCGGTAAACATCTCGCCCTGGGCGTCGAAATCGATCATTTCCAGATTGCCGGAAACCGCGCCGCAGACCAGGCACAGCCCGGGAGCATCGACGAACCAAGTCTTGATTTGCGTCTCATTCGGGCGAGCGGCCTGAAACGCTTTCCACCCGGAAAGCGAAGGCCGCTTTTCGGCCGGGATCGCCGGCAACACACACAGGCCGGATTGGAGCATGGGAAGCGCGGTGGTATGTATATTCATGAGGGGCGTCCTTGGTTTGTTCTGATTATTTCGGCAGAAATCGGTGCGGCAGTTTTATTCGGTGGTATCGTCTTTGCGTGAACCCGGCGCTATACCGGCCGCATGTACCCATTTGGGATCACAGCAAGTGGGAAGCATGTTGATCTGGTTCTCCGAGAATTTCACCTCCATTCCGGCCTGCAGGATCGCCACGGCAAATTCCAAAAATTGCCGGCGCACAGGATCACCCGGTGGTTCAAGCAGAAATTTCAGCAAGTCCACACCTGCAGCAAACAGGCTGGAGTCGTGCGATTTGCAGGGATGGCAAAAAGTCGATTGGTGCTGTGCATTATCGCGACATGCTCTCATTCGATCTTTCTTTCTGCCCATCAGTCGCTCCTTATAGATGGCTTGTCTTCGTATAATCGGGATTATTCATCAAACAAAGCGGCTCTTTGCCGCACATTTCTCATTTACGGCTCGAAGTCACTCAGAAAGGAATTTCATCGGCAGAGACACTTGCAGCACCGATTAGCGCGTCTTCGTCGCCATCGGCATCGCGGGCGGCAAATACCGCGTCGGAATCGTCTTCCCAACCATCTTCCCGGCGCATTCGCGCAGCCCGTTCAGCGTCGGTTTCGTATTCGACCGGCAGCGGGACTGGACCGAGTTCATGGTGAATGATCCGGTCGAATTCGTCGCCGGAAATGGACCTGACCCTGATCCGCGTGGTCTCAGCCAAGCCGCCGGCTCGGGCAATGGCGACCGCCTCGGACGAGGTGCGCGGGAAAGGCATGTCGCAGCGTTTGCGCCACCAGGACTGAAATTTACCCAAGGCATAGCCGGTATGTTCCGGGCAGACATATTCCGAAATTCGCTCCCGCTCGTTGACTCTGTATTCGACCCGCATGGTCTTGGGGTGATTGGCCGACGCGCCGTGCTTGCGGTGTACGGAATAGTCCACTTCCAGGACCTCATAATCTTTGATGGTTACTTCGCCGGATAACACGGGCACTTCGCTGGCCTTGGCAGCGTGCTTGGCTTCCGGCTTGGGAAACACGAACTGGCATTCGGGACAGACCGAATATCCGGCCAGAATAATGGACTGGCAATTCGGACAAACTTTGGCCACCTGCTCGCCGCCGCCGGACTTTTTAGGCCGGTGCCCGACTGAAATCTGGTCCACCGGACCGTGGCGGAGGATGTTATCCGCATAGTCCAGGACCAAACAGTTTTGCTTGGACGAATGTAGCCTGAAACCTCGCCCGATCATTTGGTACATAAGTCCCGGACTCATGGTCGGCCGGAGCATGGCTATGCAATCTGTCCGCGGACAATCGAACCCGGTGGTCAAAACATTCACGTTGCATAGATACTTCAGCGGTGAGTCCTGCGGATTTGGTTTTGCTGACCCGAAAAGCTCAGTCTGCTTTTCCTCATGGTCTTCCGGCCATTCGCCTCGGAACCGGGCAATCAGCCAATCCCGCTCGCGGGTCGGGGTGCTACCCGTAATAAAGCCGCATTCAAGACCGTGGTCTTCCTGGAAAACGCGGACAATGTGTTCGCCGTGTCCGATGCTGGTGGCAAAAATCAGACAGGCATTTCGCTCGGCGGTCAGTTCGATAATTTCCCGCACCGCGGAACGGACCAGCGCATCAGTGTCCATCAGCGCTTCGGCTTCATCGGCAATGAATTCGCCGCCCCGGATGTGCAACTCGGAAGTATCGGCCCGAAGCATCCCGGCCTTACTGATCAAAGGGCTAAGGTATTTTTGGGCGATCAGCTCCCGCACGCCGATTTCATAGCAGACATGATTGAGAATGTTTTCCGGCGCGCAGATTTCACCAGAATGACATCGAAATGGCGTGGCTGTTAGGCCGATCACGCGCAACTGCGGATTAATTGTTTTCGCCGCAGTCAGAAAAGTCCTATAAATTCCCTCGCCGTCAGGGGGGAGCAAATGCGCTTCGTCTACGACACAAAGATTGAATGCCCCCAATTCAAATGCCCGCCGGTACACGGACTGGATACCTGCCGCGATCACGGGCTGGCGTATATCGCGGGATTTGAGCCCGGCGGAATAGATCCCGACCATGTCCCGGCCCAACAGGCGGATAATTTTCGCCGCGTTTTGTTCCACTAATTCGCGGCAATGAGTCAGGACGAGCACGCGCCCGCTCCAGGAGGAGACCGCTTCCCGGCAGATTTCAGCCAACACATGACTCTTCCCGGCAGCGGTGGGCAGGACAATGCAGGGATTATCGTCGCGCGTCCGCAAATGCTCCCAAACGGCATCGACGGCTTCACGCTGGTAGCTGCGCAGGCTCATGTCGAACGCTCCGGGAGCGGCCGCCACCATCTGACGCCATGAACTCGAAAGTTAAGTTCCTCGCCATTTGCAAAGGCATAATCACCATGGCACGGAAGACGGACTAGCGCGGCTTCCAGAGGACTTTCCTCGTCAGATTTTGTCGGTAACGGTGAAGACGATACTTCACAAAGTTGGCCGACCGGCGGTAACACTACGTTAGCGTTTCGCCATTCGATTTGATCGGAAGCGATTTGATTATTTTGTTTGTCATTCATCTACGGTCCTCCTGTTTTCCGGTTTTTACAGGCCTGACCTTCAGTTTCATTTCCCCAATACGACGCCACAGAAACCGCGCCAAACTCCAGGTAGCCGCGTTGCCTTCGCGGTCGTGCAGATAGGCGTCAGGTACGCCGTGCGCGTGGAGCCCCTCGTGCAAAGCCGAATGAAACGCCCGCAGGTTGTCACCGGTGAGGATGACCATTGTCAGCGGCGTGTCGTCTCCACCCGGCACGTCGCAGACGCCATCGATGCGGTCTGCAAATTCAACGCGATACCGGCCATTGCGAAAGCGGTGCGTTTTCATGATTTTCATCCTGAAATGCCCACGAAATGCCTGGTTGGATTTTTTGCACGACGGACTTCGAATATCGGTCAAACACTGATACATGCGCCGTCAGGGAGGATGGCGAAGTTGCCCTTGATGTCGACGGGGAAGAAGGTGTCGGAATGGCGGCCGAGATATCCAACCACAAACCCATTGACCCATTCCACAGGCCGGCCTGTACCGTAAAGCGGCACAAGATTGCACAGGCACCCGCAACTGATGGCGCGGATCGTATCGCCGCCCAGGATATTTTGCTGGCAATCGACGCAGAGTTTGTGACAGTGGCCGAAAAGCACGCTCAGCCCCTGTGCCATTTGAAGATGCCGGCGAGGGGCGTTGACGGCATAACTCCAACCATGGACGGCGATAGTACGTGAATTGATCTTGAAATGGGGGTATCGGCCATCAACAGAGCCATACCTGATCCAACGGCAGTTCCGGCGCCCTCGCATAAGCTGGATGCGCGGGGCAAGCAGGTTATACGCGCCTCTGCCTTCAGCCGTCTGAGCTGCCCAGCGGTCGAGCCGATACTCGTGATTGCCTTCAATCAGCACAGTCCGCTCGGAGGTGTGCTTTTGGATAAAATCAATGAGCGCGTTCGCCTGTTTGAGATCGGCTTCATAATCCGACTCCGGCATGCCGAAGGTGGGCGGATGGTGGGAAAAAGCGCCGCAATCCAGCAGATCCCCCAGGGAGATCGAAATATCCGGTTTCAGCCGGGCAATGGTTTTTTTGAGAATCTCCACTGCCACCGGCCGATGTTGCGGGATATGCGTATCCGCCAGGACCAGTAGTTTTTTAGCCATTTGTTCAATTCCTCCCTGTTTTGAAAGCGGCCACGCGGGCTTCGGCGAGACGCACATAAGCCGAATTGAGTTCGAATCCCAGCCAGCGCCGGCCCAGTCTCTCCGCCACCTCCAGCGTGGTGCCGCTGCCGGCAAACGGGTCGAGCACAATTCCATTCACCGGACAGCCCGCCAGAATGCAGGGCTCGACCAAAGCTGGCGGAAAAGTGGCGAAGTGCGCGCCGCGAAACGGTTTGACGGGAATGGTCCAGACCGTGCGGCGGTTGACGAGCGGTCGCCCCGTGGCGGCATCCTGGCTGTGTCCCGCCACCGCCTTCATGGGTTTGGCGCGTTTTCCGGCATGGATGCGCTTGGAACCGGTTTGGTCGGCCACGTTCTGGGCCAGACGGGTGAACGACGAATCGCGGCATGGCACCCGGATCGCCGCCGCGTCGTAATAGTAGCGGCGGTTTTTCGCCAGCAAGAAAAGGTGTTCATGGGCCTTGGTCGGCCGGTCGGTGACGCTTTCAGGAAGCGGGTTGGGTTTGTGCCAGATGATCTCGCTACGCAACCACCAGCCGCCAGCCTGCAACGACAAGGCGATTCGCCACGGCAACCCTATCAACTCCTTGGGTTTAAGGGCATATTTCTGCCACGGTGGCGTACGCGAATCAGGAGCGCGGTCCGCCGTGAGCCGCCGACAGGCATATTTCTGCCCCCCGTAACCGGTATAGGTATCGCCAAGATTAGCCCACATGGTTCCATCGTTGCGCAAAGCCCGGCGCAGTTCCTGAAAAACCGCGATCAGCTTGTCAACATACTCCAGCGGGCTTTTCTCCAGACCGATTTGTCCGGGCACGCCATAATCCCGCAATCCGAAGTAAGGTGGGGAAGTGACAATGCAATGGATCGATTTATCCGGCAGTTCTTTGGCCAACTCCAGCGCGTCGCCTTGAAGACAGCGATTGACGACTGGCGGAAGCGGCTGGTTCGGCTTGGCAGGAAGGTCGATTTTCATGATTATCTTCCCCATCAAACAGAGGCGAGAAACCAGTCAGAGAGGAACTGCAATCATTCGGGCCGGAAGGGTCGGGAGCAATTGCCGGAGGAGCGTAACGTCCTGAATCGTAATCGGAAATGCAAACGACAATTTTTCCTCCAGGAATGGGCTCCCGCATCCAGGCCTCTACATGCTTGACCTGGCTGTCGTCGTCATATAACCCGGCTTTGCCCAGCGCGTCCCAGATCGATTTTTGGATGTTGTCGAGATCCCTCTTCCTACGATCAGGCGGGTAGGCCTCGATTTCCAGCGACACATCCCCGACGAACGGCTGCACGCCAAGGCAACGTACGGCACCGACAACGGCCAATTTGTAGCGCCGGCCTTCCGTACCCAGGAAGATTCGGCCGCGACCAAGCTTCCAGTAGTGATTCACCGATGGCGGCCATGGCAAAACGATCTCAAGCATGATGAAATCCTTCACTCAAAACTTGTACCGTAATATTGCAGGTCGGAAATTTTTAGACGGTAACGGCCGCAATCGATATGCCCCGGGCCGGGATCGCAGTTCTGGCAGACCGTGGTGCGCACCTCGCCCGGGTATTCCGGTTCCGGGGTCGGGCCACCACAATAAATGCATGTTTTGCTGGCCTTGGCGCACTCGCGGCAAATTTGCGGCTTGCTGGCCCGAAGCGTCGGCCGCTTACCGCAACGAACGCAGGTCAAAAAGGTCATGGCCTTCTCCGTTTCAGTGTTCTCACAACCATCTCGATCCGGCGGCCGATCCAGCGGATCACGGGGACGGCCATGCCGTTGCCAATGGCGCGGTAGCGATGGCTGTCGGCAGCCAGATGCGCGGCTTCATCCTCGGAGACGTTCCAGTAACGCGCCATTTCGGCCAGATCCTTATGGCGGCCGCCTTTCCCAAACGGGACAAGGGTGTAGGCGTCCGGAAGTCCCATCAGCCGCTCCGCCTCCCGTGGGGTCAGCCTTCGCACCGACCACTCGGACATGACTTGTGACGTCATATTTCGGGGCGAATCAACCCGGTCGGTTTTTGATGCAAGCTCGGGGCGGTACGAAATGATGACGGCGTCGGTGTCCTTTTCGGGCCGGAGCGCCCCGCCATCGGCGCGCAACGTGGGGCTGACGCGCATGGTCGCCACCGCCACCTGGCCGCCGCCATTCATGCGGGAATGATGGTGCGGCATGGCCCGCAAGGTCGGAGAGATCGGGCCGGCGTCCGCCCCGCCGTCCTTGCAGGAGAAGGCGACCGGGACCAGGTTATAGCATTCGTCGCCGGACGGACCGCCCGTGCCCTTGGACCACTTTGCCGAAACCGCGCCGGACACGTCCAGACGGTTCAGTTTCGTTCGGCCACCGCCGTCAGCGCCTGATGAAGAAGAGGATGGATCGGCTTCCCCCGCTTTGCCGCCCGGCGCAGGATTCCCCGGCAGGCTCTTCCTGTCAAAAAGTACCGCTCCGGGATTGAGCCGGTCTCGAGCACGGCAGCTAACGACGAAGACTCTTTTTCTTCGCTGGGCGAGTCCGAAATGTTGAGCGTCAAGAATTCGCCACGCCGCGGTTCGGCGGGGTCCGGCAACCAGGCCCGCACTCGGCCACCGTCGAGTTCCGTCCGGCGGCAGGAGTTTTCGGGACGCTCCCACCAGGCCAGCCAGACAAAATCCGAAGGCGTTATCGGGGGTGTTGAGCCAGGCCGGCACATTTTCCGTAATGCTGAACGCGGGATCGATTTCATGAATAACCCTCGCATATTCGAGGCTGAGACAGCCGCGACGGTCTCCGAGCGATTTGCGCGCCCCAACGATTGAAAACGCCTGACAGGGCGGACCGCCGATGACCACGTCCACCCGGCCTTTGAACTCCGCCCAGTCGACCTGGGTCATGTCCCCCAGATTCGATACGGCGGGATAATGATGCGCCAGCACCGCGCAGGCGAACGAATCCACCTCGGAAAAGGCCAGCGGCTTCCACCCCAGCGGCAGGAACGCCACGGACGCACAGTCGATTCCGGAAAAAATGCTGACATAGCGGAGATTCATCAGTCCGTCCTCAGTAACATGGCCTCGAACTCAACATCGGAAATAAACTTCCCGTCCACGCGAATCAGAGGCACGTTACCGTCGCGCATCGCGAATTCCACCAGCGCGTCCACGTCCAGAATGTCACCGCAGCGCAGCGCCTCCAGAGACCGCTCGAGAAAGGTGAAGCCGGCCTCTTGCAATGCGGTTTTGGCCTCTTCGCACCGCTGACAATTGGAGGTGGTCCAGATCTCGATTTCAGGCATATACAGTTTCTCCGACAGGGCGGTTGACAGAATAGATGCGGCCGCGATTACCCAGGCATTCCCGATTTGTAGAGACACGGAAGCCCCCGGCATGCGCCCAATGCGCACGATTCCACGAGCGATTCAGTTGTCGAGAGAGGTGTTAGCGCCGCCAGGGCGGAGTGGTGGTGGTGGCTTGTTGGGGCTTGCCTTGGGCGGCTTCCCGCGGCGCATAGCCCCGGATTTCGTTCGTCATTTCGTCCGTATCCGGCCGCTTCCGACAACCGACCACGACGATGAGCGGCAGGTTATGCAGTTCCGCCGAATCCTGGGGCTTCAGCACGTTGATCGCATGGCAGATCGCGGAAAGATCCTTCTGGGCAATTTCCATGGTCTGGGCATTCGGGTGTTCGAGATTGAGGTTTTCGAAGATTTTCCGCCCCTTGTAAGGCCCGTCGTCCAGAATCTGAAACACCAGCTTGAGCAGCCGCCCTGTGCCTTTGGAGTTGGGCTTGAATTCCGACTCCGTGATCATGGCCAGGTACTTGCCCGCGGGAATGGCTTCGAAATGGGTCGACGGATCGACCTGAGTCGCATCGAAATTCAGCTGGACCATGGTAAAATTCCTCCGAAAATAGGCCGGAAATTTGCTGAAGGCGTTTCCTTCAGCTATAATTCCGACAGTTTGAAATTGAACACATACAGACAAACAATTGGGAAGAACTACGCCGGCTGTTCCACCGGCTGCGGAACTTCCGGGCCGATGATCGCGGCCATGAGGGCATCCCAGGAAAGCGGCAATTCAGGCGGCAGGCTGTAGCGGTTTTTAGCCACACAGGCCGGACTGCCCTCGCAGCGCAGAATCCGCTCACCGCCGCCAGTCCCGATTCCCTTGGCGATTTTGCCATCGCCGACCAGGGCATTCTGAATGGAAACCTTGCGCGTGGCGAACAGGACCGCGTCCACCCATTCGGTCAAAAGCGCGTTGACGTGCTTGTGCAGCCTCGGTGAATAGCGGTCGTAGACGCCGGCTTCCGGGTCCGTGAAAGGCTCTACCTTGGCGGCGGGCCAGCAAAACAGGGCCAGGGATGTGAGGTAGTGGGCTAGTAAAA
>CAYMGG010000021.1:0-30080 GCA_964389915.1 uncultured Planctomycetaceae bacterium
TGGAGCGAAAACGGCCCGGCCAAGCTGCCGCTAAAAATCAGCGGGGATTACGGCGTCTTCCTCTACAGCGGCGAGCAGATCGCCCGCGGGACGGCCGCGGGCAGCGTGACGCTCGAGCTGACGGAGTGGGTCCCGCTCTATGTCCGCGCCGCCGCCTTCGACGATGTTTTTTCCGACCTGCGCGCCCAGCGCCAACCGGCCGAAGCGGCCGCCGCCCCCTCGCCCGTGATCCTGGAGATGCGCCCCGCCGCCGAAGACGCCTACGACCGTTCGCTGGCGGCCTATGCCTTCGGTCCGGGCCAGAGCCTGCCGCTGGAGCTGCTGGCCAACAATTTCGGGACCGACCGCTGGAGCGGCGAGGTCAAGCTAACCGTGCCCGCCCCCTGGCGGGTGCAGCCGGAAGTTCTGTCGCTGGAACTTGCCCCCGGCCAGGGCGCAAAGCAACAGTTCACGCTCTATGCGCCGGACGACCGCGACCATGGGCGCCGGCTGGCCACGCTCGGCGCCCGCGCCGCCGGAGCCTCGGCGGCCGCCCTGCCCCTGGCGTTGGACTGCCGCCAGATCAATCCCCAGGAAGCAAAGCCCATGTTTGCCGATCTGAACAGCGGCCAGTGGAGTCTGGGCGTGCCTGAAGCCTCGGTGCAGGACTCGCGGTTTGTCATCAAATTCACGCACCCGGGGGCCAGGATGTGCTGGCCGTACCTGACCCGCCTGCCGGACGGCCGCAGCGGCCTGGACTGGAGCGGCAGCGATGCGGTGCGGGTGAAGCTGAAGGTGAACGAAACCAAACCCGGAACCTGGTACATGCTCTACGCCACCGAAGTGGACGGCGCGCGTTATGCCAGTTCGCGCATCGTCGCCGACACGCCCGGCGTGCACGAATTGATCTTCCCCTTTTCGGCCTTCACCTATCTGAACGAAAATTCCGCTCCCGACGGTCCGCAGTACTCCTTCGACACCGACAAGATCAAAACCTTCGGCTTGGGCACTTCCATTCTGAAAAGTGAAAACCGCGAGTTGCTTTACACGCTGGATTATCAGATCGAAGCCATTGAGCTTTTGAAATATTGAGTCGGCGGACGACCAGCGGCGGGGAAGCCAAATTTCGCCTTCCCCCTCCCCTGCGGTCTTGAGGAGTCCGCATGAGAAATATGACGTTTGGGCTCGCCCCCCGCCGGCCGGAGCACCTCGCCGGCTGCGGGTAGCTCGTTGCCGCATATCAAATCAAGTTCATGCTGACCGCTTCTGGGGAATCTTTTTGGCAAAAAGATTCCCCAGAACTTTTCTCAAACTCCCTTGCGGACTTTTGCCGGCCACGGGAAAAGCGAACTCTGGGGCGGACGGGCGTACTCTGTGGAAACACGATTATGACCAGGCCAATTTGCGGACTCGAAGCGGAATGCGGGCCGCGGGCCGTAGTTGAAAACGCGCGTCCACCAAGCGGCGATACCGGAACGATTACCGGAGAGCGCTTTTTCCACCAGCGTTCAGCGATCCGCCTGCGGCCGGGGCAATGGGTGCGGGAAGGTCGGCAGGGCCGAATGAACCTGCCGGTAATCGCCGGGGCGCTGGCCGTACTGGCGGCGGAACTGGCGACAGAAATGCCCCGGTGTGGCAAAGCCTGCCAGCGCGGCGATTTCCTTTATCCGCCGGTCGGTATGGCTGAGCAGGCGCGCGGCCCGGCTGAGTTTTTGCGCGTTCAGATATTCCGCCGGCGTCTGGTCCAGATAGCGGCGGAAGGTCCGGGCCAGATGCTCGGGCGTGCAGCCCGCCCGCCGGGCCAGGTCGCCGACCGTCAGGCCGACGGGAATGGCGCCGGCCAGTTCGTCCTGCAATTGCCGCAGCCAGACCGGCAGGCGCAATCCCGGCTCCGGAACCGAAATGGCCGACCGCAGGTGGCGGGTCAGCAGCGTCAAAATCAAGCCGGCGATTTCCGCGCGGGCCTCGGCGGGGTCGGCCCGGGTCAGCAATTCCTCCAGTTGCGCGCGCAGGACCGGCCAGACCGGCGGCTCGAGCCGGGTCTGCGGCGGCCGGCCGGCCAGCCAAGGCTCGGCCCAGCCCGGGCAGGCCAAAAAATCCTCCAGGCGTTCGAACCAGTCGGTCGTGAAGGGCAGATTTACGACCACCCCCCGGCCGCCCAGCAATTCGTGCTGGTCCTTCTCCCGGATCAGAATCACCTCGCCCTCCGCCAGCCGGGCGGATTCGCCGTTCACCCGGTGCCGTAAGCGCCCCTGCATGACGATCAGGAATTCATGAAACCCGCGATGCGAGTGGACCGGATAACGGCCGCCGGCGACTTCGAACAGCGTGACGTCCGTGTCCGTGCGATGCCGGTCCCATTGGCAATACTCCATCGCCTCTCTCCTTAAGATCAAGTATGGATAACTAATATCAGGTTTGTAGCCTTTGAAAGTCAAGACCATGCCATATGCTGAAAGCGGACGAACGCACGGAGACAAAATCGGCCTTCCGGGAGGCAACCCATGCATCGGCAAGACTTGAGCGGCGATTGGGAACTGCGGCAGGAATCGTTGGCCGTGAGCGGCGAGCGCGGGGCGCGGCAGGTGGCGGGACGCGAGGCCGACTGGCTGGCCGCGACCGTGCCGGGCGAAGTGCATCTGGAACTGGTCAAGGCGGGCGTAATGCCGGAGCCGCTGCACAGCCTTAACGCGCCCCATTGTCGCTGGCCGGAAGACCGCTCGTGGTGGTATCGCAAGCGGTTCACGGCCGACGCGCAACTGCTGGCCGCCGACCGGGTCGAGCTGAGCTGCGAAGGCGTGGACTATTACGGCCAGGTCTTCTTGAACGGGACTTGCTTGGGCGAGACCGAAAACGCCTTCGTCCCGGCGGTCTTCACGCTGAAGGGGCATTTGCGGGTGGGCGAAAACGAATTGTTGATCCGGGTCACGGTAGGTACGGAACGGGCCGAAGACCAGACCGTGGGCGAAGCCACGCCGCAGAAACCTTACGGCCATCGGACGAGCTTCAAAGGCATCCGGGAATTGCGCAAACCCCAGTTCACCTATGGGTGGGACTGGGTCGAGGCCCTGCCCAACATCGGCCTCTGGCGGGGCGTAAGCTTGTGGGGCTACCGGCGGGGCCGGCTGGCCGAGGTGCGGCCGGCCGTCAGTTTCACGCCGGAGGGCGCGGCGCGGGTCCGGGTCGAGACGGGAGTGGAAAACCTTCATCCCTGGGCCGAGAGCGAGGCCGAGGTGACGGTCCGCCTGACCGGACCGGGCGGAGACAGCTACGAAACCCGGCAGGCGTTCGTCGCCCAGGTCGGCGTCCAAACCCCAGAGCTGGAGTTGACGGTGTCGCGGCCGGAAAGATGGTGGCCCAACGGCCTGGGCGGGCAGCCGCTGTACAGGTTGTGCGTGGAACTGCAACTGGCGGGTGAAACCGTCGACGTCTGGGAGAAGTCGATCGGTCTGCGGACCGTGGGCATTGACCGTACCCCCCTGCCCGAAGGCCGGCGCTTCGCCATCCAGGTGAACGGCGAGGACGTCTTTTGCAAGGGCGGCAACTGGATTCCGGCCGACGCGATCCTGGCCCGGGTCACGCCGGAGAAGCTCGAAGCCCTGGTCCGGGCCGCGGCCGAGGCCAACTGCACCATGCTGCGGGTCTGGGGCGGCGGGATCTACGAGGCCGACGCCTTTTACGAGGCCTGCGATCGCTACGGTATCCTGGTCTGGCAGGATTTCATGTTCGCCTGCTCGCCCTATCCGGACCAGACCGCCGCCTTCCAAGACAAGATCCGCCGCGAGGCCGCCGCGGCCGTGCGCCGGCTGCGGCACCACCCCTGCCTGGCGCTCTGGTCGGGGAACAACGAGAACGTCTGGGGCTTTGCCGACTGGTGGAATTCGGGCAAGCAGTTCCCCGCCCCGGATCTGGAACTGGGCGGGACGGTCGTCTACGGCCAGATCCTGCCCGAGGTTTGCCGGACGCTCGACCCCGAGCGGCCCTACTGGCCGGGCAGCCCCTGCGGCGGAGACAAACCCAACAGCGAGACCTCCGGCGACTGCCACTGGTGGGGGCCGGGAACCATGCATGCGGATCTGACCCGCCGCTACCGCCACGAGATCTATGACGAGTGCCGGGCTCGTTTCGTCAGCGAATACGGGGTGATCGGCCCCTGCCACCTGGCTTCCTTCCGCGAAGCCCTCAAACCCGAAGAGCTCACCGTCGACAGTCCGGCCTGGAAGGCGCACACCAACACCTTCGAGAAGGAGACCACGCCCGCCGCCATCCGCCACCATTACGCCGACCCGGAAAACCTGCCCCTGGCCGACTATGTCCGCTACGGGCAGATGTTCCAGGCCCAGATGTACGGGCGGACCATCGAAGCCCTGCGGTTCCGCCAACACGACGCCATCGACGACTGCCAGGGGGCGCTGATCTGGATGTGGAACGACTGCTGGTGCGAGACCGGCTGGACGCCGATCGATTACGCCCTGCGACGCAAGGCCAGCTTTTACTGGATCAAGAACGCCTGTTATCCGGTGCGGGCCCTGGTGCGCCGGCGGGGCGAACGGTTGGTCACCCGCCTGGTCAACGACCGGCGCGAAGCGGTCGAGTTGACCGTGCGCCAGGGTTGGCTGCCGGTGGACACGCGCCGGGCCGAACCGCGTCTGGAGAGCCGGACGTTACGCCTGGCCGCGGGCGGAATGATTGAGATCGGAGCGGCGGCGATCCCGCCGGAGCAGGAATTGCCGCCCGAGGAATGGTTTTACGCGGCCTGGGGCGAAGGCGAGAATCTGGAGCATATCCCCAGCGTCTGGCTGTTGCGCCCCTTCCGGCGGCTGCGGCCGGCCCGGGACGAGATCGAGGTCAAACGCACCGGCCGCCAGCTCACCCTGACCAGTCCGGTCTACTGCCACGGCGTGGCCTATGCCGACGAAGGCGCGGCGCTGCTTTCGGACAATTATTTCGATCTGCTGCCCAACCTGCCCAAGACGGTCGAGTGGCGGGGCGAGCGGATGCCGGCGGAGCTGTCATTCCGCGCCTTGACCTGACGGGAGATGAGGCGGGGCTGGCCAAAATCCTTTAGCGCTCGGCCGAAAGGTCATGGGGCCAGGTTGCCTTACGGCGCCAGCAGTTGCCGGAGTAAAGGGGTCATCTCCGTGGCCCAGAGCTCGTAAGCGGCCGCCGAGAGATGCAGCCCGTCCCGGAGCATTTCCGGCGGCGCCGAACCGTCCGGCTTGAGAAATTTGCCGCCAAAATCCAGGAAGAACACCTGTTTCTGATCTTGATAGGTGACGAGTTGAGCATTGACCTGCCGGATTTTTTGGCGGATCGGATTGTCCGGGGCAAGGGCCGGGAAGAGGCCGAGCAACAGGATCTTGGCGGCCGGGAAACGGGATTTTAGTTCCTCGAGAATGATTTTGACGGCCGCGGCCACGTTTTCCGGCGCATCCCCTCCACTCCGCCCGCCCCAACCGGTCAGGTTGTTGATCCCGATGAGCAGAACCACCACCTTCGGGTGGAGGCCGTCGAGCATCCGGCCTTCCCGAATCCGCCACAGCAGGTTTTCCGTCCGGTCCCCGGCCACCCCGACGTTGCCGGCCTTGAGCGGCACATAGTATTTGTCCCACACCTGCTGGCCGTTGGCCCAGCGGGGATCGTGCAGCCAGAGTTGGGTGATGGAATCGCCGACAAAGAGGACGTCAAGCCCGCCGTTGGCCTGCTGCTGCTGGGCGCGCTTGGCCCACATCTCCGTCACCGGCGCGCTCCAGTCAGTTCGTTTTTCCGCCACGGCGGCGGGATTGACGCCGGGGGCGACCTCGGCGCTCCCGCCGGCCGCCGCCGCCCAGCCGCAGCCGGCCAACGCCAAACCCACCATGTGGGTATAATTGCGTTTCATGCTCATCTCCTCGCTTGCTCAATCCGTCACATCGGGGTAACCGCATAGCCTTGAGTTCTATTGATCCGCCCCTCGCCAAAACTCAATTTCGGCTCGGCCTTTTTCAGACATTCAGCGGGGCCACCTCAAATTCGGCGGAACTCGAACCTATTTGCCCAGCCAGAAAATATCCGTGCCGCTGGAAGGAAACTGCGCCCAGGCCAGGCTTTTCACATGCAGGTCCAGATAGGCCGTATTGGAGAAATCCGCATGATAGAAAAAAATGATCATGTCCGGATAGGTGCGATACAGCGAACTGGCGTTGATGTGCATGCCGTTGCCCTCGCCCAGCAGCAAGGTCCGGGAGGGCGCGGGCGCGGCGCTCCAACGGTGGGCGATCAAAGGATTGTTGTCCAGATAGGCGCTGTTCATGGCGTAATGCGCGCTGACCGTGGCCGGCGCCTGCTGCCGGGCCGAGGCGCAGGCGAAGATGCTGGCGAAAAAGGTGGCGCCGTTGCCCCAGACCCAGGGCTTGTCGGGATAGGCCAGATTCCAGATCGGCGCACGCTGCCACCATTTCGCGGTCGACCAGTCCGCCCCCACCAGCGTCACCACCGGCGGCAGATAATCGCTGTTGGCGTCGGCGTATTGACTGAAGACATAGCCGACCTGCTTCAGATTGTTCTGGCAGGCCAGGCTGCGGGCCGACTCCAGGGAGTGACTGAGGGCGGGCATGAGAAATGCCGCCAGAATGCTGATGATGGCCATCACCACCAGCAGTTCCACCAGCGTGAACCCCGTTCGCCATCGCATGTGCTATTCTCCTCGATTCGCCCGGCGCTTATTCAGCGCGGCTCCTGGTCAGCCAACAGGAGAATGCCCAATTCGCCGGGATTGCGCTGCCAGAACATGCCGCCGTAAGCCTCCATGCCCTTGCGGCAGGGATTGCCGGCCGCTTCGGCCACCGCCTGTTCGGTGATCGCCTGGGCGCGGCTATTGGTTTTGTTCGCACTCTCCGCTCCGGCGGGCGCCAGGGAATCGCGGTCATTGACCAGAATCCCCACGCCCAAGCGGCGCTCGGGAGGAATTCCGGTCAGTTCCGGGTCCAAGACGCTCCATGGCACGGCCAGTTCATAATCGGTTTCGCCCGGGTTGCGGCGGATGGCGCACTGCGCCCGGCCGGCCAGATTGCCCGTGCATTCCACCCGGCCGTCGCGGCTGTCCAGGGACAGGAGCAGCTTGCGCCAGACGCGCCACTTCTCCCCGTTCCAGCCGGTGGCCAGCGCCAACTGCACCGAGTCGTCGCGCCAACGATCTGGCTGATGGGTCTGAACGTGGTCCTGGTCGCGCACTCGCAGGGCCAGATAGATCGCTTGCGGGTCATAGGCGAAAACAAAGGCGAAACTCAGGTCCGCCGGGCCTTGCAAGGGGGCCAACGGTGCGCGAATTATCAGGGCCGATTCGCCGCTGACGGAGTCGAACGGAACGCTCTGCCAGTCGGCCAGCTCACCGTCGATGTGGGGCGGCGAAGGAAACCGCGGGACCGAGGTGAACGCGCATTCCAGCTCCGGACTGCGAGAGACGACGCCCGCCTGGTCGGTGAATTCCAGCGCATATTGCCGGCGCACCGGACTGGCGAGGCCCAACCGGGGCAGATCGAGCTGCTCCGCCCGGACCTGCCCCGGTTTCAATTCGAACTCCCCCAGGTCTCGGCGTGTCTCGCCACTATGTAGGCGGAGCGTCCCTTTCAGCGGCGCCGAAGCTTGATTGGTCAAAGTGAATTTATAATCGCGCTCCCGGAATTTATGATCGCCGCTCAGTTGAAAATCCACGGGCGGGAGCACCCGCACGGTCTGGCTACACACCAGACGCCCATTGGACCGGGTTTGAAGCAGCCAGATTCCCGGCTGGGCCGCGGCCGGAATGACGATTTGACCATCCCGATTCGCTGTCAAGGCCTGTCCGTCCCGCCAAAGCTGATGCGTTCCGGTGGCGGCAGGCTTCGCGCCCGGCTTGAGCGCGTCGCCCGGCAGGCCGGCGGGCTGGTCCGCTCCGGGTTCAGGCAACGCCGCAGCGGCCGCGCCCAACAGATAGACCGGATGGCCATCCACCGGCACGCGGGCCAGACCGCCGGGCGTTTCCAATCGGCTGCACGCTCCCATGGGATCGTAGAAATCCACGGCCTCGACGCCGACCGGCACGACCGCTTCGCGCGGTCGCTCGTCGGTGGACCAGAGCACCACGAGCCGCTCGTCCGCCCGGTCAAAAGCATAACCGAGCAGGTGTTCCCCCAGATACTCCAGAGCCCCCCGCGAGGTGGTCCCTTCCAGCAGGCGCGTCGCGGTCGCCACGGCCGAGAAGACGGGTTTCGGGGCCACCTGGCGGGCCTGGTAGTTGTGCGGCAGATCCAGATTGTAAAACAGTCCGTAGCCTTCATACCGGCTGTTGTCCACCAGCAGGAAGAACCAGGTGCTGGAAAACCCCTCTCCCAGACAGATCAGGTGGGTGCGCAGAAACCAGGCCGCCTGCCGGGTCAGGGCCCAATGATCGAAAGTCGGGTTATAGCCGCCCAGCCGGCTCGAGCCTTCGGTGTTGATAACGGGCGCTCCGGCCGGCAGGTATTGCCGCGCCAGCCGCACCAGAGTACGCGCCTCCCGCACCAGCCCGCCCGCTTCCGGCGAGCTGCCGTTTTCGCCGGTGGGGGCGAGGAAATACGAGTGGGTGGTGATGCCGTCCAGATACTTGCCCAAGCCCTGCGGCAACAGCCGCTGCAAGTGGCGGTTGCCGGTGGCGATCACCCCGTAGTTCGGGCCGAGCAGCCGCGCGGCGGGATCGGCGGCCTTGATAGCCGGGGCGGCGGTAGCGTAGAGCTTGATGAAATCCGCGTCACTGCCCTTCCAATACCAGTCCACCTCCCAGTGGATCTTGTAATAGCTGTGCCGCTGGGCGGAAAAGCACTGCTCGCGGATAATCCGCTTCTCCCGGGCCATCCGGGTCAGCAGGTCGCCGTAATAGGCCCAGTCGCGCGGCGGATAATCCTGGCAGTTGTGCGCGGGGACGATCTGGTCCGGGGCGGGCGGATTCACGCCGGGCGGGCAGGCCATCAGCCAGGCCGGAGTGCTGGTCAGGTCGAAAATGGCGCTCAGGTCATGGCGCGCGTAGAAGCGGTAATCCTGCCGCTGCCGCGCAGCGTCCAGCTCCGGCTGATAGGTGTTCGGGCCATGCTTCTCCACCCACGCCGGCGCGGTCAGCCAAGGCTCGGCCCGGTAGGCATGCACCCAGCGGGCGCCGACCAGTGGATACAGCGGGCCGAATGGATCGCCGTCACTCGCCAGGCGGGCGCCGCCCTGGAGTCCGAAACGCGAATCGTCCGGATGGGTCAGCGGCAGCGGGGTGATCGCCGGCAGCACGGCATAGGCCCGCACCCCCGCCGGGGCGGAAGACGCCGCCCCGCCAAAGCCGATCCCCGCTTTGGCCAAGCCGGCCGTCAATTCGTAATAACCCGGCCCCGTCGATGGCAGACTGAGGGCGAGCGTCCAGTCCGCCTCCCCGGCGGGAACCGCGCAGTCCCCGGTCTTGACGGGCTGTCCGCGGAAATTCTTCACCTGCCAGGTCAGCGACTCCCCCGCCTCCCGCCGACCGGTCAGGCGCAGATCGAACTCGACCGGTTCGCCGGCGGCATAGACCGCATGCTCGGGATGGACGCTGAAATCCCCGGCCAGCGCCAGCGGCTTTTCATAGGCCCCGCTGGTCTTGTCCGCCCGTTCGGCGGCGAAATGAGCGGCGATCTCCGCCGGGGTAACGGCGCGCTTGTACAGCCGCAACTGATCCAGAAAGCCGACAAACGGCTGCCAGCTGCCGCCGATCTCCAGCGGCGCATCCGCCAGATCCAACCCCCCGGCAAAGGCCGCCGGCAAAGGGCAGACGCTGTCGAGCCGACCATTCAGATAATAGCCGACTTGACCGGCCCCCCGGTCTACGCTCACCGCCAGGTGCGTCCAACTCTGCCCCGGCAGCTTGCCGGTCGAAACGGCCGAAACCTGCCGTCCCTGATCGTCGGACAGATCCAGCAGCACCTGCCCCGTAGGTTGCAGGTCAAGCGCCAGCCAATTGTGCGGCCGGACCTTGCTGAGGATCCGCCGGCGCTCCCGGCCATCCGGGCCGGGCAGCTCGTGAGGACAGACCCAGCATTCAAAGGTGAAACTCCCCTGGCCCAGGTGCAGCGACGGGCTGTCAGCCACCCGCCACACGCCCGCGGCCTGGCCGGTAAAAAGCCAGCGTTTGCCCGTCGCCACCCGGACCCACCCCTCGGCCGCTCCGCCGGCGGCGGAATTGCCGTGCCCGGAATCATCGTTGAGGGTCGCTGCGGGCGAGGTGAAAAGCCAGGCCCCGACCGGTCCGACCGGCGCGGCCTCCGCCCCGCCCGCTGGCAAAGTCCCGTCCAGGATCAGCCCAATGCCGGCGACCAAAAGGAAAAAACTGGGCTTGGGCATCGGCTGCTCCTTGGCTGCGGGCCTACTCTTTCTGTTATACCTTAACCTTTTTTGCCATACGAATAATTACCTCCTTTTTATCCCATAGCAACCGCTAATTTGGTTTTTAGTGGCCAGGCTTCGCTTATTCTGTTATACTTGCATTAATCGTGCCGAAGGGAAGACCGGAGAGCCTCGCTCGTGAGAAGCCCCCGTCAAGACGCCGGCGATTTGCAGGCCAAGATCGTCGCCGCAGCCAGCCGGCTGCTGGCCGGCCGGCCTCAGAAAATAACGCAAAGCCTGGTCCGGCAAAGCCTGCTCGACGCGCTCGAGGGGGGAGCCGCGGGGCTGCCTTTGCCACCGGTCCGGGTGATTGCGCGCCTGATCGGCACCACGCCGGTTACGGTGCAGCGGTCGGTGGCGCAACTGGTGGCGGCAGGGCGGCTGGTGTCCCGGGAACGTTCAGGGATTTTCACGGCCGAAAAAAATGCGCCCCTGCCCGCCGCCTGGCCGGGGGGGCGGCCCGAGTTTTGTTTCGCCACCGACAGCCTCGCCCCGTTCCAGGCGGAGTACTGGCAGCGGATCAGCCAGGAGTTTCACCGGCGCTATCCGGAAACCTCGCTGCAACTTAACTTCGCCGGCGACACGCCGCAGCGCGACGCCGCCTGCGACGCATTCGAACGCCTGGCGACCAGCTATCACTGGGCCGAGGAGACGGCGTACCTGGACATCCGGGATTTCGCCTGGGAGGAGTTCGCCCCGCTCTCCGCCCGCCTGGGACCGCATCGCTCCGTGCGGCTGAGCTACCGGACCACCTATCTGTTCGGCAATGCGGAATTGATGAAGAAGCACGGGCTGCCCTCGCCGCGGCAGCTGACCTTTGCCGAACAGACCGCTTACCTGCGCGAGGCCTCGGCCGTCAACCTGCGGGTCTGCGGCCGCAAGCCGCCCTCGGCCGTACATCCGGTGGTCCTGCTCGGCGCGCAGGCGGCGCCGCTGCGGCAATTCATGACCGGCGACGGCCCCTGGTCGGCCGCCACCGCCGCGGCGTTGGCGCGGCTGATCGAACAGAGCGGCGCGTTTCAGTATCATCACAACCGCTCGGACCACCGGGAAACCTTTCTGGCCGGGCAGACCCTGCTCTTCGCCGGCAATTCCTTCGACCTTTGGAATTTCAGCCGCCAAGCCCCGAAATTCCCCTGGCTCGCCTACCCCTTGCTGACGGTCGACGACGGCCTCAGCCTGCAACCGGTGCTGGCGGCGGTCAATGCCTCCAGCCGCAATCCCCTCGAATGCCTGCGCCTGATCGCGCTGTTGGTGGAAGCCGACGAACAGGGCGCCGCCGCCGGCCAAGGGGGGATCTCCGGCAACCGCGAAATCCTGCCGCTTGAGCACTGCTCCCTGGCGGGCGATTCGCTGGCCAGGCTGGCCCGGCGGAGCGAGCCTTTCTGCCCGCAAAACCATCGCGAGAATTACCTCTTTTTAAACATCTTGGGCGGAGAGCTCTGGCGGGTGCTGGAAGGTCGCAAAGAACTCGAGCGATTGCCCGAGACCATTCGCAATTACGCCCAGTCGTATCTGGCCACCTCGATCCCGAAACCCTCCGGAACCGGGCGCGGAAGAAGGAATATCTAGCCCGGGGAACCTTCGGGCGGACAGGTTCCCCGAAATCGGGCGTGACGAACTGGCATTGAGCCCATCTGGCGCGGTCAAGCGACCAACAGCCCCAAAGCCTGAAAGACGGAGTGGGCGCAGGCGACCTGCTCCGGCGTCGGCGGCTCGACCGCCGGCCAGGCGTCCTCGTGCCCGACCACGGCGTATTTCCGCCGCGCCAAATGATAGGGCAGCAGCCGCACGCCCGAAAGCCGGGGCAGGCCCAGCAAAAAGCGCCCGATCGCTTCCAGACTCGCGACGTCGGCGTTGAACCCGGGGATCAGCGGGACGCGGACCTCGATCTGCGCCCCCGTTTCCGCCAGCCGGGAAAGATTGGCCAGAATCCGCGCGCTGGCCCCTCCCGTGCCTGCCCGGTGCCGGGCGCCGTCGACGTGCTTCACGTCGAACAGGAAGAGATCGGTCTGCGGCCGGACCAGGGCGAAGCGCTCCCAGTCCACGGCCCCAGAGGTCTCCAGCGCGCAATGCACGCCTTCGGCCCGCAGGCGGCGAAAAACTTCGGCGCAGAATTCGGCCTGCATCAGCGGTTCGCCGCCGGAGAGGGTGACCCCGCCGCCGGACTGGGCGTAAAACGTCCGATCCTCCAGGACCGAAGCGACCACGGACTCGGCGGTCGCCTCCCGGCCGTACAACTCCAGCGCCTCGACCGGGCAGACCGTGACGCATCGCCCGCACCCCCGACACTTTTCGCGCTCGAACTCGTGGCGGCCGGCGAAGACGACCTGCGCCCCGTGCGGACAGACCTGCGCGCAGCGGCCGCAGAGCCGGCATTTCGCCTGGAAATAGCCGATCTCCGGCTCGACCCGCAGCCCCTCCGGATTGTGGCACCAGCCGCAGCGCAAGGGGCAGCCCTTGAGAAAGACCGTGGTGCGGATGCCCGGGCCGTCGTGAACACACATCCGCTTGAGGTCCAGCAATCGCCCCTTCATCCGGCCGCCTCCGCCTTGGTGATGTAGACCTCCTGTTCCGCGGGGGTGAGGTCGCCGAAGCGCACGCTCCAGCCGCAGACCCGGACCTGCAAATGCGCGTATTTTTCGGGCTGCCGCTGGGCCTCGCGCAATCCGGCGGCATCGAAGATGTTGAACTGCACGGCCAGCCCGCCCTGGGCGAAATGGCTGCGGATCAGAGCGCAGATGGTGCCCACCCCCTCCCGGCCGCCCACGGTCGTAGGGTGGAGCATGAGATCCAGGACCGTGCCGTTGGGGAACTGGCTCAAATCCAGCTTGGTCACGGAATTGATAAGCGAAGTCACGCCGCCGCGGTCCCGGCCGGGCGTGGCTCCCGTGTTCAGGGTCAGCGGCTCGCCCGCCCGCCGGCCGTCGGGCAGCGCCCCGGTCTGCCGGCCCAGGCCCTCGGCGGTGCCGAGAATGCCGTAGAGCGCGGCCTGGAAGACTCCGCCCCGGGCGTTGGGCTCGCGGTTGATCCGCCGGCCCAGCCAGGCGGCCAGCTGCACGGCCAGCCGGTCGACGCGGTCGTCGTGATTGCCCCACTTGGCCGCCCGGCCCTGCGCGATCCGGCGCAGCTCCTCGTGTCCCTGCCAATCGTCCGCCAAAGCGGCTTTCAACTCGGCCAGGGAACAATGGCGCTCCTCGTAAACCAGATGCTTGACCACGGCCAGAGAGTCGACCGCATTGGCCAGGCCCACGCAGCAGCAGCCGGTCGTGTTGTACTGCGCGCCGGCCTCGGACACGTCGCGGCCGCTCGCGTGACAGGCGGCCATCGGCCCGGACAACAGCGGCGAGGGGTTGATGCGCGGCCAGAGCCGCTCCCAGCGGCGGACCCGCTGGGCGAGATCCGCGAACTGCGCGTCCAAAACCTGATAGTAGGCGGCCAAAAAGCCCTCAAAATCGGCCGGCGCGCCGGCGGCCAGGGCCAGCTCCACGGGTTTGGCCAGATTCAGACTGGCGGCGCCCGAGCAGTTGAGCTCCTTGCCCATGACGGCCGGCTCGTAGCAGCCGATCAGGATGTAATCCTCGGCGTCCGCGCGGGCCTTGCCGTTCCGGCACAGCATTTCGACCTGGGCCTCGTCATTGACGAGCACGATGCTGGTGCAGCCGTCCCGGATGCAGCCGGCGACCAGCTCGAGGAACTCCGCCGGCGTGGACCGCCCCAGCCGGACATGAAACTTGGGGTCCACCGTGCGCAGTTCCCGGAAGACCTCGAAGGCCAGGAACGACAGCTCGTTGACCTGCGGACCGAAGAGGAAAGGCTTGCCGAAACGCCGGCCCTGGCTTTGGGCGTAGAATTTGATGAAAAAATATTTGAGCATCTCCTTGGCCTGCGCGCGGGTCAGGCGCCCGGCCCGCAGGTCGGCCAGGTAAAGCGCGTTGTGCAATTGATCGAACCGCCCCAGGGTGCGGACCTCCACCCCGTCCCATTCCTGAAGTTCGTGATAAAGGAAAGCCAGTTGCAGGGCTTCATGGAAGGTCCGCGGCGGGCGCTCGGCCAGGGCCTCCAGACCCCGGCCGGGATGAAGCGCGGCGAACCGTTTGAGCAGCGTAATCATGGCGCCGTAGACCTGGGCCACGGCCTGATGATATACGCCGCTGCGCGCGGCCGCGCGGTCGCGCACCCCGGCCACGCCGAGTTCGAGCAGACTGCGCCAGTCGGGGCAGACATGGCTGGCGCAATCCAGACCCGCCCAATAGGCCCCCGGAACCGCGGGGAGATCCCGGCGGAATTCCCGCCCGCCCTCCGCCTGCCGCCACTCCTCGCGCAGCGCCACCGGCAGGCCGTGATGCTCGACCTTGCCCACGAAATAGTCGTCCGGCTCGCGGACGAGGCGCGCCTGGCCGCACAGCAGCTCGAACAACCAGGCCTTGGTCAGAATTCGCGGCTCGTCGGGGCGCTCGGCCCGGTGCCGCTCCAGCTGCGCGGCCAATTCCGCCCGGTCCGCGCCAGTCTGCGGCGCATAAACCGCGTCCAGATACTGCCGCTCCAAGCCCGCGCGGACCTGGTCAAACGGAGGGAACATGAATTCAACCGCCTGATCCTGCGCCACCGACATGATTCGTCCTTTCGCTGAAGCAATCCATCGGAATCGGCTCCGCCGCCGGTCGGCGCCTCAGGCCGGACATCCGTACTTGGCCGCGATCCGGTCGAAGTTCCGGTCCCATTCCGCGTCGACCTGCTGATACTCGGGATGGTCGCGGTAAAATTGCAGCGTGCGCCGCACGCCGTCGGCGAAGCGCACCGCGCAGTCGAAGCCGGGCACGGCGGCGCGCAGCTTGGCGTTGTCGTAGGCCGCATGCCGGACCGTGGCCATGATCTTTTCGCCCGCCGCCCCGCCGCCGAACTCCAGGAACAGTTTTTCGGCGGGCACGAAACAGAATTTCGGCGTCACTTCCAGCGCGGCGGCGGTCAATTCGGCCACGCGTTTCCAGGTCAGGTATTCGCTGGAAGTCAGGTGAAAGGCCTGGTTCCGCGCGGCGGGATTGCCCCACAGCCCGACGAAGGCCCGGGCGAAGTCCGTGGTGTGCATTGCCGTGCACAGCTGCTGGCCGTCGTCCGGCAGCACGTAGGCCTGACCGTGCAGCAAGCGCTTGGCCAGCGTCCAGCTCTGCCAATGGTTGATGCTGTAGGGGCTCAAGATGCGGATGTCATTGTAGGTGTAGGCCGGCCGGACGATGGTGTAGTCCGGTCCGCCCCGCGCGTTTTCCTCGACCAGCCACTCCTCGCAGCGGGACTTGTTCAAGCCATAGCTCCAGAGCGGATTGCCGGTCGGCGTGTTCTCCTCCGTGATCAGGCGAAAACTCGGCGGATAGCAGTAGGCCGCGCAGGAGGAGATAAAGAGGTATTGGCCGCAAACCCCGCGGAATAGCTCCACCTTGCGGCGCAGGGCCTCGGGGTCGTAGGAGATGAAATCGGCCACCGCGTCGAAATGCAGCCCGCCGATGCCGGCCTTGACCCGGGCCTCGTCGTTGATGTCCGCCTGGATGCATTTGACGCCGGCGGGCACGAACTGCGGCAGATGGCCCCGGTTGAGCAGGTACAGATCGATGTCCGGGCGCTGCGCCGCCAGCAGGGTGATGTCGGTGCTGATGATGCCGGTGCCGCCGATCAAGAGAACGCGCATGTCTCGTCCTCCTCCCAAACCACGGGTTCGAGCCGGCCGCTGCCGAGGGACCGGAAAACGGCGTCCGTTATGACCTCGGTCTTGGTCGCGCTCTCAAGCGTGCAGACCGGCGTCCGGCCGGTCCGCAGCGCCGCGACATAATCCTCGATCATGGGCAGGTGATAGTTGTCATCGGTCCGGGCCGCATGCTCCTCGGTCCGACCGTCCGCCGCGATCTTGTATACCGGGCCGTTGCCATGCGGCGGCCACTGCGGCCAATAGATGCGCCCCCGGTCGCCGAACAGCTCCAGTTCGTGCCGGGTGCCGGGCGAGGTGCAGTTGAAGATGATGGTGAACACCGCGCCGCCGGGGAATTGCAGGATCACCGCGGCGATGTCCTCGACATCGTTCATGAGCTGCGGCCGGTTGATGCCGGCTCCGGCCAACACCCCGGAGGGAAAACCGAAGAAGTTGTGGGCGATGTCGATCAGGTAGTAACCCAGCTCCTTGATCCGACTGGAGCCGTTGGCCTGGCAGATCGGCTGCCCGCCGGGATTGTAGAATGGGGAGGAGTACACGGCCCAGCCGCCGGTCAAGCGGCCGATCTCGCCTCGCTGGAGCAGGGAAGCGGTCACCCGGTATTGCTCGGACAGGCGGCGGTAATTCGAACAGCTGGCCACCCGGTCGGTTCGGCTGGCGGCCCGGAGCAGCTTCAGGCACTGCGCCCCATTCAGGCCCAGCGGCTTTTCGCACAGCAGATGCTTGCCGGCCTGGAGCACTTTCAGACTCAGCTCGTAGTGCGTGTTCTGCGGCGTGGCCAAATACACGGCCTCGGCCCCGCATTCGGCCAAGGCCCGGTCAAGGTCCGCATAGTGCCGCTGCGCCCCGAGGGCTTCGGCCAGCCGGGCCGCGCGCTCCGGCGCCAGGTCGCAGACCGCGACCAATGCGGAGTGCGGCGCCCGGACCAGGGCCGGCCCCGCCCGCCGGGTGGCGATGTCGCCCGCGCCGACCAACAACCATTTCACCGGCTCGCCCGTCATGTCTTCCAGTCCTTTCGCTTGGGAGGTCAGTGCAAACCTACCCTATTTGGAGTGGGGTCAGGAATGGTTGAAAGCTGTGATTATTTGTATTATAGTACCAACTCATGAAGCCCGACTACGATCCGAGCCCGGACGACCTGCGCCTGCGCTTCTGCGCCTGCTCCCAATTCGTCTGGGAGCAGCCGCCCCGCACCCCCATGTTCAGCCTCCCCTACACCGTCCTGTTCTTCCTGCTGCGCGGCAAAAGCAAACTGGTTTTCGCCGACCGCGGCCGGCCGCCCCTCGTCTCCGCCGTCGGCGAGGTCCACATCCTGCCGGCCAACCTGCGCCGCCAGCCGTTTCAGCTGGCCCTGCCCGCCGAAATCCTAGCGGTTGGATATTCCTTCGAAATCCGAGGCGGCATGGATCTGATGAATTTTTACGATTTCCCCGCCCACTTCACCCCGGCCACCGACGGCCGGCTGCGGGAACTGATGGAGGAGCTGCGCGATGCCGAAGCGCAGGCGGCGGAAGGCCCGGAAATGCAAACCGCCGCCACCCGCCAGCGGATCGGCTACGCGCTTTTGGAGACCCTGCTGCCGACGGCCAGCCCCAAACCGGGTTTGCTCCCCGTGCGGCGCATCCTGCCGGCCATCGAAATCCTGAATGAAAAATACCGGGAGCCGCCCGATTTCGAAGGTCTGGTCGCCGCCAGCGGCTTTTCGCGGACCCACTTTTTCCGCGCCTTCAAGAGCCAGACCGGCTTCACGCCCGGCGAATACCTCAAGCGCCGCCGGTTGCGCGAAGCCGCCCTGCTCCTGCAGCAGAGCGATCTGACGGTGGCGCAAGTCGGCGCGGCCGTCGGTTGGCCGGATCAGTTCTATTTCAGCAAGCTGTTCAAGGCCGCCCTGGGCCTGGCGCCCACGGCTTACCGCCAACGCTACCGGAGCTATTGCTAGTCGGATTTGGCCCGACCTGGGGGCTAGACTACCACGAATTGCGCGCGGCTTACGGTCGTAAAGACAAAATCCTCGATCTCCAGCTTGTGTACGAAGCCGCGCCCGCCGTAATGCTGACGATTGATTCCGATCTTGATGGCGGAAGATACCGCCCCGCCCAATGCATACTGCAAAACTAGGCGAAACCGCTGCGGATTCAGAAATATTTTCTTCGATCCGAACAATTTGTACTGCAACCGAGCCAGGCTCATCTCGCCATTTTCCTCCCTGGCATATCGACTGCCCTGCCGGCGAACCACGATAGGGCTAGGCTGCCCTATGACTGGTGCAGTCCCGGCCGGGAACAAGCGGCGGCCGGAAAGCGCTGGCGAATAATTCTTTTCTTTTTTTTGTGGCAGCTCTTGCTGCATGATTCAGCTCCTGCCGAGCCCATTATAACTAACTGCAAAGCATAAAATTGCCGCCTTGGCGGCACCTAGTCGCGCCGAAGCGCGCGAAGCCAACACCCACGATTCAAAAGTCTTAAAAGCAACCCTCAGACCAAAACTGAGCAAAACTTACGCCTGGCCCGGCCGCCGCCGGCCTTCGCCTGCCGGGGGGCAACCGCAACCGGCCAAACCCGTTGCCCGCTAGGAATTCGCCGCCGACCGCCTACCTTGCAACAGCTGGTCCAATTCTTGCTTTCCTAACCTGCATTCGGGACTACCGCGCAAAAAGCAGGAGGACATTTTCGATGATTCAAACCTTGTGCGCTCAAGAGAAGTTGGATTTCTTTCCCCTCGGAGAGCTGGCCGCGTACTTCGAGTACCACCTCAACTGCCTCCAGGAAAAACGCAACTGCCTGCTGGACTTCCTAGCGCCGATGGACGTTTCCACCGGCCGAGCCGAAGACCTGCGAACCCTCATCGCTTCCGACCCGCAGACGCTCAATCCGTCCGACAGAAACCTGGCCCTCATGCTGGCGTTCCTAAGCGCGCAAAAAGCCTCCCGCCGGGCCTTCGAGGTCAACTCGCCGACCCTGGCGGCCTGGAACCTGATCAGACCGTTCTTCCCCCTCTGGGGCAATCATGTCATCAACGTGTCCGCCAAAGCGATGCAAGTTCAGGGGCAGCGCGATGTGTACATAGCGCTCGTCCTGGAACTGCTGTTGCGGGCCTGGCGCATGACCCGCAATGGCGGCGACATCCAACTGCAAGTGGAGGCCAAGGACGAGCCAGGCGATCTTAACCCTCGACATCTTCTGCCCGGAGATAACCGACCTGCCGGCCCTGAACGAGTTGACCACCGACCTTCGCCCCACGCGGGAAGGGCTTTCGGGCCGAGAAATCGTCTGCCGCGGCGTGGCGCTATTGAATGCCCGGCTAGCCACTAGAGCCCTCTCCCGCGATGATATCAGCGAAGACGACGATCTACACTACCAGCCAGTGCAGGTCCGGATCAGCGGGCAGCTGAATCGGGTCGGGCGCAACCGCTAAGGACTCGCGCCGAATTAAGTAGTGCAACTGTCATCCAAGGAGAGTTCCCGAGGTCACGCATTTCGGCGTGAATTGCGCGCTCGGGAAATTCGCCGCCGGCTCCCGGGCGCGACAGTTGTTTTGCCTCGCCCGCAACCATCCGCTATCCCGGCCAGACGCTGCCGGGGGGAATTTTTCCCCCCGAAAAATCCCCCGGCAGCGCTGGCGACTTCACGCCTCGGCCGCAGTCAATCGCCCCCTCGGTTTCAATGCCAACCACAAACTTGCCCCAGAATGCACCGCAAGCCCTGAGGCCCAGAACATCTTGCTTGTCTTTTCCACATTAAGTTTTTATCGTAAATGAGTTAGATAACAAGCGCTCGCCAGTTTGCCTGTCTTGCCCCTAACTGGTATTAACCCCCTTATCCTGTTGCTCCGCCCAACTCAACCAATTTTTAAGCGCTTATCACCTTGACAAGGATAATTTTATGAAGTATAGATATATTTAATATACTTATTTGTTTTTATTGATTTATGTATATATCTTTATGTGTTTTTATTAATGATCTTATTGCCTAGAAAGTCCGACCCGTGCGAAATTACCAGCGTAATTGCCATGTGGAACAAGCGATCTGCCGTGAATTGAAGCGCCGGGTCATTGCCGGCTACTGGCGACCGGGGGACCGCCTGCCGACCGAGTTGGAACTGGCCGACGAATTCGCCGCCAGCCGTGGCACGGTCTACAAAGCTCTCAAAACGCTGGAAAAGGACGGACTCTTTCGCGCGCAGCGCGGCCGGGGCCGATACGTCTGCGCGCCGACCAGCCGCCCCAAAACCCATACCATCGGTATCGTAATTTCGAACTTCGAATACCTCCAGAAGCCTACGGGCAGCAAACTGTTCTCCGCCCTGCAGTCGACCCTAGCCGCGGCCGGCAAACATTTCAAAATCATCGCCCTCAATCCGGCCGGTGGCCAGTTCCGCCTGGGGCTGACCCGCGATTGCTTCGAGCTGATCCGGCCGGCGTATTTCGACGGTTTGGTGCTCATCACCCAAATGGTGCAGTTGGAAACCGCCACCGAGCTGGCCGGCGTCTGCCCCTTGGTCTGGTTCCACCACCCGTCGGCCAAGCCGGGCCTGGCCGGCATCCGATTCGATTTTTCGGGGGGTGGCTTCGCCGCCGCCCGCCACCTGCTGGCCCTGGGCCACCGCCGGATCGGGTTGCTCAATATCCAGGAGACCTTTGTCAGCGGCCGGGAGCAATTGGACGGTCTGCGCCTGGCCCTGCGCGACTGCCCGGAAGCCCAATTGCTGACCGCCGAGGTGGCCACCTTCGACCCGCAGGCCGCGGAGATCCGCACCGCGGCCGAGCGCTTGCTGGCCCAGAAACCGACCGCCATCATCTGCGGTTCGGACGACTATGCCCCAGCCATGTGGCAGGCGCTGCAAGCGCACGGCCGGCGCGTGCCGGAAGAGGTCTCTTTGCTCTCCTGGAACGACACCCTCGCCGCGACCGACGTGCCGCTGCCGCTCACTTCCATCCGCCTGGATAATGCGCTGGCCGGCCGTCTGGCGGGCGAAGCTTTGCGCGAAATGCTGGATAATCCGCAACTGGCGCCGGCCACCCGGTTTGTGCCGGCCGAATTGATCGAACGCGCCTCCACCGGCCCGGCGCCTTGCCCGACCCGTTCCGAACCGGCCGCCCACCCGCATCTGTCGGAGATCCGAAATGCCTGAGCCCCGGTCTTGCCCTCGTCCTGCTCGTCCGCTGGCGCCCCGGTCTGCCGTGCGCCGGCCGGCCTTCACCCTGGTGGAGCTGCTGGTGGTGGTCACGATCATCTCGGTCCTGGCTGCGCTGCTCCTGCCCGCGCTGGGCAAGGCGGCGGACCTGGCCCGGCTGATGTCCTGCGCCAACAACCAGCGCCAGATCGGCTTCTACCTCCAGCAATACGCCGACGACTTCTCCGACCGGCTGCCCAGCGCCGACTACAGCGCCATCGGCGGCGGTTTGGCCAGCTGGACCATGCACCTGATCAACTCCGGCTATCCGGCCTTTCCCGGCAATGCCGCCGACCGGGCCTCCCTGCTCTTCCGCTGCCCCAACGACAAACTGCAACGGACCGAGAACGACGGCGTCACGCCCAACGCCATCCGGCATAAATGCCTTACCAGCTACTGCGCCAATCGCGGCTGGGACGGTTCCCTGGCCAAGTGCGGGCCGGTCTACACCAGCGGCAATCTGTTGCTGGGCAAGCAACTGGCCGCCCTGCCCCAGCCCAGCGGAACCATCGCCTACGGCGAGTGCCCCCAGCCGGCGAAACGGTTGGAATGGTATATGGGCGCCATGTACGTCGAGCCCTACGGCATGCTGCGGGGCGACGATTTCAGCGGAGCCAGCGGCGCGTATTACGCCAGCCTGCCGCACCACGGCTCGGTTAATTTCCTCTTCTGCGACGGGCACGTCACCGCGTTGACCTGGGCCATCGCCGCCAGCCGGCCGGCGCTCTGGACCGCGGCCGCGGATTAGCCCGCCCCGGCCCGAGATATCACTCTTTCAGGAGATAGTCATGCCCGCCCCGGCTACGCCAATTCCCGATTTCGACGCCTTTTTGGCCAACCCCATACACGACTGGCTGAGCTGCCCGCGCAGCCTGCACGGCTGGCGGGTCAGCGGCCGCAACCGGATCGTCAACCCGCCGCCGGTCTATCACGCCGGCTTGGACTACCTGACTTTTTTCACCATTTACCTGGAGCCGGTATTGGGCTTTCTGCTGGACGGGGAGAAGCCGGAGCTGGTGAGCACGGACTGGACGCCGGCCCAGTTGACCGCCCGTTATGCCCGGGACGGAATGGAACTGGCGCTGCGCGCCACCCCCGCCGGTCCCGACGGCCTGCTGGTGCGGGCGACAGTGAACAATCTCCGAACCGAGCCGGCGTCATTGATTCTGACCGCCTACGGCGAGGCTGACCGGCGGGTCGATCCCGAGGATTCGGTCGACATCGACGTCCAGGGCCAGGGCTATGGCAAAAATTTCCTGGAGGCCGCCCACCGCCGGCTGGCGAGTGACCTGGTCCTGGCCGAATCTATTGGCGATCTGGCCGACAGTCACCGCGGCGGATTGAGCGATTATCCCACCTTTCGCGTATTGCGTTGGCACCATCACCGCACCACCGGCAGCGTGGCCCTGCGCCTGCCGGCGGGCGGACAGCCGGCCGACCGGCCCGGCCAGTGGCGCCAGGAATGGCCACTGTCCCTGGCCGCGGGCGAAACGCTCGAATTGAACTTCGCCCTGAGCGCTCGCTATCAAGCCCGGCGGCGGCTGGACTTGGCCGAGCAGGCGGAACTGGCCGACGCGGCCCGAGGTTTGGCGCGAGAGGAATATTCCACGCGCCGCGCCACTAATCGCGACGAATGGCAGACGCGGCTGGCCCAAATCGAACCGCCGGCCGCCGAACTGCCGGCGGAACTCAAACAACTGTATTACCGCGCCTGGACATGTGTCTGGCAACTGGTCACGCCCGGCTTCGACACCGGGCGGATCGACGGACTGCGCTTTCCCGAAGCCTGCTTGCTGGTGACCAAGGCCGACCACCGGGCAGTGATGCCGGCCGACTGGGAGACCGGCCTGGGGGCGTTGCTCCTGGCGCAGGTCGATCCGAAACTGGCCGCGCAGATCTTAGACGGAATGATGGCGGCGGTAGAGCCCGACGGCTATGTACCGGAGAATCTGGTCAACACCAAGGAGAACATGCTCCCCTACATCACCAGCTATTTGCAATGGGAAATCTACCGCCGCACCGGCGACCGAGAGTGGCTGCAAAAACATTGGGCGACGCAGTTGCGCTCCTTCTGGGCCCATTACCGCAATCCCAATTTCAAACGCCGGGGCCGGCCTTATTTCCGCAACCTGGTCTATGTTCATATCGGCGCGCTCTATCTGCACCGCATCGCCGTGGAACTCAATCTCCCGGCTCAGGAGACAGAACACCAACAATGGCTGGTCGAGGAGACCTGGCAGGTAGTGCAGAATTTCTGGGACGAAAAGCGCGGGCATTTTTCCGACGTCTTCAACGACCGCGAGAGTGACCCGGGCGGCAAGGGCTTTGCAACCGAGAGTTCGGTCCAGTCCATGGTCGCCCTTTTCGCCGGGGCCACGGACGAGCAGAAAAAAAGCCTGCTGGCCGACCTGCGGAACAAATATCTGGCCGGCGATTACGGCCTGCGCGAGAGCGGCGGCTCCGGCCACCTGGCCCAGGGCGTGCCCCTGGACGAGCCGGACCTGTCAAAAGTGAACACCTACAAACATTCCAACTTCATGTTCTTTATCCCCGGCCTGGCCGCGGCCGATCCCGCCTGCTGTCGGGAGATCTGCTGGCGGACGCTGCGCGGCATCGCCGTGAACGGTGATTTCCACGAACAGATGCGCTGCAACATGGACCGCCGGGCCTTCGGCCCGATGGCCGTGTTCGGTGCTTTCGGCTACATCATCTGCGCCCAGACCCTGGGCCGACTGGGCCTGAGCGCCTGATTGCCAATGCCTTCGCCCTCAGCCAAGGAGAACCTGATGCCACGTCGAATGCCGCTTCTGCTGACTCTGCTGTTGGCCATAAGCTTCGGCCTGCGGGCGGCGGAACCGGTCGGAGAAAAAATGAAAACCCTTCTGGATCTGGAGTACGCCGAAGTCGACGGGAACAAACTGCAATTGGACCTGTTTCTGCCCGCAAATGCGAAAAATCCGCCCCTGGTCGTCTACATCCACGGCGGCGGCTGGCGCAGCGGCAGCCGCAAGGAGAATCCGCTGAAATGGCTCGTGGCCCGCGGCTATGCCCTGGCCAGCATCGAGTATCGGCTCAGTTCCGTGGCCGTCTTCCCGGCCCAGATTCACGACTGCAAAGGGGCGATCCGCTGGTTGCGCGCCCACACCGCCGAGTACGGTTATGACGCCGGGCGAATCGCGGTGACCGGCACCTCGGCCGGCGGCCACCTGGCCGTGCTGCTCGGGACCAGCGGCGATGAACCCGACCTGGAAGGCAAAGTCGGCGGCAATCTCGACCAATCCTCGCGCGTCCAGGCGATCGTGGACTATTACGGTCCCACCGATTTCGTGTTGCGTTCCACCGACCAACCGAAAGAGACCGAACAGAAGGGCGGCAAGGTCTACAGCATGCTGGGGCGGGCGGTGCAAAGCGATCTGGAACTGGCCAAGCAGGCCAGCGGCGCTTTTCATGTGACCCAAGACGATCCACCCTTGCTCATCTTCCACGGCACCGCCGACCGCACGGTGCTGCAAAACCAGTCGCACCGCCTCCGCGACGCCTACACGACCGCGGGGCTGCCGGTCGAATTCCAGACCGTGGAGGGCGCCGGTCACGGCGGCCCGGGCTTCTGGACGCCCGACAACCGCGAACTGGCCGGCAAGTTCATCGACCGCTGGTTGAAGGCAAAGCCGGCCGAAAAATAAGCCTCCCGCAAACAACCATTCATTGCTCCCGATCCGGAACCCAAGGAGAGACGCATGCCGATGCCGAAGATTCGCCCGCACCTGTCGCTGCTCGCCCTGTTTGTCCTGACCGCCGGCCTGGCCCGCGCGGCCGAGTCGAGTCTGAATGAAGACTTCGAAGCGGAAAAACCGGCGGGCTGGACGGCTTTCGGCGAAGGCGTAAAAAATTTGGAGTTAGACGGGACCACGGCCGCCTCCGGCCGGCAGTCCCTGCGCTTGACCTACGCAGCCCGGGAGAGCGGCGGGGCCCAAGGCCCGGTCGTTGAACTGAACCAAACCGAACCGGAGGCGGTCCTGCTGGAAGCCGCCGCCCAACAGGAAAGCCCGGGCAGTGAACCGGCCGGCTATACCTTTGGCCTGAGTCTCCAAATCACCTATGCCGACGGCAGCCGCAAGTGGGACTCTGGGCTGAAGACCTGGTTCGATCCGCAAAAGACCGGCTGGCAGAAAGTTTCTTTCATCTGGCTGCCGGAGAAGGCGGTCAAAAGCGTGCAGCCGCGCTTGATGTATAATCGCGCCGGCCAGGTCTGGTTCGATGCGGTGCACCTCGCGACCCTGAATCAGGCGGCGCTCGCCGATCCGAACCAAAAATGGGGCGAGATCCGGCCGGTGCACGAAACCACGGATTTTCCCGGCAACCAATTGCCGGAATTTCTCGAATCGCACATCGGCCAGTGGCAGGTGGCGGACGGCGAGTTGCGCACGAGCGGACCCCGGCCCGAAGCCGGCTGGTACCTGCGCAGTCGTTACGAATACCGCCTGGACGAGGTGAACCTCCGCCTGCGCAAGGACGAAGCCGGCGGCATCATCTATCTGCATACCCGGGCCTGGCGCATCCTGCTGCGGCCGGGAGAACTGATGGTCAAGCTGACCGAATCGCCGGACTGGTGGGCCTCCTGCGCCCGGCCGATCGCCTTTGCCGATACGCAGTGGCATACGTTGCACCTGGCCTTCAGGCCCGACCGGCTGGAGTTCGCCTGGGACGGCCAGGAGCTCCCCGCCTGGACCGGGCCGGCCCAGGAATTCGCCGGCCGCCCCTACGTCGAGCTGGTCAAGGATCGCCGCCTGCCCTTTGTAAATTACAATGAAATCTTCATTCTGCATCCCTACGGCACGGGCGCACGTTTCTCGCACCTCGATCTGCGCGGCGTCCAGACCCGGCCGGCCACCGGGTTCATCGACCGCGAGCACTTCCGCTATCCGCAACAGTTCGTGAAAGATAATGCTTTCGAACGGCTGGCCCCGCGCGAGCCGGTGACCGTGGATTGGGAAGCGCCCCAGCCCGACGCCCACACCGCCGAGTTACCGGCCGGCGCCGGCTGGGAGATTCCGCGCCCCTATGCCGGCGACCGCCAGCCGGCAGGCGTACATTTCGCTGATTATTATGTCGGTTGGCCCAAGACTCCGGCTTTCCCCGGCGGCCTGTACCATCCGCGCTACGACGCGCCGGTGGAGGTCAAGATTCATTTCAAGCTGGCCCAGCCGGGCGAATACACGTTGCAGATTCCGTTGGGCGCGATGAAGAATCTGGCCAACCTGCTGGAGGTCGAGGCCGACGGCCGGGTGGTTTCGCGCGAGGTCTACCGCGGCCTGAACAGCTCGAGCAATATCGGCGAGGAAGGCGTCAAGGATTACGTGCCCCTGCGCTTCGCCCGCGCCGGCTACCATCGGCTTACGCTGCGCTATTCGGCCGCCCTGCTCGACGCGATCGACAAAAAAGCCTCCCTGCCGCCGGCGGGCAAGTGGGCCTACCAGAGCGGCTGGTTCTGGAAATTCGGCACCTTGGGCTTCGGCGGCGAAGGCGTCCGCTTGGTTCCCGGCCGGCAGGAACCGGAATGGACCTTCTCGGCGAAAAAGCCGCAGGCAGAAAACGCTTTCGCCACGCCGGCCGGCGAAACCGAATGGTTCGGCAAAATCCTACACGCCGAAGTGACCGACCTGCCCGACGGCCCGGCCGTGCTGCGCCTGGGATTCCAGGAGACCGTGCTCGAACTGCCCGGCGAGCGGCGGATGCAGATCGCGGTCAATGGCCGGACCGTGGCCGAAACCTTCGACATCGTCAAGGAGGCCGGCAGCGACCTGACCTACATCACCCGCGATTTTCCGGCCGAGATCAAAAATGGCCAGCTTGAGTTCACCTTGACCGGCCTCAATTTTCAGGCCTGCCTCAACTACTTCGAGGTCCGCCGCGGCGAGCAGGTTCTCTTCAAGCGCAATGCCGGCTGGCATCCGCTCTTCGCCAACTGGGGCTATCGCGCCCGGCCCGACGACCGGCGTTCGCGCGCCTTTCACGCCGACGCCCGCCTTGACGAAGTCGATGAAAACTATCCCTTCGTCGGCCATAATCTGGCGGCCAATCCTTCCTTCACCCTGGCCGATGCCGACAGCCGGCCGCAGCACTGGGTGAGCGTGACCGAACTCCGCCGGGACAAGCGCGGCTTCTATTTCGACCTCCCCGCCGACCAGCCGCCGGCCTATGCCGGCGAAGGCCGCTATGTGCAGGACCGCGCCGTCTATCGCAGCGCGCCGGCCTCCCTGCGGGTGGAAAACATCAAAGCTCAACTCGGGCTGGTCACGAGCTTCCCGGTGGTCGACGCGGCCAAGCACCAGGAGTTCTCGATCTGGGCCAAGGCCCAGGGAGCCAAGGGCCGAGCCCGGCTGGCGATCTGGTTCTACGCCCAGGATTATTTCTCGGCCAAGTACGGCGGCCAGCCGCTGCGCTACCTGGGGCGGACGGTTTCGGAAAGCGCGCTGAGCGGCAACGCCGACTGGACCCGGTTGAGCGTGCGCGCCCAGCCACCTTTCGGCGCGGCCCTGGCCGCGCTGGTCATTGAAGCCGAAGGCGAAGGCACCTTCTGGTTCGACGACGCCGAATTCGACGGTTATGGCGCGGAGGACCTGGAGATCACTTGCAGCCACCTCGGCTTCCACCCGGCCGGGCTCAAACGGTTCCTGATCAAATCCCGGCGGCCGGAGGCAGTGACTTATCAGGTCACGGGCTCCGGCGCGCCTTTGACCGGCGCGGCCGTCCCCCTGGGCTTTGGCCAGTATCCCGACCGCTATTACTTCCGGGTCGAACTGCCCGAGTTGAACCGCGAAGGCGATTACAAACTTACGGTCCAGCAGGGCGAATTGCAGGCCAGTCAGAACTTCCGCCTCGGCCGGGACGTTTATCGGCAATTGACCCAGACCCTGCTGGCCGGCATCACGGTCAAGCAGTTCAACACCGAAGTCCCCGGCTTTCACGAGCCCACGCATCTGGACGACTACGCGATCTGGGAGCAGGTCTGCCCGCGCTTCGACAAGCAGGTCAAGGTCTTCCCCCGCACCCGCACGGTCCTGGGCGGTTTCCACGACGCCGGCGACCGCATCCGCCACTGGGACCTTGCCCCGGCCCTGCTGCAAGGCACGCTGAACGTGGCCGAAATCCTGCCCGGCCTGGCCCCGGAACTGGCCGCCGCCGGCGAGCATCTGGCCCAGAGCGGCTTCGACTGCCAGCGCCTGGCCCAACTCCCGGACGGGCATTTCTTCTACGCCGACAAACCTTACACCTACGACAGCATTCCCGGCTTCGGCATCGAACGCTACATCCGTATGCGCTGGGCCAGTCCGCAGATGGGCGGGTTGTTCGCCCGCGCCGCCAATTACTGGCGGGCCAAAGACGCACCGCGTTCGGCCACCTATGCCCAGTCCGCCCAACTAACCTATGCGGCTATGCTCCGTACCTGGCACGACCAGAGCCTGGGCAACGAGAGCACTCCGGCCAACCGCCTCTCCCTGGCCCCCAAGCAGATATTCGGCGCTCAGGAACTTTTTGCCCTGACCGGACGGCCCGAATATGCGGCCCAATTGACCGCCGCGGCGGAGGACTACGCCCGACTGATCCTGGCCGGCACGCATCTGACCCCCGAGTACCGTCATCTGGATCAGCACAGCTCGGCTCTCAACACCAACAGTCCGCTCAGTCTCGACATTCTCTGGGCGCCGGTCCTGTTCCTGGAGGCGAGCCCCGACCACCCGGCCGCGCCGGCGGTGCGGGCGGCGGTCCGCCGCCTGGCCGACGACATCGCCCGGCTCTCGGCCGAAGAGCCGTGGGGCCAGGCCCTCGACCTGGAACCGGCCGGCCAGACGCCGGCCCGCTGGCCCAGCGACCGATCGACCAATTACTGGAACATGCTGGCCTTCGGCCTGGCCCGGGCGGGCATGCTGCTGGACGCGCCGGATCTGGTCCGGCTGGCCGAGCGGCAGCTGCAATGGAACCTGGGGCACAATCCCTACGACATCTGCCTGGTCCACGGGGTGGGCGAGCGCTTCGTGGCCGGCGGCGACATGTTCTACCAGGAGCCAGAATTCTACCGCGCCCAGGTCGCTTCGGGCCGCAAGCTCTGGTACTTCCCCGGCAATACGCCGACCATGGGCTTCCGCCAGGCCGAGAGCGGTAAGGACTGGGTCCGGCCCGGCCGGGGCGAGTGGGGGGCGCTGTCCGGCTTCCCGCGCGGCTATTGCCCCATGTTCCTGCAAGCCGATTATCCGACCGACCCCGGCCCGTCCGAATACGAACAGGTCTTCAGCGGCAACTTCGCCTCGGCGGCGGCGGCTCTGACCGCGGCCCTGGACTGGCTGGAAAAGAAGGAAAAACATTAGTCGCGCCTGAAAAGAACCATTGGCCGGGGAAATTCGAAGAGCCAGGCCGCCGCCTCCCCTAGGCCGGCCTGCTTTCGGACCACCCCCTCAAGACCTCTCGTTTAGATGGAGAATCTGGATGGAACCGGTGCGGCTGGCCCTGATCGGGCTCAAAGGCATCAACGATTGGCATTACCTGCCGGCCATGAGCCAGGTGCCGGCGGCGGAACTGGTGGCCGGCGTGGACCCGCAGCCCGAGGCGCGCGAACGCTTCACCCAAAAGACCGGCCGGCCGGCCTACGCGGACGCGGCCGAACTCGCCCGGCACGAACGGATCGAAGGCGTCTTCATCGGCACGCCCAATCCGATCCACCCGCTCAACGTCCGGGAGGCGGCCCAGGCCGGCTGGCACATGTCGGTGACCAAACCGCTGGCCAACACGGTGGCCGATTGCCGGGAGGCCATCCGGCTCGGCCGGGAAAAAGGTC
>CAYMGG010000022.1:0-29864 GCA_964389915.1 uncultured Planctomycetaceae bacterium
ATGAAGCAAATTGCCTGGCCCAGGTTCTGCTGAGCCGCAACCACGCGGACGAACCGCAAGCCGTGATCAGCCATTACTCCGCACTCCATCTGCATGGGCTGGCGGCGAATCCGCCGGCCCAGATTTATCTGACTGTTCCGCCCGCTTATCGCAAAGCCCTGCCGCCGGAGGTGGTGGTTCATAAACACCGCCTGACGGCCGCCGAAATCGAATGGCGCGGAGCCTATCGCCTGACGAGCGAAGGGCGGACCCTGGTCGACTGCCAAGCGCTCAAAACCGCCGAGGCCCAACGCCTCCGGGCGGTCGAGGCGAAGTCCGCAACGGAAATATCCCCCCTTCCCGCCCTGGCCGGCGCCGGCCGAGAAAGGAGCCTTTCGATGTCGCCGGAATTGGATCGCACGCCGGCCCTGCCGCGCCGCCGCGAGGCCGGGTTCACCTTGGTGGAACTGCTGGTGGTCATGGCCATCATTTCCGTGCTGGCCGGCATGCTGCTGCCGGCCCTCGAGCGGGGGCTGAGCCTGGCGCGGGCCACCGCCTGCCAGAACAGCCTCAAGCAGGTCATGATGGGCGTGGGGCTGTACGCGGGCGATTACGGGGATTTCCTGGTGCCATGCTTTTCGCCGAGCGATAGTGTTCCGGGTTCGCTCAATCATTGGACCGGATCGCTGCGCGGCTATTTCGCCATCAACCGGACTGCCGCCTTCACCAAGGCCACGGACCTGTCGGTGGCGGTCTGTCCGGAATCGCCGCAGCGGTTCGGCTATAGCTACAATTACACCGAACTGGGCTTCAATCAGGAGAGCACCAACTACTTCCTGTTCCGGAAGTATGCCGGCGCCAGCAATCCCGGCGCCACCTTGGCCTTCGCCGACAGCATTCTACAGACCGCCCCCGACCCCCGGCCTTTCGGTTCCTGGCACTCCTACCTTCGCCCGCCCTGGTTTTACCCCGGGCTCTGGGACATGATCGTCAACTTCGGCCACCAAGGCCGCGCCAACGTGATCTGGCTGGACGGGCACGTCACCGCCCGGCTGGAGAGCGACGGCTTACTTTACGCCCCCGATTCTCAGAAGGAATGGTGGGCTTATAAAAAATGAAGTTTCGGCCGCCGTCGGCGGACGAACGAGCGGCCCCGCCGCACCCATGTTTACTGTCCTTGGCCCCGGGAAACCTGCCCATGCTGATCCTGCGTCTGATCCGGCCCCTCCTATATTCGGACGCGAAGAGCTTCCTGCAAAACGGCCAATTTTCGAATTTTGCCCCCCAGGTCCGCTTTTTCACATTCCATGGGAAACGGTCACTAACTGCTTGAGGAGATCACATGGCAAGGTATAGGACCCTGCGACTGGCTATGCTGTTTGGGTTTTTCTTGGCGGGGGCGGTCGGTTCGACCGGCGAGGTGCGCAGCATTACGGATTTCGGCGGGCAGGCGGACGGGCGGACCGACAATGGTCCGGCTCTGGCCAAAGCCCTGGCCTATGCCGCCGCGCATCCCGGTCTGACGCTCAAATTGGGCGGAGTCTGCCGGGTCCGGACCGCACAAGGCGAGGCCGGCCCCTTCAAGGTGGCGGCCGTCGGCAATGGGATTACGGACCTGACCATCGAAGACGGGGAGATCCTGCTCGGCGGGCGTTTCAGCGCTTTTTGCTTCAGACACTGCCCCGGCTTGACGCTGCGCAATGTGGCCTTTGACTACGATCCGCCGATCCTCTCCCAGGGAACCATCGTGGCCACCGATCAGGCCCAGATGAGTTTTACGGTCGTGCCCGATCCCGGCTATCCGCCCCCCTGCGGCGAGGCTTTTGCCAACCGGGAGGGAACCTGGTTGACGGTCCACAAGCCGGGCGGCGAGTACGCCTTTTTCTTCGTGGGCTACATCGATCAGGCCCGGGAGCAGGACGGAAAGGTGACCTTGTTTCAGAAGCGGGCTGACCTGGCGGCGGCCATCGAAGGCGTGCCCGGTCTGCGCTATGTGCGCGTGCAGCGCAGCTACGGTCACCTCCTGCAAATGGAATTCTGCGACGGCCTGCGCCTGGAAGGCTGCTCGATCTACGGCACCAGCGCCTTTGCCGGCTTGTTCGTTTACTGCAACGACGTGACGCTGGTCAACAACCGGATCTGCCCTCGCCCGGGCTCGGATCGGATGGTATCTACCTGCGCCGACGGATTCCACTTCATCGGGGCCCAACGCGGCCCGCGGATCGAGCATAACTTTTTCGACCGCTTGCAGGATGACAACCTCGTGATCTCCCTGCGCGGCAACCGGATCAAGTCCGCTCAAGGGACGCGGTTGGAACTGATGCCGGCCAATCCCGTCTGGTATCGGACCGGCGACGTGCTGGAGGTGATCGACGCCAACACCGGCGTCCGGCGCGAATACACGATCCGTCAGATGGACCCGCAGGTGCAGGCCTGGGCGCCCCCGCCCCTGACCCTCGATCGGCCGCTGGAGGGGGCGGTCGTGACCGCCGACGCCGCGGGTGGCGAGCAACTGCCGACCGTGGTGTTTAACAAAAGCTGGAGGCTGGAAGGTACGGTCATTCGGGACAACCGGTTTCAGAACACCCGGCGCTATGCGGTCTTCATGGGGGCCGGCCGGACGCGCATCGAACGCAATGTCATGACCAACCATACCAGCGCCGCGCTGCTGCTCTCCTCTCTGGACCGGATGAAGGCGGAAAAATCCCAGCTCCTCTACTATTTCTCCGACCAGGTGGAGGTCTCCGGTAACCTGATCACCAATGCTCTGAACTACGGCGAGGGCGGGCGCAACTTTGCCCTCAATCCCCAAGGCGCGATCATTCTCACCGATCTGAGTCCCGAGCAATCGGGCCTGGGGGCGCAGCCCCTGGTACGGAACATCGTTATTCGTAACAACCGGATCGTCGATGCCGGCACGGCCGGGATATATCTGGCCAACGTCGACGGGGTCACGTTGAGCGACAATGTGATCGAAAATCCCAATCAACACCTGGAGAAGGACCGCTACGGGATCGTGGTCAAGGCCGCGCGCAACGTGAACCTGAACGGGAATCAGGTCGCCGGGGAACGGCTGGAGGCGCCGGTGAAAATTGACGCGGCGGAGCCGACCCGGGCCGATTTCCGGGTGGTTCAGCAGGCCGGCGGACCCCAGCTTCAGCTCAACGGCCAGGCGGTCACGCCCTACATTTTCTACGGCAACCCGCAGACGCCGGGCGTAGCCAAGGTGGGCCGGGAGTGGCAGGACGTGACCTACGGCTTTGTCGCCCCGAGCGCGGACGACGAGGCGGCTGTGCATTTCCGGATCGGGAGCCAGGCCGGTGAATTCTGGATCGCCCAAGTCAGCGTCAAGGACCTGACCACGGGCGAGCCGGTGGCCGACTGCCGGTTCGACGGCGGGCCTGACGCCTGGAAGAGCCAGTTGGATTACTGGTGCCAAGGCAAGGGGCAGAATCCACCCCTCAGCCTGGCGTGTGAGTCCGGTCCCGGCGGCGGACAGTTGCATGTACGCCTGACGGCCGAAGACGCCAAATTGGACGGCTTTCATCTTTATCTGCCTAAGTTGAAATTGACGGCGAAGCACTCCTACGAGGTGGCGATACGCCTCCGGGCCGAACCGGAGCGGTATTTCAGTTCGGCGGTCCGCCACCAAGGCGGGGATTTCCGGCTCTACGGCTATCAGGAACCGAATTTCATCTCCGAGGCGCGTTTGGCCGCCGGCCAGGGCGTCAAGCTGCTGACCTTCCCGGTACGGGCACCCTGGCCCCGGCCGGAGGGGGAGCCGGATTTCAGCGCCGTCGACCAGGCCTGCCAGACGGCGTTGGCGGCCGTGCCCGATGCCTATCTTATTCCGCGCGTCGACCTGACGCCGCCGGCGGAGTGGCTCCAGGCACATCCCGAACTGCTGATGGGGTACGAGGATCAGAAGCGCGGTCCGGCGCTGGCCCTGACCTCCGAGCTGTACGGCCGGGAGGCGCGGGAGGCGCTGCAAGGACTCATCCGACACTGTGAAGCCGCCTTCGGGCCGCGCCTGGCCGGCTATCATCCGGCCGGGGGCAATTCCAACGAATGGTTCTATCCTCAGACCTGGGGCAAGCCGCTGAGCGGCTATGATCCGGCCACCCTGGCGGCTTGGCGCAAGTGGTTGCGGACGAAATATCCGACCGACGAGGCGCTGCAAAAGGCCTGGGGCGCGGCCGGAATCTCCCTGGCCGCGGCGGAGGTGCCCGCGCCGACGCAGCGGCGGGGCGAAGCCGGTCAGGGCCTGCTGGCGCCGGCCGAGGCCCAGCCGGCCCTGGACTTCAACCGGTTTCTCCAGGAGGCGATGAGCGATTTGGTGCTCGAGCTGGCCCGGGCGGCGCGGGAAGCGGCCGGGCCGGGACGGTTGAACCTGTTTTTCTACGGTTATGTGTTCGAATTCTCCCGGGCATACAGCGGCCCGGCGGTGGCGGGGCATTATGCGGTGCGCCGACTGCTGGACTCGCCCGATATCGACGTTCTTTGCGCTCCGATCTCCTATCAGGACCGCGGTCTGGGCGGCGGCGCGGCGGCCATGACCGCCGCCGAGAGCGTGACCCTGGCCGGCAAGTTCTGGCTGAACGAGAACGATACCAGCACGCATATCGCTCATGCCCTCGGCCACCACGCTCCGGGCTGGGACAACGGAGCGACGACACTGGAGGAAAGCCTCGAACTCCTGCGGCGGGATTTGGCCGTGGCCGGGTGTCGTAACTTCGCCACCTGGTGGATGGATCTGCCCGGTCTGGGCTGGTTCGACGAGCCGCGGCTGTGGGCGCAGATGGCTTTCTGCCGGGATTTCAATCGCGCGTGGCTGGCCTCGGCACCGGCCTTCCGGCCGGAGATCGCGGCGATCGTCGACGAGCGCTCTCTGCTCTACGTCGGCGGCACTAATGTGGCGGCGATCAGCTCCGGCAGCCTGGTCAGCGAGGGGCGAAAAATGCTGAATCGAGTCGGCGCACCCTACGGTCAGTATCTACTGGACGATTTCCTGGCCGGCCGGTTCGACGCCAAATTGCGCGCGTTTCTGGCTGCTTATGCCCTCACCGGCGAGGAGCGGCGCCAGCTGCGAGCCTGCACCCGGACCGGAGCCACGCTCTGGGGCTGGGCGCCCGGTTATGTCGATCTCGATACCGGCAAATATTCTCTGGCGGCAGTCGAAGAGTTGACCGGATTTGCAGTGCGGTTGATGCCGACGGATACAAAAGCCGTCGGCCAGGCGACCGAGGCGGGGCGGGCGTTGGGCTTGCCGGACAAGTTTGGATTGGATGCGCAGCTGACGCCGCTTCTGTCGCCGCCGCCGGCGGCGGGCGACACGGTGCTGGCGGTTTATGCGGGGGGCGAGCCGGCCGTGGTGTTGCGGAAAACCGCCGAGGCGGCGGAAATCTTCTGCAGCCTGACCGCTGTCCCGACCGCGCTTTATCGCCACCTGGCCCGACTGGGCGGTGTGCATCTATACGCGGAAACGGATGCCAATGTCTACGCCCGGGGGAATTTTGTGGCCGTCCATGCGGCCGAGTCCGGAAAACTGGCGTTGGACCTGGGCCGGCCAGGCAGAATTTGGAGTGAGTTTGAACAAAAGTATCTGGGAGCCGGCCCGCGCCTGGAGCTGGAACTGCGTAAAGGTCAGACCCGATTGTTGCGGATCGACGAAGCTGGCCAGTGACCGGCCGCCCGAGGTGTTTATTTTTGTCCCGAGGAGTTAGTCCGTATGCCCGTCAAGCTAAAGGTTAGGCCGGCTTTTGTCTGATCTGGACGGCGGCCGGCCTTTCTGGCATCGCGGCTGAATTCCGAGCGGGCTCGGCCAAGGCCGACGACAGCGAAGCCGAAGGCATAACGATCGACCCCGCGGGCAAAATTTAATCGTCACCCGCCTGGGCATCCCGACCGGTGATCTTTGCAGTCACAATCCGGGCCTTATCCCTACTCCGGCCGGACGCCCCGGCGCTCTGGTCTTCGGCGGCCCTGAGTTTGACGTCCTCTATGTCGCCGGCGGCGGCCGGGTCTTCAAGCGAAAGACCAAATTGAAGGGGATGCTGGTCTTCATGCCTCCGCAGAAGCCCCCGGCCCACAAACTCTGAACCAAACCCACTGTTTGCCTCCACCGGCCGCCAAGTCTGGCGGCCAGTCTGCATTGGTATCTACAAATGAATGCCGCGGGACAGTTCCTGGAAGCTCGACCGTAATCGAATAGCCTCGGTATAGCGCGGTAAGGCGGCAAGAAAAGCTGGCCCGTGGTTGACAATGGTAAATTATGGAGTATTACTATTCGATAAAGCAGAATAAAAGATTCAGCATAGTAGAATAAAGGCGGGCGCGAATGAAACCCATCCAATCCGTCGAACGGGCGCTGAAGATCCTGGAGCTGCTGGACGGGGTGGAGAGCGGCCGGGCGCTGGGAGTGCTGGAACTCGGCCAGCGCCTGGGATTGAAGCCGCCGACCGTCCACAATTTCCTCCAGACCCTGTTGGCTCTGGGCTATGTGGAGCAGGATTCGGTCACCAGCAAATATCGCCTGGGCGAGCGGACCCGCTTCCTGGGCTGGAATGGGGGAATGAAGAACCGGCTTGCGGACTGCGCCCGGTCGGCCGCCCAGAAATTGTCCGCTCGCTTTAACGAGCATGTGCTGCTGATGGTGGCGGACCGCAATCTGCGGGTGGCGCTGCTGGTGCTGCACGGTTCGCAGACCCTCTCGGTGCGCCTGGATACGCGGGCCGACAGCAAATTTTACAGTAGCGGTACCGGCCGTTGCTTGTTGAGCGCGATGACGGAGGCTGAACTGGCGGATCTGGTCAAGGTTATCGGCCTGCCGCACGCCCGGGAATGGGCGGGCGTGACGACGCGCAAACAGTTGCAGGCGGAATTGGCTAAAATCCGGGCGGCCGGCCACTCCATCTACCTTAACGAGGGCGTGGCCGGCCTGGGCGCTTCCATTCATGTCCCCGAGCAGCAGGTCAACGCCGCGCTGGGGTTGTTCATGCCGGAGTTCCGTTTCCAAGGCGAACTGCGCGCGCAGATCATTCAAGGTCTCAAGGCGGCGGCGTGGGAGATTGCCGGAGAGATCCGGCGCCGCGCGCCGGCGGTCGGAGGAGCCAAACATGCCTAAAACCCCGGTTTACATTGTGCCTTTTTCGCATCTGGATCTGTTTTGGGGCGGCAGTCGGGAGGAGTGCCTCTCCCGGGGCAGCCACATCATCCGCACGGCCCTGGATCTGTTGGAGAAGTACGAGCCGTACCGCTTCATGCTGGAGTCGACCAATTTCTTGGAGCATCATCTTGATTGTTTTCCTGAAGATCGGGAGCGCCTGCGTAAATTCGCGGTCGCCGGCCGGCTGGAACTGATCCCAATGCGCTCGATTATTTATTCGCAGCTGCCCGCAGGCGAAACCCAGGTTCGGAATCTGCTGTACGGCCGGGATGATTGCCGGCAAGCCGTCGGGACCTATTCGCCGCTCCTGAGCCTTTCGGATATCCCCGGCGTCACGCCCCAGACGCCGCAGATCGCCCGGCGGGCCGGCCTGAGCGCGCTGATCCTCTCCCGGGGCTGCCCGGAGCATACCGACCAGATCAAATGGCTGGCCCTGGACGGCTCGTCCCTGCCGACCTATTACCCCTGGCACTACGCGGCCTGCTGTAGCCTGCTGGCGCATACGGATTACGCCCGGATGGTCGCCGGCGAGGAGGCTTTCGAGCGCTACGCGGGGGCGGTCGACTATCCGCAGATCATGCACTGCGGGACCGATCTTTTCCGGCTCGACGAAAATATCCTGAACAATATCGCGCGCTGGAACGCCGACGGCTGTCGCGAACTGCGGTTCTCGACCTTCCGCGAATTCTTCGAAACTGTTCCTCTGCGGCCGACCGGGGAGTGCCGGGGCGAGATCCCCAGCTTCTGGCCCAATATCGAAAGCAGTTGGCCCGACATTTGGCCGTTGGACGTCCCGTGCGAAACCGCTATGTTCACGGCCGAATATTTCCGCAGTCTGGTCTACCTGACCGGCGGGGAGGATGAATCGCGGGCGGCGCTGGGGACGGCCTGGCGCTGGCTCCTGGACGGGATGGATCACAACCAGAACGGGTGCGGCGGGGAGGCGGCCGACGCCGACAAGCGCCGGCTGAAGGTGGCGGCGGCGGAGGTGGCCCGGCAGGCGGCAGGCAAATGCGCCCGCCGGCTGGCCGCGCGGGCCACCGCGCCGCGGGCGGGGGCGTTTCCCATCGTCGTCTTCAATCCGCTGGGCTGGAAGCGCAGCGAACTGGTGGTGGGGCGCACCGCCATCTATGGCCCGACCTTCGCATCGCACGGCGGCTGGGGTCACCCCTTCCCCTATCGGCTGATCGACGAGCAGGGCCGGGGCGTGCCGTTTCGGCAGCTCGACCATTTGAACGGCCTGACCGACACCCTGACTGTAGAGTTCCTGGCCGAGGACATACCCGCCTTCGGCGCCCGGACCTATTACCTGGAGCCCGGCGAGCCGGAGGAATTCGCCCCGGCCGCCGCCGTAACCGACGACCGCACCGGCCGGAAGGGCAACGCCAATCAGCCCATTGGCGGCGATATCTATGAGAATGCGCATTTTCACCTGGAGATCGACCGGGTCACCGGCACGCTGAAAGTTTTCGATAAACGGGCGCAGAGGATTTTGGCGGAGGGCATCTATCTGGTTGCGCTCGAAGAGCGGGGCGGAGATTACATCTGCCGCATGCCACTAAGCGGCCGGACCTTCCCGGCGCTGATCGACCGGGTAGAGCTGGTAGCCAATGATGCGGTCTGCTGCCGGGTACGGATCGACGGTTCGATCTACGGGCAGCGCTTTGTTCAGACGATTACCCTCTGCGCCGGCAAGCCGGAGATCGAACTGGAGACCCGGATCAATTGGGGCGAAATCCGGCCGGTCCGGATCGAGCAGGCTTTCGCCTTCCCGGTCGAGTGGGAGGAGCCCGAGTTCCGCTACGGGGTGCCGTTCGGGCAGGTGCGTTATCCCGAGACCATCTATAGTGAGAATATACCGTTCGAAAAGGTCAGCCTGCCTGAACTCGGCAATACCAGCGATGCCAATATCCGCAGCCTGCGCCTGATAAACCATTGGATCTCGGCCGGCGACCGGTCCGGGGGCGCGGTCATCGGGGCCGACCATCGGATGTGGGAATTCGAGGGGCGGGTGCTGCGCAATTGCCTGATCCGGGGGATCGGGCACACCTCCGGCGGGCAGCATGTGCGGGAAGACGGCAGTCGGGCGCCTACGGTCCGCCCGCCGGTGGGGGAGTACGGCTTCCGTTTCCGGATCGCGCCGCAGGCCGGCGCTAAAATTCCCGACGGTCGCGTGGGCTGGGAGTTGAATCATCCGTTGCATTGCACGGCGGTGGGCTTTTCCACGCCGGCGGCCAATCCCGGCCTGGCCTTGCCGCCTCTGCCCGATGGCTCGGCAGGGACGGTGATCGTCGCCAATGTCAAACCGGCGGAGGCCGGCGGGGGGGTGGTCTTGCGCTGCTTCGAGAGCGTGGGCCAGGAGAGCGAGTTGGCGTTGCCGACAATGGCCGGTCGAAGCTGGTTTGAAACTGATCTACTGGAGGATAACGCCGTGCCGGTGAGCGGGGGGCGGCTGGTCTTTCGGCCTTTTGAAATCAAGACCCTGCTGGCCAAATAGCATAAATGCCCATTGATGCAGCGCGTTTCCGGGGCACCTTTTTTGCAAAAAAAAGGTGCCCCGGACCCCACCCAAAAACGCTCATCCAGCTTCGCCGTTTCTGGCGTTCAGAGGGACAAACTCGACGCGGATTCCCTACGGGCAACTAGAACCGTCCGGGGGGTGTAAATTGGGAGGGGCGAGCTCCGGCGCGATCGCTTTCGCTCCGGTACTAACGAGGCTGGAGAAAGATGGGGGCGAAACGGATTTCGTCCCCTCCCAACAGGAAAGGTTTTGCCTCGGCACAACCCAATAGCTCTACAGGTGAAATTTAAATACTCGAATATCAGTTCAAGTTAATGATCGTCGAATAGGTGCGAAATCCATCCGCGCCGAATTTGTCCATCTGAACGTTCGAAACGGCGAAGCCGGGCGAGAGTTTTTGGAAGGGTCCGGGGAACCTTTTTTGTAAAAAAGGTTCCCCGGAATCGGTCTAAATTAACATGGATTGATATAATTCGCGCCTTGCGCCGATCAGGACGGCGAAAAAGTTTCGCGGGGACCCTTGGGCAAAAGGTCCCCGCGAATCGGGTGCGATCGATTAGAATCGAATCCTGCCGTTCACTTGGCGGCAAAAGCAGGTTTCTGATTTTGGGCGAACCAGTCGCGCAGTAGTTTTTCGCGCGTGGTCGGTTCGGTCGCCGGTGCGGTGTGGGTGATGTCCTCGTCGTATTCCGTGCTCCAGCCCTGCCATTCGCGGAAGGCGTGATAGCTCCAGTCCCAGCCATATTCCTCGAAGAGGTCGATCACGTCCTTGAGGTAGCGGTAGGAGCTCTGGTCGGGCGCCCAACGGATGCAGCTGAACTCGCCGACGTACATGTGGACATTGTACTTGAGCTGGAACTGGCGGACCGGTTCCAGGGCTTTGCGCAGGCGGTCCTTGTCCCACTTCTCGCCCTTGACGTCGCCGGGGTAGGCGTAGCGCTCGTCCTTGAATTTTTCGCCGATCACCGAAACCACGCCTTGGTGGGTGATCCGCCCGGGCTCGTACATGTGCACGCTGTAGATCACTCGATCGACGGGGATGGGCTTGAAGCCGATGAACCCGCTCGGCCCGTCCCAGGCGGGGGTTTCCACGATGATCGGGGTTTGGGGGTCGATCTCGCGGATCGCCTTGGCGACCACCGCGGCCAGGTGCTGCCAGTCGAGCACTTCGGCGGATTCGAAATCCAGCCCCTCCTCGTGCGGCTCGTTGAGCAGGTCGTAGCCGAGGATCATTGGGTGATTCCGATACTTGGCGGCCAGCTTGCGCCAAACTTCGACCAGATGCTCCTGGTACTTCTTTTCCTTGAAGAACCGGTCGGCCCCCGGCCAGGTGAAGAGGTTGAAGACCACATACACCTGTTGGGCGGCGCAGGCTTCCAGCAGCTTGTCGACCCGCAACAGTTCAGCCTCCAGCCAGGCGTCGTAGGCGGCCAGGTCATAGCAGGGGTTGTCGTCCCGCTTGGGCTTGTAGCTCACCTCCGGCCACAGCACCTGATAGCGGATGAGGTTGGCGTTCCAGTCGCGGCCGATCACCCGGGCGTTCCAATGCTTCTTGTCGTCGGGCGTGGCGGGGTCGGTCGGCTCGTTGTCCGGGTTGTATTTGTTCACCTCCAGGCCGCGCAGGCGGGGCAGGTCGTGGCCGCGGAAGGGGGCGGCGGCGGCCGGAATCTCCGGCTCGGTTTCCGGGGCGAAGGCATAGACCCGCAGATCGTCGAACCAGACCTGCCCCGTGCAGTCCTGCAAGCCCAGATACAGGCAGACGTCGGTGGCGTCGGCCGGGACCTCGCCGGCGTTGCAAAATTGCTTGGTCCAGTCGAAGGTGCCGAACAGGTCGTTGGGGTGCTTGAAAATCTCGCCGGACGCGGTCCGGTAATGGAAGGTGAGTTTGATGCCCAGCCAGCCGATCGACGGTTTGGAGACGTTCTCGGCCTTGATCCAGCCGCGCACGAAGATGCGCTTGCCCGCCACCTTGGCCGGGTCGAGTTTTAGCCGCAGGATGTTCGAGCCGGGCTTGGAGAAATCTTCGGCCTTGCCTTCGCCGGCCGGGACTGTGACCTTCAGCGCCTGGCCGCCGGTCCGGCCGGCGTCCAGGCTGGCGTATTTGGCGTTGTCCCAGCCGCTGAGCGCATCGGCGCCTTCGAAATCGAGTATGTAGAGCGGTTGCAGCTGAGGGTTTATGCCGGCCTCCGCGGCCGGCAGACCGGCGCCGAGCAGGAACGCCGCGGCCAGCGCCAGGGCGGATCGCCGCAGGCAAACGCGATGAGAATGGGACATAAATCGACTCCTTTCTTCGGGTGGGGAATCCCCATTTGACCGCGGATCTTCAGATTCGCGGCCGAGATTCATCTTTTTTTGGCCAGATAATAATAATCGACAGCGTTGATTCCCAGGTCATTGGTCTGGCCCAGCAGCATTACGTTTTGCAGCTGCCAGGCGGCATGCAGGTCCAACCAGAGTACGTTCAGCCCACCGTGGTGCCGGTCGGTCACGTTGGGCTTCGGCGCCCAATCAGAAGAAGTCCAACTGGGCTTCTCCAGGCGGCAGCAATAAGCGCCCTCCCAGGTGCCGCAGGCCCACTCGATGCTGTCGGCGGTGGCCACGGTGTCCGCCAGACGCTTCAAGTTGTTCTGGTTCAGGCGCGGATAGTAGGCATTGTCCTCCGACGCGCCGATCTGGACGTTCCAGCCGTAGCCGCCCGAATAGGCGCTGGTGCTCAGAACTTTCTGCCATTCCGGGCATTTGAAGACCCCTTGGCTGTGGCTGGGCAGGACTAGGTTGGGATTGCCGGGCGTAACTTTGAGGTCCAGATAGGGGGAGAGCGAATATTTCCAGTTGAAGGCGCAATAGCCCCAATCGTGGAATTGCAATACCGGCAGCCAGTCGTTGTTGGCGTCGGTGTACTGGCCTAGGGCCAGGCCCTGCTGCTTGACGTTGTTCAGGCAGGCCAGACTACGGGCGGTCCGCAGGGTCTTGTCCAGCGTGGGCAGCAGGAGGCCGGCCAGTACGCTGATGATGGCCACGACGACCAGCAGCTCGACCAGGGTGAAGCCGGCTTCGCGGCGACGCCGGAAGAAGGGGGGGCGGTCCGGTTCGGCCGTCATGAGCAGGCTCCTTTTGGTCTGTCCCTCGGGTTCCGGCCCGGGGGGGGGTACTCTCCCCGCCGGGGCCTGGGCGATGATCGGGAAGTGCGGGAGCGGCCGGAGCAGACCCTCGGCCTCGGCCAGGTCGCGGGTGAGCAGCCCCCGGCCGATGGCGGCTTCGGCCGCGCGGGCCAGAACCTCCGCCGCGGCGCCGGCCGCCCGGCAGTCGCGCAGCGTGCGCTGCCAGGTGGTCAGGCGCAAGCCGCCGGCGGTTTGCACTTCCGTTTCGACCTCGGCCGTATGGATGTCGAGGGCCGGGTTCCGACGGCGGAACCCCGGGGGCACGGTCAGGCAGGGGCGGGCCGGATAAGCGCCGGCCAAGCCGTGCCAGGCGAGGGCACTCTCATGACTGATCACGGCCGGGATAGTGCCGGTCCGGTTCTGACTCCAGAGCAGCCAACGCATTAATTCGGCTTCAGGCGAATCCGGCCAGCCGGGCAGGCGAAACAAGGCCCGGTCAATCTTGAGCCAGTTGCCGACCGAGCAGTGATAAGGATGATGAGTGGCCACGAAGCCAGCCTCTCGGGCCTGCAAGGCGGTGAAGTAGCCATACTGCCGGGCGGCAAGCTGCTTCAGATTGGCGTCATGATTGGTTTTGGTTCCCATCTATTTCCGCCTGGTCCGAGCCATTCCGTGGGTCAGAATTTATTTTCAGCTTACTAGCCGCGGGCAGAAGGGCAAATTTAAAACAAAAAGCTTTGGTTAATTTAACGCTGAGGGGAGTGGTTTTAGATATCTTACAACCAGCTTATAAATAAAGAGATGTTTGGTATGAAGGCGGGGATTGTTTTCGACCTGAGTCCATTCTTAAAAAGAACAAAACTATTTTCTAGGCGAATCAGAGCGTGTGCTAAAAATTAACAAAACAAAAAAAAGTGTTTGGGCAGGCAATAGGGCATGGCAACCCGCCTCCAGTCAGCACCAAACCAAAAGGTGCTGACTGGAGGCCCAATCGACTATTGGTAGACGCGTTCTTTGCGGGAGTCGCCAGACGGAATTTCTCAGGCCGGCAACGCCAGGCGGGTGCCACCCGCCGGGGGGCGTTCGGTTTCGATTGTGGTTTGGCGGGTGTGCGGGTCGTAGCGCCAACTGACCCGGCCGAAGTGAGTGGGCAAATTGCGCACGCCAAAGGGCCGGCCGGCTTCCAGCCAGGCTGAGGGCACGCCCGCGCCGATCACCAAGGTTTCGCCCTCCTCCCGGACCAGACAATCGCGCAGCAGCAGGAACAGCTCCGCGCCGGTCCAGCCGTGAGGCGTGACGTATTTGATCCGGTCCCAACCGCGGGTACGCTGCCAAAGGCCAAAGGAGTTCTCATCGTCGCGCCCCTCATGGTAGGTATAAAGGCCGGGAGCGATCTGGCGGCTCAGGAAGTGTTCGATCGAGATCCAGGCTTTTTCGCGTTCGCCCAGGAGCAGATAGTTATGGGCCTGGCCCGCCTCGAAATAGGTCCAGAGCGGGGTCGGCTGGTGTTGGCCGTCGCGGTAACGGACCTTCGCCCAGTATTCGTCATACGCCCGCCGGACGCCTGGGTCGTCCGCAGAAGCCCAGCCGGTCGGCCAGAAGGCGGAATTAAGGTCGCGCTCGTCGCGGCCGAAACATGCCGGCGTTTGGGCCTTTAGGGCGGCGAGCAGTTCGTCCGCCTCCGCCGCAAACCGGCTGGCGGCGGCAACGTCGCCGCGAATCTGCGCCAAACGGACGACCCGGGTCAGGCCGAGCCAGCCCCAGGCACTGCACCAATAGGGGCGGATGCCGTAGTCCATGCGTCCCTGGATCAGCCCATTGGCGGCCGGGCGGCAGAGAAGGTCGTTGTCCGCGCCCAGACCGTGGACCGGGGTGACGAATTCCACATGTTGATAGAGGGGAGCTTTGGTGTGGCGCATGCGAATAATCAAGTCGGCCTGGCGGCAGAGGTGAGGATAGACTTCGGCCAGATAGGCCTCGTCCCGGGTGAGCAGATAATGCTCGCTCAAGAACCAGATGAGCTGGCCCGGGCCGTCGCCTTCGGCGCCGAAGCCGCCGAAGGTGTCCCGCGACATCGCTTGGCGGCCGGCGGCGGCCACGAATTCGTGAATGCCGCCGCGGTCCAGCGCGGCCAGAGCGTAGGCCCCGTCGCGCAGCCAGAAGAGGGGGTAGGAGATCGGGCAGATCCGGGGCGAGTCGTGAACCGTTCCCATGTAGAGATGAAGCAGTTGGGCGTACATCGCCTCGGCCACGCGCGGGTCGGGCAGATCGAGTTCGAAGTCGATCTTTTTGCGCCAAACGGCGCGGAAATCCGCCTCTCGCCGGGCGACGGCCAGCGGCCGGGCCGGCGGCGGGAGCGCTTCTCCCAGCCGACCGGCAGCCCGCACCGTCACGACGAACTCCCGGGTCGCGGTCTGGCCTGGCGCGAGGTCGAGTGCATAAGCCAATGCGCCGCTGGCCCAAGTGGAGTCGTCCGTCACGGCCTGTGTTTCCGGGAGCCTACCGTGTTGCAGATATTCGCCGATGTCCTGATTGGTCTGAACGTAGCTCACCGCGCCGAAACCGGTCGGCGGTTGGTCGATCCGCACCTGGGGCAAGCCGTTGATCTCGACGGTCAAACCGTCGGCGCCGAGTGCCAACTGCCGGATCGGTCCGCCCGCCGCGCCAAAGGAACGGACGACCAGATAGAGCGTGGCTTGCGCCGGAGCGTGACCGGGGTTTTCCGCGATCAAGGTCAAATAAGCCCGGAGCGCGCCGGTCTCCTCCTCCCGGGCGGTGAAGAGGCGGGAGGTCAGGTGAAGCGGCCCGGCGTTCCAGGCGCAGACCAGGACCGGCAGGCGCGCATCGAGAAACCGCCAGCTGAAGGCCTCCAGCGGCATGGTTTCGGGCGCGTATAGCCGCCGGTCGGCCGGGTCATAGAGCCAGGCCGAGACGCCGAAGGTACCAGGGCCGGGGGAGAAGCAGTTCCCGGGTTCGACCACGGTCTTGAGTCCGTCGAGCGTACCGGGCACGCCCAGGATCACATGGTTGTCGCTGCGGTTCCAGATCCAATCGGGATGTTTCTCCCGCTGTGCCGCCAGTTGTTCGTGTTCCGATACCTTTAGGCCGACCATTTTTGCATTCCTTTCGCCAGGAGTGGGACTTGACTCGCCTTCGGACTTTACCGTACCATTGCAAATTGGCTAAAAAAGCGCAGGAATGAGCGATAATTATGCAAAAACGATTGAAAGGTCCGGGGCGGGTCGATTTTCAGGCCATTACGCTGCCGGCCGATTTTCCTGTCCGGCTGTATCATCGCACCTGGATGCGGGGTGACCGGCCCTATGTGCCGGCGCCGCACGTGCACAACGCGCTGGAGTTGGGCTACTGCCACGAGGGGCGCGGCACCTTCATCATCGGCAAGAAGATACTGCCGTTTAGGGCCGGGCAGGCGGTGGTGATTACCGGCCGGGAGCCGCATTTCGGCCAGAATGCCGCAGGCGTGGACAGTATCTGGACCTGGTTGTTCTTCGACCCGGTGCAACTGTTGGGTTCGGCGGCGGAGGATCTGGGGGTGTTGGCGGAAGGCGGTTTCTGCGGGCGGGATTTTGTGAATCTGCTCACGCGCGAAGCGCAGGCCGACAGCGTGGACCTGATCCGACAGTTGATCGAGGAGTGTGCAGGCAAGGCGGAGCATTACCGTAGCGCCGGGCGCGGCCTGGCCCTGGCCCTGCTGGCGCGGCTCCATCGTCTGCCCGGCGTCGGCGCGGCCGAGGGCGCGACCGAGCAATCCGAGGCTTTCGGCCGCCTGCGGCCGGCCCTCGACCACATCCAGCGTCACTACCGGGAACGGCTGGACGTCGGGCGGCTGGCCCGGCTCTGCCATCTGAGCGTGCCGCATTTCCGCCTGGTCTTCCGGCGGACCACGGACCAGAGTCCGTACCAATATCTGCAGTGTTACCGCATCGCCCGGGCCGCCGCCGATCTGGCCGAGACCGACCGGACGGTCGAGGCCGTGGCCCAGGCGAACGGGTTTCCGACCCTGTCCTGTTTCCTGCGGCAATTCAAAGCCCAGATCGGCCAAGCGCCCCGGCAGTGGGCGAGGCGGGTCAAGCAAGCCAAGGTTCTGCCGGCGGAGTGATATCGATTCAAGTTAATGGTGACTGATTTTTGGGGAACCTTTTTGTGCAAAAAAGGTTCCCCAAACCCCACCAAAAAACTCTCATCCTGTTCACCAGCCGCGAGCGCTCAGCGGCCAGCAATAACTTGAGTTGATATGATTCGTCCCGTCGGTTTCGGCAAGGGGCTAAGCACGGCCATCCGGAGTCGGCTTTACTGGAGCCGGATCTTTTGGAAAGTTTCCGGGGCTCCGTAGGCGTAACCGAAAGGAAAAAAGGTCTGGCGGCGATTGTCGGGTCGGTCGGCGTCGTCGATCCCCACCGCCAGTTGCGCCTCCCGCCCCGGCTGGGCCTCAAGCCCCAGGGTGGACCAAGGCAGCTTCGCCTTTAACCGCCAGCCCGGGCGGGGCGCGCCGGCCGCGAACTCGGCTGCAAAATCCGGGTCGGCGGAGAAGTCGACGGTCGCAAACTCGACCTTGACGGCCCGGAGGTCAGGCGCGGGCGCCGATTTTTTCCAGCAATGGACCCGCGGGGCTCCGCCGGCGGAATGGCCGGCGAAACCGAACTGCGTATCGTTGAACCAGAGTTCCACCGCGTCGCCGCGCCAGATCTCGTCGTCCGCATAAGCGTTGCGCCAATCGTCGTCCACCACCTTGGCTTCAAGATTCAGGCCGGCCTCGTCCCACGTCAACTCGATCCGCGCGGATAGATCCGCCGCGGCCACGCTTGCCCCCAGGGGCGGAACGATGACCGCCCCGCGTCCGTCCGCAGCGGCGTGAGGAATTTCCAGCGCGTCGGCGCCGCCCAGGGTTGAGGTTTTCCGCAGCAAGCCGAGCTGTTCCAGGGTCTGGGGGGCGACTTCGCCGCGATGAATGGCGAAGACTCGGGCGTTGGTCTTCTTCATTTCCGCGATCATTTCCCGATACGGCTGGTCGGCCTGGGAGATCAGACCAAAATTATGATTCTCGCCGTCCACCTCCTTGCCGCCGATGCATTCGTCGCTCAACCCGAACCAGGAGAATCCCGCGAACTGTGGGTGCGCGGCCAGACGTTCGACGAAATAACGGTAACAACGGCCGCGATCCGCCTGGGAGCCGACCGTGGTGGTGTCGCCGTAGCTGCGCAGGCCGCGTCCGGCCGTGACGAAGGAGAATTCCGTGACCAGCAGCGGCTTGTCCGTTTTCTCCAGCCGGGGCAGGTGGCCGCCGATCCAATTCATGTTCAATGAATAGTCGTGCAACAGCAGGGCGTCGCAGGCCGCCGCTCCGCCGATGATCCATTCGATGGATTGGTGCCCGCAGTGCGCGGGGCCCAGAAAGAGGTGGTGCGGGTCCTGGCGGCGGAAATATTCCGCCACGGCGGCGTGGTATTTGGTCGAGGCTAGGAAGATGAATTCGTCGGTCAAATCCGGAGGAATCGCTGGCGGGGCGAGGCGTTTTTCAGTTTCGGCCACGGCCGGCAGCCATTCGGCTGCCCGCGCTTCACCCTGTTTTTCAATCAGAAAGACACGCAGCGCTTGCCGGGCGGGGACGCTTTCGGACGTCACTTGCAGTTCGGCCACCGTCTCGCGGTTCCAGCCGTTTTCATTTTGAAAGACCCAGCCGATCAGATACGGATCGTCCCGCCGCCGCTCGAGCTGGGCGTTAATGTCGGCGAGCGCGGGAACGAACTCCGCGGCGAACGGGTCCGGCCAGTTGAATTTTTTGCCCTTGATGACCGGGCACTTCCAGGCGTTTAGATCCCACAGGTATGGGAGTTTCATTTCCGGTTCGATCCACCACTGGCCGGCGCAATTGAACCCCCAGGCGGCCAGCCGCCGGTTGGTCAGGTCGGCCCAGCGCTGGCGATATTCGGTTCCATATTTACGCTGTAGGTTGGCAGCGAAAAAGTTTACGTGGCCTTTGCGCGCGTAGGCGATCGGATAGGTTTCGCGGTCAGGCAGTTCGGCAAAGACCCGGCGCGGCGAACCGTCGGGATTCTTGAGCGGGGTGCCGCTGCCGTAGAAGCTGAAGTTAACGCCGTCGACCCCCTGTAGGTAAAAGAGGTGCCCTGCCGGCGTGATCAGCCACCAGCGGCCGGCCACCTTTTCAAATCGGAAGAAGCCGGTCGCGGCGAATTGTCCCGCGCGCGGATCGCCGCCGAAAGCATCATGCCCGGCCGCGGGGAGCGGCGTCTGATCACCCAGGGCCGCCTCCTCGGCGGCGGCGGCTTCGACCAGTTGCTGGTCCGAATGGATCTTTTCCGGCCAGTCTTCGGTGTTCGGCTGACCGTAACGGTCGATGTAGGGCGGCGCGAATTTGGCGGCTTCCAACCGGGCCGGGTCGGGGGCGGGCAGGGCGGTCACGGCCGGTCCGCCGGTCTCGGCTGCCAACGCTTTGATCGCCTGGGGCGAGAGCAAACCCGCATAAAGGCGTACGTCGTCGATTTCGCCCTGGAAGCGTGTCGGTTCGTAGCCGTCGTTCAGGCGGCCAAGCGTCCATTCCTTGACGCGGGGCGGAAAGGCGTGGACCGCATTGCGTTCGGTTCGTTCCGTGCCGTCAACATACAGATGCGCCGTACGCGCCACCCGATCGACGACCACGGCCACCTGCTGCCAGCGGTCGGGAACGATCCGGCCGGCGGCGGTGGCGGCCGTCGCCCCGCTCTGGCCGTCGCCGCTCTCGAAGAGCAGTTTACCGTCGCCGGTACCGAAGGAGTTGATGAAAAAGCGCCAGCCCGCGGCGGCATATCCGCCGGGCGAAGTGGCGGCCAGGACCAGGCTGGTCGCATGGGCGCGCGGCTTGACCCACATGACCAGAGAAAATCGCTCGCCAAAATCCCAGGCCGGCAGGCGCAGGCCGGTTTCTCCGTTCGTCTGCCAGGCCCGGGGGCCGACCTGGCCGGCGGCAAAGGCCGCCGGACCCTGGAACTCGCCGGGCAACTGCCCGAGGGCATCGTGGGCGGTCTCGTCATCAAAGGTCAGGCGGGCGGCCAGTTGGGCCGAGTCCGCGGCCGCCAGCGCGCCGTTCAGGCTCAGGGTGGCGGCCAGCAGCCAACCGCCATAGCGAAAGGCGCGTTTGGACCGGTATGGCAATCGAGTCGAAAGGCAGGCACGGGGCATGGTCGGTCTCCAGGCGGGGGGGAATAAATCGCTTTCAACGAGTGGTGTGGCCAAAGATATCCTCGCGGTTGTCGCGCAGTTCCAGATAGCGGCGGGCGTTGACGTGGCCGTCGAAATAGAGCACGTTGCTGCTCAGCCCGCCGGCATGGACGGGGGTGGCTTCGTGCCAGTTGGAACCGGAGGTCGGACTCCAGCTGACGCATTGCGGGCAGAAGAGCGCCGGCTGCGACTGGCGCAGATCGCCCCGCCAGCAGTCGGTCATTTGCAGCACCTGCGAGGGGCGCAGATATTTTTCCGTCTGGATACATTGGCCGTAGCGGAAACCGTGGCTTTCAAGTACGCCCGGTCCGCCGCCCCAAAAGAGCATGCCGGCCGTAAAGGCGGGGCAACGCCAGACGCCGGAGGCTACGTTGCCGTAATCCTCGCCCCCGCCGAAGCCGGTGGTGAACCACGTGTCGACCGGGAGATATCCGGCGGCCAGGCTGTTCTGCCACCACCCTTTGTTGACCCGCGCGGCCCAGGAAGCGCCGCTGTTCAGGGCCGGAAGAAAGCCGCGATTGTCCCCGGCGTAACTGGCAAAGGCCACGCCGAACTGGCGCTGATTGTTGGCGCAGGCGATGGCCAGCGCGGATGCCCGCGCGTTCTGCAGCGCCGGCAGGAGCAGGCTGGCCAGCACGGCGATGATGGCGATGACCATCAGCAGTTCCACGAGGGTGAAGCCGTCGCGTTCGGCGCCCGCCCGGCGGCATTGCGGCGGAAGAATCGCACGGGTGGTCATATTGAAGCCTCCGGGGCGTCAGGTTGGAGCCGGGCCACGGATTCGCGGCGCAGCAACTGGCATTCGAGCACGATCTTCTCCGGCCGCCACTCCTCGCCAGCGGCGACATGCTTGAGCAGCAGGCCGACCGCTCGGGCGGCCATCTCGGCGAAGGGCTGGGCGACGGTCGTCTGGGGCGGATTGAGATATTGCGACACCCGGGGGTTTTCCATCCCCACCAAAGAGAGCTGCTCGGGGAGGCGTACCCCCAGTTCGGCGGTGAGCAGGTGACCGACCTCCAGCCCGATGTCCTCGCCGGCCACGATGAGCGCGCTCGGTTGCTGGCGGAGCAACCGCCGCAGCACGGTTGTGCAGGCATCGTGATGGTTGAATCCGACCAGATTCTCGTCAAATTCGAGTCCGGCCTCGGCCAGGGCCGCCCGCAGGCCGGCCAGCCGTTCGCGGCAGCCCCAGTCCGGCTCTTCGGCCAGGAAGGCGATCCGTCGGTGGCCATGGGCCAGGAGATGCTCGGCCGCGTTCCGGGCGGCGGCGGCGTGGTCGCTCATCACCGTGGAGACGCCGGCCACGTCCGGCCGGTTGATCAGGACCACGGGCAGACCGTCGAGATTCTTCAGGCCCGAGAGGGTGGTTTCGTCCCAGGCCAGGGCCAGCACCCCGTCGACCAGACAGCGGTTGATCCGGTTGAGGTTATGCTCGGTGTACAACTCGACCACCAGGTCGTGGCGCGCCACCTCCTGCATGATGTGCGTAAGCAGGCAAGAGACGTACCCGCCGAAGAAGACCTGTCGGGCGCGGTCGGTGACAATGGCGATGGTGGTCCGGCGGGGCGTGACTTGCGGGCGGTAGTTGGCCTTCTGCATGGCGGCGAAAACAGCCTGACGGGTCGCCTCCGACACCCGGCCGCGATTGTTGAGCGCCCGGCTGATGGTGGCGGTTGAGAAGCCGGTTTGACGGGCCAGATCATAGACCGAAGTCGTAGTTTTTCTGGACATGAGTTACCTTCTCAGAGAAACAGTGCGGAACTGTTACGCAAAGCATACCCCATCTCCTCGCGGTTGTCAAACGAATAAATCGCCCATGCTGGCTTTGGGCTGGGAAAACAGGGGGCCGGCTTGGCCTGGCGAAGGCTGAGTGGCGGGGGGTGGGTGAGACTTCGGCTATGGCCAAACTTGCACGACTATATAAAATTGTAAAGCTTTTGAGGTAAATGCAATAGGGTGTGTGATTTAGTTTTTATAGTCAGGTGGAATCGGAGCTATCCGCTGGTTTGGAGGGCCAAGGGGCTTATACTGGAAGCAGCCAAATAGAGGGCGAAACTGGTATGGCCAGCCATAAAAAACTTGTTGCCTTGGCAAATGTCCAACATGGGTATTTTACCGCCAAACAGGCCATTGGCTGCGGGTTTTATACAGCCCTGCAATTTTACCATTGCCAGCACGGCAATTGGGAAAAGGCGGCCACCGGCCTTTATCGGCTGCCTAATTACGCGGACTCTCTGGAATCGATACTTATGAAATGGCATTTGTGGAGCCGCAACCAGAAGGACCAACCCCAGGGGATCATCAGCCATGAAAGTGCGCTGGCTTACTATGGGTTGGGCGCATTCAATCCGCAACAAGTTCATCTGACGGTTCCGGCCCGTTTTCAAAAGCAGGTTCCGCCGGAAGTGGTGCTCCACCGGGCTTCGCTCAATCTGTCCGAAATCGAATCGCCCGCCGGATTCATGGTCACCCGGCTCTGTCGCACCTTGCAGGATCTGCGGGACGTTTTGGCGGGCGAAGGCCGCTGGCCGGCGATCATCGAACAGGCCTTAAGGCTGGGCCGACTCTCCGGGGAAGAAGCCAGTCAACTATCGACTCCGGCCGGCGCGGTACTGGCTGCGGTTCCCGAGATCCCCGCCCTGGTTCCCTGCTTGCCCCTATCGCCGATCGAAGAGCGGGCGCGGGACGCCGGCCGGGAAATTTCTTTTTCGCCCCTCGAAAGCCAATTGCGGGGCGAGACTGCGCCGGAAGCGGTTGTGAACTCCGACCATAAGCGGGAAAGGGTATATCAGATGCTTTTTGAACGAGCGCAAGCTTTGCGCAGCCCGCGGCGGCGGGCCCAGGCCGGATTTACGCTGGTCGAATTGCTGGTGGTTACGGCCATTATCTCGGTCCTGGCCGGAATGCTTTTGCCCAGCTTGGAAAAGGCAGTGAACTATTCCCGGGAAATCGCCTGCAAGACCAATGAGAAAAACATTGGTTTGGCGCTGAGCATGTACGCGCAGGACGGGGGCGACCGCCTGCCGGAACTCGTCTATTACCACGGGGCCTCCTATAACAACGGCACGGACAGCCCCTGGGATTACGTGATCCTCCCCTATCTGAGCATTACCAGCCTCGGGCAGAAGATGGAGGTCTTCCGCTGCCCGATTGACTCGGCCTATCGGCTCTACGGTCCCTTGCGCCCGCAATCGTACATCTACAATGCCAACCGGACGTCCAGCGGGAGCGAGCCCGCCTGGGCTAAGGCCCCGGCCGGAAAGAAGCTGGGCGCGATCAAAAACGCCTCACAAGCTGTCCTGGCGGTTTGCGGTAACGTGGTCTGGTTGCGCGAGCCCGCCGCGGGCAGCCGGCCGACCGTGGCCCTGAACAACAAAAACGGAATCGGATACTGCGTGACCCATTACGCGCCCTGGGGCGACACCAGCACCATGTATTTCGACCACAACGGCGGCTCGACCTACCTGATGGTCGACGGGCACGTCTCCTCATTCCGCAACCTGGAGATGTACGGCTACTGGCAGCTCCCCTACGGCAACCGGCCCAGCATGGAACGTTGGTGCATTACCCAATAATTTTTCTAAACGTCTGAAACGGGAGGTTGGGAGAATTTTTTTGGCGGGTTCTGGGGAACCTTTGCTGCAAAAAAGGCCCCCAGAATCGGCCGACCAGACGCGCCCCCCGAATTTTGTCCCGGACCCGAGGAGAATAACCATGACCCCCTGCCGCAATTTCCTTCAGCCCCCCGTCAGTTGCCGCCGCCCTGATCCCCGTCATTTTAGCCCCGGACGCTTGCTCATGGGGGCGATGCTCCTGCTTTGGTCGTTTGGCCTTCCGGCCGGCACCGCCGCCCTGGGGGCGACCTTGGGCGAAGACCGCTTTGCCGCCGATCAGGTAATTTCGGCCAAGACGAAGATCGCTGGCGGCGTGCTCAAGATTCAGGCCTGCAATCAGGGCGCGGATTGGTGTCCATTGCTGGAGGGGCTGAACCTGCCCCGGTTCACCGTCACGTTGCAGGTCCGGCAGCTAAAGATTCCGGCCGCCGATCATTTTTTCGGCCTGGTCTTTGACGGCGCAAACAGCAAGAACCTGATGGTCTTCACCCGCGGCAGCGCTTTCGGCCGCTATTCCTGGTCCGACAAATTCGATGAGCATATCGGCGAGGTCGCGCCCCTTGCGGTCGGGCCGGACGCGCCTTGGACCGAACTCAAGATTCGGATCGACGGCGAATACGTCGAGGTCAATGCGGCCGGCAAACGGGTCGGGGATTTCTCTTTCCCCGTCGCTCCGGTGACCAAGCTCCGCTTCTTCGGCAACAATCTGGATCTGGAGGCCAAGGAGCTCAAGGTCGAGCCGCTGGCGGCCGCGCCCGCCGCGCCGGCCGCAGTCGCGACATCGACCGAGCCGGATCTGTACGCCGGTTTCGATCAGGGGCTGGACGCGGTCCGGTCCGGCGGGCAGACCGCCGCTCCGCTGGCCGGGTCGGGCGGCGTCAACCTGGTCGAGGGCGTCAAAGGTCAGGCCGTCTTCGTGGGTCGCCAGCCGGTCAAAGAAGGGGGCAAAAACGTCCGGCCCTGGCTTCAGTACGACGCTCAGGATGTCTTTGGGGGATCGGGGGGGACGGTTTCCTTCTGGTTTCGGCCCAACGAGGACGGTGGCGCGGATAAACGCTGGCGTTTCCTCTTCACCGGTCAGGCCGAAACGGAAAAGAAGAATCCGTTCAGCATCTGGCTGTGGGAGTGGCTGCGGGTGGACCTGCCGCGGCGGGATTTGAAACCGGTCACGATCAATCGCTGCCTGCGCGGCTCGTTCTTCAAGGGCGACTGGTTCAACCTGGTCTTGACCTGGGACGCCCAGGGCTGGACCCGGCTGTACGTCGACGGCATCCCCTATCGCCACGAGGGGCGCCGCGACGAGCAGCCCCAGCGCTTTTCGGATCTGAACCTGGATTCGCTCCGGCAATTCTGCCTGGGCTCGGGCGCGGACCTCGAGGTCGGCCGTAATGCGGACGGCGCGTTCGACGAACTGAAGCTCTACCGCCGGCCGCTCTCCGAGACCGAGGTCGTCCGCGCCTACCGCCAAATCATGCCGCTCGATCTGATCTGCGACCGCAGCACGCTCTTTGCCGGGCGGGAGGAGAAGGTGGTTCTCTCGGTCGCCCCGGGCGGCTACTACGCGCGGCCCGCGGTCGGCACGGACGCGCCCCAGCCGGCGAAGGTCGAACTGGAACTGGAATTGACGGCTGACGCCGGGCCGGTCGCGACGCAGAAATTCTCCCTGGCCGTCGACTCGCCGTGCCAGGTCGAACTGCCGGTGGGCCACCTGGCCCCGGGCGTCTACCGGCTGCGTTCCGTCACCCGGCAGGGCGGGGCGGTGGTGCAGAAATCCTTTCGGATCTCCTGTTATGCGCCAGCGGCGGCGCTCCCCGCCGAAGACGCAGATCTGCGGCCGGGCCGGACGCTGTTTGAAAAGGACTTCGCCGCGGCCCCGGCGGCCGAAGTGCTGAGCGAGGGCGACTGCCGGCACCAGGATTCGCCCCTGGGCGCCTATTTCCAGGCCGGCAGCAACAACGGCGACCGCTTCGGTTGCGAAATCGAGTTCCCGGAGGAGGCGCTCACCGGCCGGCCGGTGCTGCTGGAGGTCGAATGGCCCGACGACCGGCCGCGGTCCATGGCCCTTTATATGTATCCGGAGGCGAAAACCGAGCAGCACCGCGAGCGCTTGGAGGGCGGGATTCAGAGCGGCGAGGAGTATCCGCTTACCGGCAAACTTCAGACCACCCGCCACCTCTTCTATCCCGGCGTGAAGCGCTATCTCTTCGAGGCCCGGACCATGGTCAAGGATTACCCGGCCGCGGTCCGCCGGCTGCGGATTCTGGAGCTCGAAAACGCGCGGTTGCCCAAGCTCAAGCTCGAACTGCCGGCCGGGTTGCCCGGCCGGCAGCTGGGCCACCTCGACGAGGATCAGACGGTCCACGTGCTGCTCAACTCCGACGACGCCCGGGAGCAGGGCGATCCGCAGCGGGTGGAGAAGGTGCTCGACCGTTGGTGCGACTACTTCGATTACACCGGTCAGAACGCCATCGCCTATCCGATTCTGCGCTACACCTACATGTACTATCCGCTGGCCGGGCATTACGGCAACGGCGGCTTCCCGCAGCGCTCCGGCACCATGCCCACCTTCATCGAAATGTTCGGGGCCCGGGGGATGAAGTTCATTGGCATCGATAATCTCTACACTCTGCCCGAGCAGTCCGTCAGGCCCGACCGGCAGGACGAACTTCAAGCCCTGAACCTGATCGCCCTCGACGGGCAGGGCAAGCCGGCGACCAAGGGGAACCATCTCCAGCGCCCGCGCCCCAATCTGTTCAATCCCGAGGTGCGGCGGATGTATCTTTGGCACTTGGGCGAACTGATCGGCCGCTACGGTCGCTTACCCGGTTTCACCGGGGTGGAGATCTGGGCCGGGCGTCTGGTCGGCCAGGGCCTCGAATCGGGCTACAATCCGCAGACCGTTGCGGCCTTCGCGGCGGCCGCCGGCGTCCAACTGCCCGCCGGCGATTCCCGGCAGGTCGAGGCCTTTTTGACCGGGCCGGCCCGGGCGCAGTGGCTGCGCTGGCGGGCCGATCAGACCACGGATCTGGTGCGGGAGATCGCCGCGCGGATGGCCGAGATCAATCCGGAGCTTAAGCTTTATCTGGGGCTGGGCGGCGAGCCCACCGGCGGCAGCAATGACGCCGACACTGCCACCGATTTGAAGGTGCCGGAGTATTATTACGAGAATTACGCCCTGGACCTGGAGGGGCTCAAGGCCCTGCCCGGCGTCTTCCTGGTGCCGCTGCGGATGTCGACCGATTACCGCTGGGAAAAGCATTGGGCGCGGCCTGAAGCCACGACCGACGAATCGCTCTACGACTTCCAGGTTTTTGCGCCCTTCCTCAAAGCCGGCCAGGCCGCCTCCGATTCCTACCCCCGCTATTTTGAGACGTTCCGCAAGTCGCTCAAGCAGGACGTCTACAAAGCCTATTTTCAGAACGCGGACGTCAAGCCCTTCGGCCGCTATTTTCTGAAGGAGCTGGTATATCCGCTGGCCATGATGGATTCGCCGCGGATATTGATCGGCGCCCAACCGCTGGGCTCCTGGGGACGCGAGGTCGAGATGCGCGAGTTCGCCCGGGCTTACCGGGCGCTGCCGGCCCAGCCTTTCGCCTTGGCGGCGGGAGGCACCGATCCGGTCACGGTCCGCTATCTGAACACTCCGCAGGGAACCTATGTTTATCTGGTGAATCTGCTCTGGAGCGAGGTGACGGCCGAACTGCGGCTGGACGCGGGCGCGCAGCTCCGGGACCTCTCCACGGGCCAGACGCTCCCGGTCGGAGCGGATGGCGGGGTGGGGATTACGCTTCTACCTTATCAACTGCGTTCCTGGCTGGTGGCCGCGCCACAGGCGCGCCCGGTTCTGGCCGGCTGCTCGGTTCCGCCGGCGACGCTGGATGTTTACAAGCAGCGACTGGCCCAATTGAAGACCGGGTTGACGGTTTTACAGGAGGTGGGCGGTGACGTCGCGGCCGCCGCCGCCCGATTCGAGGCCATCGAAGCCCGCCTGCGGGCGGGGCAATATGCCGACGCTCATCGGCTGGCCTTTTCCAAGCTGATGAATACGCTGCTCAAGCAGGGCGAGAACCGCACGTTGCTCAAGTCCCAGGCCGAGATGCTGGCGCGAAATGAGTTTGCGGTCAAGTGCGGAAGCTATGAGTTCTACCGGACCCAGCAGGGTCAGGTCTTTTTTCCCGATCAGCGGTTCAATCACAAACGCTACGGCTATGACGGCGGGCACTCCAGCGTGGCGCGCAACATCTCCAAGATCCACGATTTTCCCGAGCCGGGGCTTTTCGCCACCGAGGCCTACGACCTCGACGCCTATCGGTTCAAGGTTCCGGCCGGCCTCTATGACGTGAAGTTGTATTTCAAAGCCGGCTACGAACCGGGATTCAAACCCGGCTACTTCGTCTTCAATGTTGACCTCGAAGGCAAGCGGGTTCTTGACCGGATGGATCTGGTCGAAGCCTGCCACAAGGATTTCGGCGCGGTTCTCATCAAGGAGTTCAAGGCCGTACCGGTTGAGGACGGCGTGTTGGACATCGAATTCACCGTGCCCGCCGGCGTGGATTCTACGGCGCGGCTGTGCAATGCGATCGAGGTGCAGCCCGCCGCGGGCCGCGCCGGCCCCTAGCGGCCGGCGGCGGCGAACCGGTTGCTGCATAATTCCACCTCCTCCAGGAAAAGTGGCTTTTGTAATAGCCGCTCCCTCCCCCAGGGTTGGGCTGCCGCGCGCTGCCCGCCAAGTGTCAGGATGCTCCACCGCGTCCCCCGTGAACTAGTCGCAATCCTTGGGCGAGTAGCCGGGGAAGATCTGGCCGGCGACATTGGCCCGGGCCAGGCTGAGCGAACCGTGCTGCCGGCGGTGGTCGTTGACGATCAGCCGGCTTCCGGCGGCAAACCCCGGCCGTCTATCGACCAACGGAAAAGGTGGGCAGTTTTTACCAGCGCGGCTCGATGCGGTACTGGCTTTCAATGTTTTCTTCCTTGCCGGCGGGGATTAGGTAATATCAATTCAAATTAATAGTGGCCGATTTTGGGAAACCTTTTTTCCAAAAAAGGTTCCCCAAACCCCACCAAAAAACTCTCATCCTGTTCACCAGACCCGAACGCTAGTCGGCCATCAATAACTTGAGTTGATATAGCGCTATGCCATCAAAGAGCGGGGAGGGGGGGAGTTAGGCAGGTGCCGGCGTTTTCCGGCAAGGTGGTTTTACGATATCCGAGCACTTGACAAATGTTTTTTATGCGTTATAGTGAAGCATCAGTAAAAAAGAGACAACTTAACTGTATCGCGTCTTGAGCCGTCCAAGCCTGACGTTGGCCGCGAAACCAAGCCGGCCGAACGGGCATGGTTCTGCTCCTGCGCAGATGGGTCGGCTTGGCCAAACTGAGTGTACGTGCGGCGGCGCATGGACCTCCCGCTGCAGCCAACATTATTAATCGTAAGTGCGCTATATGGCCGGATGCCGGTTGCGCCGGCGGTTTCGCTTTCGGTCGGCAGTCGTATAATAGGCCGGTCGCAGGTTGAGCAGATCTATCTGGACGCACGCGGCTAAGTTTCGGAGCCGCTCCGGCCGCCGGCCAGGATTGGCCGGAGCCGATTACGGCGAGGAAGGCGGAAAATGAGTTGGTTGCGGAGGCTCAAACGGTTTTTTACGCTGGTAGAGTTGTTGGTAGTAATGGCGATAATTTCGGTGCTGGCCGGGATGCTGATTCCGGCCTTGCAGAAAGCCCTGGAGGCGGCCAATACCGCCAGCTGTATGAGCAATCTGCGGCAACTCAACCTCGGAGCCTTCACCTTGTACGCCGACGATAATGAAGGCTTTTTTCCCTATCGGTATTGGAATCTGGTCGGCGATCAGAAGTGGTACCCGAATTTCCTGAGCGTCTACCTGTCCCCGCTGCGATGGAAAAACATCAACTGGGGCGACACGGGTTGGAATTCCGGCGACGTCTGGTCCTGTCCCTCGGCCCGGCCGGCGGACCCGATCAAATATCAGGGCGGCGGGTATGGCGTCAATCAGAGCACGATGATCATGCCCTCGCCCTCGCATGTCCGGCTGGCCCAGATCCGCCGGCCGGGGCAGATCCTGCTTCTGGCCGACTGTTTCTTCCCGGACCCGACCGCCAACGCGGTCTATGCGGGCGCGGCCAACATCAATTATCCGGCGATGTGGCTGCCGCCCTGGCACGACAATATCGCCCAACCGGCGCCACGCCACCCCGGGCGCATGGTCAACATTACCTTTGTCGACGGCAGT
>CAYMGG010000023.1:0-1345 GCA_964389915.1 uncultured Planctomycetaceae bacterium
TCCACAAGGAGGCCGGCGAGGTGACGCCCGATCGGGTGCTGGCCGCCCTGCTGGCGGCCGACGCCTACGGCCGGGCGCGGCAAGCGTGAGCCCTCGCGCCCGAAGCGCTGGCGTGTTTTAATTTTGGCTATCGAGCTATTGGCGGTTGTGCCGGGATAAAACAATTCGCGTTGGGAGGGGACGAACTCTGTTTCGTCCCCCATTTATTTCTGGCCTCAATAGCACCTTAACGAAAGCGGCCGAGACGGCGCTCGACCCTTCCAAATTACGGCCCCCGCCCTTCCCGTGGGAAACACCATACTCAAAATAAAAAGGCGCAGCGTCACGTTGGCCGGTTAAATCTAGCGGGCCGGGGGCCGCGCCAAATCGGCGTACAAGTGCAGCGCCACTGTGGAAAAGAGGTAATTGGTCTCGCCGGTTTCGATCCGCTTCAGGTCCACGCGGGTCAGCATCTCCCAGATCGCCGGCGCCAGCGGGCGGATCAGCTCCGGATTCTCGCTCAGCACGGCCAGATGAAAGCCGCCCAGCGGAAAACGGACGTGGGCCAGAACCGCATGGGTCCGCAAAGAGAAGTCCGTGAATTCCAGAAAGCCGGGCTCGAAGCCGCGCCAGGCGGCCAAAGCGCCCGGCAGCGTCTCCCCCTTCCAGTGGCAGGCTTGCCGCAGCTTCGCCCATTCTTCCGGCGTTGTCCCCAGCCGGTGGCGCATGAATTCGTTGGGGTATTCGCGCGCCATCTGGATCTCGGCGGTCTGGCGCATCAAGGCCTGCACATCGGATTTGAATTTCGCGTCGTCGAGAAAATAGTACAAGGCGTTGAGCCGGAAGTTATCCTGGTTGGCGTAGATCGGGTGAGCGTTGATCTGCACGTGCGGCCCCGACGTCAGCGCCTGGCGCCGAGCGCCGTTCTGTTCCCCCGCCTTTTGCTCAAACACCGCGCGCCAGTGCGCATTGCCGGTGCCGCGGTAGAGCGCCTGCAACGTGGGCAGCAGAATGGAGGAGTGCGAATAGTTGGGGCTCTGCCAGCTGAAGCCCACATGCGAGCGGGTTTTGCCATCGGCCTGAAAGATACCCCAATCGTTGGCCTCCAGCCGCCGGCCGACCGCCTCCAGCTTTTGGGCGATCCACGCCTTGTCCTCGGCCGTCGCCAGGGTCGAGTCCGCGTAGCGGGCCAGGCTGATGACAAAGGTGGTGTGCTGATCCATCGAGGAATCGTCGTAGTAGGCGGTGGGGTCGTCGGGATGCGGCCCGCGCGGCACCAACCCTTCCACCGGACAGAGCGAGCCGATGAATTTAAGCGCCGCGTACAGTTTACGGGCTTCCTGTTCCCAGACCGGGTCGGGCGAGG
>CAYMGG010000023.1:1355-5397 GCA_964389915.1 uncultured Planctomycetaceae bacterium
CGAACCGTAGCCCCAGGGTTGGGGTTGCTTGGCGCGAATCTGTTCCGGCGTGGTCCAGCGTGCCTTGCCGCTCAGGCGGCCGCCATAGAGTACGCCGGTCTGTGGTTGCTGAAAATCGGCCAGGTATTGCTGCAGCAGTCTCCGGGCCTGGTCGTGCAACTGCTCGGTGGTGAAGGGCAAGGCCATCTTCTCTCCCCTCGGTTCGGCGGCGTTGGCGGGGAAGCTTAGCGCGCCGAAGCCGATGCTAAAGACGAAACAGCACCCCAATTTTGGTAACCACACGATTCGCTCCTTTCCCGGCTCGGGCGCAACCCGAGCCGGGGCGCGGTTTCTATTCGGCCGCCAATTCGAAATAGATGGTCGAGGCGGAGCGGTCGATCTGGATGATCTGGAAGTCGTCCTGGACCGTGACCGCCAGTTCCTGGCGACGTTCGCCGGTCAAGGAGTCCAGGGCGAAGGCCTTGAGCTTAGCGCCCGGATGCCGGACGGCCAGTTCGGCCGCGAAGGGCTCGGCCAGCACCGGCGCCTTGCCCATGTCGTTCAGGATGCCGGTTTCGCCGTCGCATTTGGTGGTCTGATTGCGGGCGTTGCCGACCATCGCCACCAGCAGTCGCCGGGAGGCGGGCAATTCCTGGCCGTCAATGGCGGTCACGGCCAGCGATCCCCAGCGCAGTTCGGTCTGGAGCCGGACGTCGCGTAAGTTGTCGCCGACTTCTCCCAAATCGCACAGGCGGCCGCAGACAGACTGGGTCCGGGGCGTGTCGATGAAGAGCAGGGCCGGCTCGGTATAGCGGCGCAGCTCCTTGGTGTCGCTGACCGTGCGCTGGGCATTCGATTCCTGGTCCTGCAGGTGCGCCAGGGCCTGGGCGTACAATTCCTTGGAATCGGCCGGGGAGCGAAGCAACTCGCTCCACCAATCGGCCGTCGCTCCGGCCGGGGCGAAGCTGAGCGTATACTTGCCCAGGGCCGAGAGGAACGGCAGACGCTGGGCGGGCTGCCGGTTTTCGGCCACGTCTTCGGCGGTCAGCGCGATGTCGATCTCCCGGCCGGCCGGTTTGACGTCGCCGCGGCGGAACAGGGCCGCGCCGATCTGCGACAGGCCCCAGGTGGCGGGGTCGGTCTGTTGTGAATGCACCAGGATGCCGGGATTGTCGGTGAACCGCGCCCAGTTGCCGCCGTCGAACGAGCCGGTCGAGCAATAGAAAATGAGTCCGTCCCAGTCCTGATAGGCGCTGTAGGCGGCGGTGTAGGGGATGCCCTCGCTGCGGCGGTCGTTGGGGAAGCAGAAATTCCACTCCCCGATGACCAGCGGCCAGCCGCGCCGGGCGCCCTTGGCCAGATCGGAGATGATCGGCAGGGCGGTCACCGGTTTGGTCAGGGCGGCGGAGTTGGGGTAGGTAATGGGCCGGGCGTTGCAGTCCGGATGGGCCCAGTAGGCGTGCTCGCCCAGATAATCCAATCGTTCGGCGGCCTGCAGGTCGCCCACGGCAAAGGTGATGTTCGTGCCGCTGAGCGGCGCTTTCACCCCCAACTGGCGCAGATGGGCGGCCATGTCGTTCAGATATTCGGTCTGCACCTGCAGGGCGAATTTACGCCCGATGGGGTCCAGATTGAAATGATTGGGCAGGGGCCGGGCTGGCAGATTCTCGGCCTTGAGCCAGGCGTCCCACCGCGCCTGCAGCGTGGACAGGTAGGGTTCGGGCACGCGCTCGGCCATCGGTTTGTCGCCGCCCCAGTGGATGAACATGCTGCACTCGTTCATGATCTCGTACATGGCCACGCCCGGATCGTCGACCAGGGCCTTGCCGGTGTAGGGATTCACATGCGTGAATAATTTCTGGGCCAGGAGCTTGCTGGCTTGGCGCAACTCGGGATCGAAGGTGGCGATGAATTTGAAATTAACCTTCTGCCCCGCCGCCGCCTGGTGCCGCGGCGCGCGTTTGAGCAGCGCATCGCAGGGAATGCCGTCGTCCAGGTCCATGAAGACGTAGATACCGTTCTTTTCCAATTCGCTGATGTAGAATTCCATCTGATCCAGGCGGGTCGGGTCGAGTTCGCCCTCGGAGTTGACGAGCAGTTTTTCATTGCTGGCGTAGAGGTGCAGGCGCACCAGGTTCACGCCCTGGGCGGCCAGGCACTTGGCGATGTCCGGCGCGACCTCCTTTTCGGGGAACGGCCCTTGGATGGCGGAATTGCTGCCCCAGAACCGGATTTTTTCGCCCGGTTTCTGGGCGAAAACAAAGGACTCGCCATCGCGTTTCAGGAAGCCGAATTGACCGGCCGGAGCCGAATTCAAGAAGCTGAAGTCCAGGGCCGAACCCGGCGCGATCGGGCCGCGCCAGGCGATCGGGCACTTGAACCAGTCGCTGGTGTCCACCGGCGGCTGGCGGCGGATGACGTAGGCCTGGGCCAGGATCTCGGCGGCTGCCGGCGTCAGGACGCCGGGCTTGAGCAGCGTGGCTGCGATCAGCGCCGGGGCACAGGTGGTCTGGGTCGAGATCATTTCCAGCCCGGCCAGCGGCTGGTCCGGCCGGGGATTTTCGATTTTAAATAAGGATATGCCCACCTCGGCCGCGCCGTTGTGCCCCACCCAGGCCAGCTTGGCGCTGGTCGGCGCCCGGGCGGCCCACCAGTCGATGATGTCGCGGCCGTATTTGACCGGCACGTCGGTCTGCCCGCCGTCGGCGTAATGCAGGCGATAGACGGCCACGGGTGAATCGAACTTGGCGCTCCAGGCCGCGGTGTGAAAAAGGTACAGAGTTGAGAAAGGCGTCGCCGGAGTAATCGGCAGCACGCCCGTGGTCTGCGGAAAGGCCGCGGTGTTCTGGCTCTTCAGTACCGCCGCCCGGCCGCTGATGGCCAGCGGCACGCCCGAAGCGACGAGCACCCCGCTGGGCAGGGAGCGCAGATCGTTGGGCCCCTGGTCGGTCCAGCCGCCCTGGCCGTCGCCGGCCGTCTCGTCGATGAACGGCCGGGTGGCGGTTTCGCCCAGTTCTACCGGCACGAAGGCGGGGTTGATCTGGGGGGCAAGCCGCAGCTTGAGCTTGGCCCGGCCCTTGACGCCCTGGGCCGGATCGTAGGGCAGGAAGACCCGCAGCCGGAATTCGCCCGACCAGTCGACGCTGCGCAGATCATCAAAGTGCCAGGGTTGGTCCGAGCCCTGCGGGTCCAGGATCAACTTGCCGGCCAGATGCGGCAGCTCGAACGGCTGGGTGAAGGGGCCCAACCGGTCGTGCGATTTCCCGGCCACGGCCGGGATCAGGTCATAGGCCCCCCGCGGCAGATTGAGCGTCAGTTCCAGATTTTTGGCCGCCAGGCCGGGGGCGAAGGCGAACTCCCATTCGACCTCGGCCGCTCCGTCGGCCGCCAAACTGGCCGAACGCACCAGGCTGCCTTGGGGCTGGACCCATTCCGAACGCGAGCTTTCCGGGCCGGGCTTTGTCTGCTGGCCCCGCGTCTGCCGGAGGTTGACGACCGTTTTCCAGTTTTCGTCCATGAGCAGCAGGGAGTCGCCGGCGATCACGGGCAGGTCGCCGCAGGTCACCACCAAGCCGCGCAGGTCGGATTTGAGTGTGGTCGCGGCCGGCGCGGTCTGCGGCCAGGCCAGCGCCAACAGGAGCAGGCCAAGAACGGCTCCGCCCGGCTGGCGGCAGCAAGCTGCGGGAAAAATGCGAGGGGAGGTGGACTTCTGGTGCATGGGGCGGTCTCCTTTTCGTCAGGGCAAAAGCCGGTCGTAGTTCGGGGCAAAGCTTGCGGGCGCGGCCGGATCGTCGCGCCATGGTTCTTATGGGTATAGCCAGTTCTGGGCCGTCGTGGCTTCCGGCCAGCTGCTTTTGGCATGGCCGTCGAAAAACAAAAAGTTGGCCTGGTTCATGTGCCGGAAGGCGCAGGCGTCCAGGGGCAGATGCGTGGCCGCAGGCCAGAAAATCGGATTGCACCACCCGCTGCTCAGTTCGACCGCGTCGGCCAGGCAGATGGTTTGGGAGGGCGCGGTGATGCTCGCCATGGACGCGAGGCTGCCCGGCAGGTCGGCAAATCCCCA
>CAYMGG010000023.1:5407-29776 GCA_964389915.1 uncultured Planctomycetaceae bacterium
GCTCGCCAAGGGCAGATAATAGTTGTACCGCGCGCTGGTCGAGTTATAGCCCGCATTCCAGGCATAGGTACGCGCCGGCTTGGTCGAATAGGTGTACCGCGCCACGGGGCAGATGTGCAGCGCCGCGCCCTGTTTGGTTTCCGGTATGGCCACTGCCTCGTAAACCATTTTGTACCATTCGCGGTAGACGGGCACGTTCTGGGCCGGGGCCGGCAGCCGTCCGCCGGCGCCGTCGGCATAAATCTGTATGGCCAGCCCCCACTGTTTGAGTTGATTAGCGCAGGCCAGGTTGCGGGCCGAACTCAGGGCCTGCTCCAATGCGGGCAGCAGCAGGCCGGCCAGGATGGAGATGACGGCGACCACGACCAGCAGCTCGACCAAAGTGAAGCCGGCCTGGGCCCGCCGGCGCGAGTTTTCCGGCCGCGAGCCGGCTTGGGAGGCGAAGCGATTGATGATCATTTTCCAAACCCTTTCGCGACCGAGAAAATCAGAGACGGAAGCGGCGGGCGCCGCTTCGGTGTCGGTGGCGGTCGGAGTCGGCGGGGGCGTCGGGCACTCTGCTGGAGGTGCGGCGAAGCGCAGTTCTTCGACCTCGTCGAGTGTCAGCCCCAGCCGAATTCCCTCTTCGCCCGAAATCATGCCGCGGGCTACGGCCTGGCGCAGCGTTGGTTCCCAAGTCCCCCGGGCTTGCAGCGCGGCGCGCACATCCGTCAGGGCCTGAACGCCCGTGGTCGCCAGATAGCTGCCCCGCGATTCCAGGCAGGAGAGGTTCAGTGAAGCCTTATGGATGACGCAGCCGGGCGCAGCGCGTTTGCGAAACGACCACGGTACGGTCAGGTGCACGGTCCCGCGGTCGGGTTCGGCCAGGCCGAACAGGGCCAAAGCGCTCTCGTGGCTGATGACGGCCTGTGGCTGCTCGGCGGAGTTGCGGCTCCACAATGACCAGCGGGTGTAATCGGCGTCCAAGTCGTCGGCGAAGCCCGGCAGCCGATACAATCCGCGCTGAATCCACTGCCAATGTTTCACCTGGCAATGGTAGGTCTGCAAAGGATTGGTGAACCCGCACTGCTTGGCCTGTTTGGCCGTAAAGTACCCGGCCTGTCGGGCGGCGTATTGATCCAGCGTTTTGGCGCTTGGTTTCACCGGCAGCCCACCATTTTTGCTTATTCGATTAATCATACGCCGTTTTTGGGCTTAAGCAAACTGACATTCTGGATGTAGTTGGCGCACGTTTGTTAAAAAAACACCGCTAAGTATTGCATGGTAGGCGGTTGTGCTGCGCAAATTTGTTTATGTTTCGTAATTTTCTTTCAGCATGCCGGACGCGAAGAGACGCTGGGCCAAGCCTAACGCCTCGCCCGCAGGAGCCCCTGCCGCGATGAGTTTTTGACCAAAATCCGCGGGCGGAGTGCCCGCACCCAGCAGCAACTCCCCGGCCAGACGGTGCCAGGTTTGACCATCCAGGCTCTGCCGGCGGGTACGGCTGGCGACAGTGAATCCGGCGGAGGCTAATTCGATTTCCGCCCCCTCCCGCCAAGCCAAGCGGCGGGGCAGGCCGGGCTTGAGGTGGTCGGCGACCAGGCCGGCGAGTTTGGCGGCAAATTCATCGACGCCGGCGAAATTGGTTTCGCCGATTATCCGTGCTCCCTGTGGCCAGCGATCGCTGGCTTGGCAGGGGGCCAGCAGCCGGATTTTACGGGACGGCAGATTGACCACAAAACCGCAGACGCACTCGGCCGAACCGAAAAGTTTTTTGTCGCCCAAGCGGTTGATCCGGGCCCGGCCGGCCGGGGCCAGTCCGCTGAGCGCCCCCGCATTGACCATGACCAGGGAGACGTCGAGCAGTTCGTCGGGCGTGAATTCACGGTGCACGGCGGCGAGCATCTCCTCCGAGCGGATGGAGAAGCGATCAACGAAGTCCGGGCTTTCCGCCCGTCGGGCAAGCAGACGGCGTGTCCACTCCGGGCGGAGTAGGGGAGCGGCGGTGGTGGTCTGCGGCAGCACCGCGTTGAGGACGTGAAAATCCCCGAGGAAGTCCAGGTAGCCGGGATTGTCGGCCGGTTCGGTGGCGTGATAGCCGCCGGCCGCGGCCGCGGCCGGACCGAGGAATTCCCGCGCCCCGGCCAGCAGGCCGCGCCAGAGCTGCGCGTGATCCGGCGTGTAATCGAAGACCGCCTCCAGTCGGCCGGCCGAGAGCGCGCAGAAAGCGCAGCCGATGGAGCATCCGAGGCTGAGTTCATAGGCGATGACGGGCGAGAAGAAGCCGTCCCTGACTTCGTCGCGCAGCCGGGCCAACTGTCGGTTCCGCCACTTGGCCAACGCCCGCGGGCGCACCCCGCCCGCAAATCGTTCCAGATTGGCCGCGAGTTCGGCCCGCCGCTGCCGGCGGTAGCGGGACCAGAGCGCCGCCAGGGGATTGCCCGGCGCTTCGTCCGGGGCAATGCCGGCGCGAAATTCCGGCTCGTAAAGCGCTTTCAAGTCCGCGACCGGCAGTTCCACGCCGTGTTCGGCCAGGTACTGTTGCGCGGCATTCAGATCCAGCGGGCGCAGTCGCCGCCGGAAGCCGGGATCAGCCTCGACGCATTCCAGGAACCGCTTGACGCGGGCGATGATCGCCAACTCGGCGGCGGAGAATTGCTCCCGGGTCGGGGAATACGCCATCGGTTAAAAATCTTTGGAGAAAAGCACCTTGCCGTCGTGGTAGAGGAGCTTGGTGTCGGAGCCACCGGAAACGCTGTCGAGATCGTCCACCGAAAGCTCGAGCTGGGACATGGCCGACGCGAGCTCTTCTTCGGTAAAGTCGTAGCCGTGCTCGCCGGCGAAAGCCGCCGCCTCCTCGGCATCGGCCAGATTGGCCGCCTGATCGCGCAACTCGTTGGAGTCCTGCAGATCCGCTAGAAAACGTTTGGCTTCTTGCTGGCTCATGATCAATCCTTCCTCTTGGCAATAAACGGACGCCCGATATTCCTGACTATATCGTCCGCATGTCTTTTCACCAAATCAAAAGGCTGCGCCAGAGCCAAGCGCGATTTACCAAAAATGGCGGCAAAGTCGGGCTTTCCCTGGGGCTTCGCCCCTCTGGTTCCGCAAAGGCGCGGCCTTTTGGGGCTGATGCCCAATGGGGGCGCGCCCCACGCCCCCGGTGAACCTGGCCGTAAACTTTTTGCGGCCGGGTTTAGTGGGCGATTCGCAGTTCCAGCGGCCCGGTCTGAGGTGGCAGCGTCAACCGCCGGCGCGCGGGATCATAGCTCCATTCCGTCGGTGACAACTCCCGCCCATTGATGCTCACCGTCCGCGGTCGCTGTTCCCGGGTGATTTGCAGCGTCCACCGCCGCGTCTGCGGCTGGCCGGCATAGCTGCCCTGCGGGGCGGCGATGTTTATCACCGTCTCGGTGGCGAAAGCCTGCTGGCGGATGGCCGTGACGGCGTACTCGCCGGCGCGGTGTTTGAGACTGACGCCGTCGTCCTCGTAGAGCTCCAGGCCGGTCTCCTCCGGGCCGGGGAAGAGGAGCAGTTCGACTTCGTCCAGCGGCTTCTCCCCCCGGTACTGCATGAGCGGTCCCAGCGGCACGATTCCCCCTTCGCGCAGGAAGAGGCCGCCGCCGCGATCCTCCGGCCAGGCGATGGGCGTGTCCCGGCCGCCTGCGTGAATCTCGCCGGTCCAGAAGTCCTGCCACCGCCCCTGCGGCAGATAGGCCTCCGGCTTGTAGATCACCACCAGCAGGTCGCGGCCGAGCAGATATTCGTGCAGGACTTCCCGGCAGCGCGGATCGTCCTGCCACTCCAGGGTCAGCGGCACCAATAGCGGATAGCCCGTGCGCGTGGCCTCCCGGGCCCAGGAATACAGGTAGGGCGTCAGGCGCGAGCGCAGCTGGGCATAGGCCCGGTGCATCGCCAGCAGCTCGCGCCCCTGCAGCCAGGGCATCCGGAAATAGGCCCAGCTATTGATCTGGCTCCAGGGCTGCAGATAGCCGAAATGCATCCCCTCTTTCTGCATCACCTCCATGTCGTTGGTGGTGAAGCTGTGCCCGGCCAGCGCCGTGTTGAGCATCGCCCCCAGGGTCTCCAGCCGCCCGCCCGTGTCGCCGGTCCAGGTGCCGCACCAGGCCTGGAAGCCCGCCCAGCCGGCCACGGTGAAGACCAGAGCCCGGCGGCCGGTGTGTGCCTCGAAACCTTCGTTCATCTGGCGGGCGTAGAGCAGGGGATAGAGGTTGTGCATCTCGGCGTCGGTCATGCCGTTGCCCCAGATGCGGTCGGAGTGTTCGCTGACCTGCCAGGCCCCGTCCTGCTTGAAGAAGTCCGCGCCCTGGTCGACGAACTTCTTCAGATGCTCGAACCAGGGTTCCTCCGGCTTCACGTCCGGATCGCTCAGCCGCGGCATGGCGAAATGCTCGTCGACCTCGCCGTCGGCGTGAAACGCGCCCGGGCCTCCGGGGCGGGGGGTGGGGCGGCCGGCCCGGCGCTCGGCTTCGTAGGAGAAGTCGTATTCGCAGCACTGCCACAGCTCCAGCTTGAAGCCCATGCGCTTGAGGGCGCTGATAAAGGTGTGCGGCCCCGACTTGGCCCAGCCCGGCAGGGGAAAGCGCTCTATGCTCCAATCCTTCTTGGTCGTCTTGTCGTATTGGGGGAATCCGTCCTGCGGCTGGATGGGCACGTTCATCCAGCCCGGCTCCAGCCCGATCACGTCGCAGGGGATCTCCTCGCGGCGGAAATTCAGGGCGTCGTTCACGACTTCGATGTCGTTGGCCCAGGTGCGGCAGATGTACCACAAGCCGAACGACCAATACGGCGGCAGCTGCGGCTTGCCGGTCAGGTCGGTGTAGAGGTTGAGCAGCTCCCGGAACGAGTCGCCGACGAAAAGATAGTAGTCGACCGCGCCACGACCGTCGTCCCAGAAATAATGGTCCGGCTCGGTCTTGGCCAGATCGAAAAGTATGCGGTGGGTGGTGTTGACCAGCACGCCCGCGCCCCGGGTGGACATGAAGAACGGGACCGGGATGTACGAGGCCACGTTGCGGACGTAAAGGTCGGCGCGCTGGCCGCGATGGTAGAGCCGCTGGCGGGTCTGGTCGCCGAAGCCGACCCAGTCTTCGTCCGGCGCGGCCCGGAAGCGCACCCGGGCCGGCCCGGCGGGGAAGGCGTAATTCGTCTGCTCCAGGACGGTCGCGCCATCGGCGCGCCGGCGCACGGTCAGGCCCCCTGAGTCGCGCCATTCCAGGCTCAGCCCGGCGCTTTCGGCCGTCAGGCCGAGGTGGTCTTCGCGAATGGTGAAAAACTCTTCAGCCCCCGCGGGCTCGCGGATGAATCCATAGCGGTTTAGTCCCGTATCCTGCGGCTCTCCGCGGGGCGCAATCCGCACCCGCAGCAGGCACTGGCTCAAGAAGCGGATTTCCAACTGCCCACCGTCGGGCAATTCCCTGCGCACGCTCTGCATGGCGAGTCCTTTGATTCAAAACGGTAAACCGGAAATACCATAGCTTCATCTTTCCCCCGGACCAAGCGGGAAAGCAAATGGAAAATTATGCTTAATCGATTTTGCGCTGAATAAATTAGGTGTCAGGCGGAAGATGGAATCGAGGCCGTTTTTGGCCAAAGGCTTTATCGCCGGAGCAGATACGCGCAGCCAAACCACGCTATCGGGAGCGCGATTAATCCCAACGCCAGAAAGGTATCGGTCCGGGGAAAATCGTCGCCTAGCTTGCCTCGCAGCTCCAGGATCGCCAGGATCAGGCCGCTCAGGCTGCCCAGCGCCCAGGAAATGGCGAACACCAGGCCCATAGTTGCCAGGCCCGCGTGAACGTTGTTGGGGTTGGCAACCAAGGCGACGAGCAGAGCCAAAGGCGTTCCCGCCACATAGGGCAGGCCGGCCGCGGTCAGGCTTTTCGCAAACCGGGAGTGCCACGGCCGGCGGCGAAGCTCTTCCCCCTCAATCATGCCGCCTTTTCTCGATTTGAAGTTCATCTCTGCCACCAAGGAAATTTGGCGTTTGGCTAGAGCGTTTATTTGATTTGCTGCGGGCGCAATTTCCGGGCTGAACGGCTCGCGCAAGAGTTGTTCGGCGGTGGTGAAATCGCCCAGTTCGCGCATTATTTCCGCCTTGGTCAGCCGATCTTGCGCGGCAGTCTCGTCCAGCAGCTTGGCGAGTGCGGAAAGATTGTCGATTTCATCATCGGAAAACAAAGGGCCCCGGCTTTTACCGCGGCGAAGATCATTTCCCGCCCACCATAAACGAAACCGCAGGTACTGCTCCTTCTTGGGTGGGAAGGATTCCCGGCGAAGCAGATTGAGATAATCCGAAAAAGCGGGATCTATGTAGGGGTGGGCTTTTTCGCGCCATTCAGTAGAGCCGCTGGTGGGCTCGGGCAATTCTTCCAGCTCGTTGATCCAGACCAGCTGCTTGCAATGCGGGCATTTCACCAGTTCGGGAGAATCCGGTAGCATGGGGGCGTCCACCTTCCCGTCCGTCCAGAAACGCGCCCCGAAGGTGTTGCCGGAAAGGATTCGGTATTGAATGATGAGTTTGGCGCAATGAGAGCACCTCATGATTCCTGGCGAAGCCGGCAGCACGGATTTTTCCTTTCAGCACAGTTCCCGCAGCAACTCCAGGACGTCCTCCGGGCGGACCGGGCGGGGGTTGGCCTTGGTGCTGCCCGAGGGCATGGTCTCGGCCACCAGGGCCGCGAAGTCGGCGGCGGGAATTTTTAAATGTTTCAAGTCCGTGGGCAGGGCGAAGCGGCGCAGCATCTCCAGGCAGAACTCGGCGGCGTCCTGCCCCAATAAGTCGGAGATCTCGTCGTAGCCGGCGCGGGCCGTCTCGCGGTTGAAGCGCAGCACGTGCGGCAGCAGGATGCCGCAGGCTTCGCCGTGGGCCAGGCCGTAGCGCGCCCCCAGCGGATGAGCCAGGCCGTGGACCAGGCCCAGCCGGGCGTTGTTCAAGGCCATTCCGGCCAGCAACGAGCCGTTGGCCTGCATTTCACGCGCGCCCAGGTCGGCGGGATCGGCGTGCAGGCGGGGCAGGGCGGCGGCGATCAGGGCCGTGGCCTGGCGGCTTAGGGCCCGGGTCAGATCGGTCGAGCCTGCGGCCAGATGGCTTTCAATCGCCTGGGTCAGGGCGTCCAGGCCGCAGGCGGCCGTCAGCCGGGAGGACGCGCCCGCGCCCAGGAGCGGATCGACCACCGCCGCGCTCGGCAGCATGCGCGCATGGCGGATGCTGCGCTTAAGTTTGCGGGCAGGGTCGGAGAGCACGGCCACGATGGTGGCCTCGCTGCCGGTGCCGAAGGTGCTGGGCGCGGCGATCAGCGGCAGGCCCGTGCCCGCGATCGGCCGGCCGTCGAAGAAGGCCACGGTCGGCTCGGTTTCGTTCACCAAGCCCACGGCCGCCTTGGCCGCGTCGATGGCGCTGCCGCCGCCCAGGCCCAGGGCCAGGTCGCAACGGTTTTGCTTAAGCGTCGCCCGCACCGCGTCCACCGTGGCGACCGCCGGGTCGTGCTCCACGCCTTCGAAAATGAAACTCTCCACTCCAGCCGCCTTCAGCAGCGCTTGAGCTTTTGGCAAAAAGCCCTGGGCGCGCATGGCGCCCCGGCCGGTGACGATCAGGCACCGCCGCCCCACGCGCGCGGCCTCTTCGCCAAGCTTTTCAAAACACCCCTGGCCGGTCAGCAGGCGCGGTGGCGCGAGGAACAATTCAGGCATGGCAAGACCTTTCACCCCAGGCAAACGCAATCGATTCCGGGGAACCTTTTTTATAAAAAAGGTTCCCCGGACCCCCACAAATTCTCGCCGGATTTTACCTGGCTGACGGGTTTAAAGCTGGGATAAAGTTTTTTGAAAGAGTCGGGGAGAACTTTTTTTCAAAAAAGTTCTCCCCGAATATGGTTTTGAATTTTCAGCGGGGGCTTTATTTTCCCGCCGCTTGGCGGCAGAGTTCGACCAGTTGCGCGTCGTCGGCGCCCTGGGGCCGGGGCAGGAGCTTCCAGGTCACGACGTATTCGAGCTTCTCGCCCGCTTTGAGGTGTTTGAATGGGCCGATCGGCTCCAGTTCCACGTAGTCGCTGTTCCATTCGCGCTGCGGCCAGTTGTCGGCGGTCGGCTTCCAGCCGTTCTTGGCGTCCCAGTAGATCTCCATGTTCGCCCGCTCCGGATAGCATTCGCCCGGCGCGTAAGCACCTTGTTGCAGGAGCACGTAGTCGGGAAAGACCGCCGCCAGCCAGCGGCCGAAGGTGCCGACCTTGACGCTCTTGCCCGCCAGCGGCTCCAAGCGCAGCGCCCGGCCGGCGGCGACCAGGCTGGTGGGGGGCACGTCCTTGCTGAGCAGGACGAACGGCTTGTCGGCGAAGGGCTGCTCGGGGGCGATGTCCAGCAGGCAGAACTCGGGCGGCCGGATCTGGGTGATGGACCAGATGAAGACCGGGAAGGGGCTGGGCGCGACCTGTTCGAGGCTGTTCTTGATCGCCACGCCCGCCGCGCCCTCGAGCAGGGAGATCTCGCGGGTGAAGCGGACGTTAAGGTCGGGCGAGACCGGACTGCGCAGGCCGACCAGGTTTTTTTCCGTCTTCAGCACCTCCCAGGCCGAACCGTCCAAGCTGCGGTCCGGCGGCCAGGACTGGACGTGGATTTTGCTCCAGTTGCACTGCTGGGTGGGCCAGAGCTTGTCGCCGCCGTAATTGAGCCAGGCGTTCTTTTCCCGTGCCTCGGCCAACCCGGCTTCGCTGTTGCGCCAGAGCAGGTCCGGTCCGGCGGGCGGACCGAAGGCGACGATCCGGCCGATGCCCGGCGCTACTTCCAGTCGCGCCGCCGGCGATTCCAGCGGAAGCGTGTCGGCAAATTGCAGCGGTATGCCCGGCACCGCCGGCGCGGCCGGCGGAACGGCCGCCGGGGCCTGGTCCTGGGCCGGCGGCCGCGAAGTGCCGAGCATCAGACCGAAGAAGCCGAGGGCGGCCAGAAGCACCAGGAGCGGGGCCAGACGTTTGAACATATATTTTCACCTTCTTGGGGCGGGTGGGGCGCACCCGGCCGGGGAAAACCGGGCGCCACGCGCCGGCGGATCTCTCGGGATTACTGCATTTGGATTTGGGCGAAACGCGCTTCGCATTTCCACTCGCTGGTGGTATCGCCGACCAGGGCCGATTTGGGAAAGTCGCGCCGCGTCCGGGCGATATTAAACGCCCAACCACTGGCCGCGGTCAACTCCTTTCCCAGCACCGCAAAAGGGACGGCCACTTCGGTCTGCCAGCCCGTGGCCGTGACCTTCGAGGCCGCTTGCCAGTCGCCGTTCCAGCCCATGCTGCCGTGGTACAGATCCGTCCGGCTGCTGCCGGCGTTCACCGCCAGTTGCGCGTGCCCGGCCGACCCCATCTCCGGGCTGCGCAAGAAAATCTCCACCGCGTCGTCGTCGCTCCACGGCGACCCGTCGCGCTGCCCCGGCTTGACCGTTATCTGGGCCGGGGCGGGGTCCGCGCACTCCACCCCCACATACAGCGCCCGATCGTCGTAGAGTAGCCGGACCTTCATCGCCTGCTGGGCCGGCATGGCCATGAAGCGGCCCTGGAAATTGAGGAAGTCCGACATCTGGTCGCAGATCGGGGCTTTGGCCCAGTCCGCTTCGCTGAACTCCCCGTCGATCGTAGGCGCGGCGGCGGCGCGGACCGCCGTCAGCGTCCGCGCCACCTGCACCTGCTTTTCCAGATAGTCCGTCGGATAGTGGAGGAAGCTTTGCAGCGTCTTGTCCGTGAGCTGTTTCATCTTGGGCAGCCACGACTCCTGCAACAGGAAGAAGAGCCGCGCGTACTGTTTTTCCGCCAGGCAGGCCCGGGCCTTCTCCAGGTAGGGCTTGATCGTGCTCAGGTCAATGCCCTGCCCGGAGATGGAGTCAAATTGCTGGCCGGCCTCGGCCACGCGCTTTTCCAATTCGGCGATCAGGTCGGCCGGAGTGGTGGCCGCGCCGCCTTCGACCCGGCCGGCGCCCTCCTGGCAGAACGAGCGCAGGTCGTAGGGCGAGAGCTTCAGGTTCAGTTGCCCGCCGGCCGATTTTTCGCCGCTGACCAGGTCCGCCGCGTCCGCGCCGCTCAACCGGATCGACACCTCGACCGGATAGGGGAGGCGGTTGAGCACGTAGAAGTAGTTTCGCCCGTCCACGACCTGCTGGCGTACCCGCACCGGGTCGGCCAGCTCCGCCACGTCGGCGAACTTGACCGCCGGCAGCGCCCGGTAGGCCTGGGCGAAGCGGCCGATCTCGTCCTCGATGCCCAGCGAGCCGACCAGGAAGCCGCCCTTGGTGATGACCAGCGGGTCGAGGTTGTTCATCGCAAAAGCGTGATTCTCCAGCCCATGGAAGGTGTTGGCGTTCAGGGCCGAAACGCGCCAGCCGCACTCCTTGACCTTGTCCGAAAGGCCTTTGAGCGGCGAGCCCTTGGCGATGGGGTCTTCGAAGTAGCGGTCGTGCATGTTGACGCAGGCCGAGGGGGTGGCCGCGATGGGCGCGACCATTTCCGGCGAGCTGTCCACGGTGCGCACGTCGTCGATGCCGAACAGGTCCCGGCCGTGGCCGCGCCGCCAGCGCAGGTCCGCCGGCACCATGCAGTAGCGGATAACGATCTCCGGATCGTTCACGTACAGGGCCGGATCGATGCCCTGTTCGCGGGCGGGGCGCAGTCGGGCCTGGTTGGGATCGAGATAGTCGGCCCCGGCCTTGCCATCCTCGGCTGCGAAGACGACCAGCCCCAGGGTCAGCTCCGGCCGCTTGGCCCGCAGCATCGCGGCCAGTTCCTTATAATAATCGTGCAGCTTCTGGCAGCGCCACTTGATCCACTCCTCCTTGACGTTGTCCATCAACCACTGGTGGCTCTTGGCGAAGCGGTAGCGGTCCTTCATGTCCACCGGGATCTTGATTCCGGTCTCCTCCTGGAAGCGGCGCAGGTTGCAGTCGTTGTAGCCCGAATCGAGCGAGCCAAAGGCGAAGATCGAGTGGCGGACCGTGTTCAGGGTCAGCCCCGAGAGGGCCGGCTCGTCGCCGTAGCGGGCGATGATCTCGGCGAATTGGCGCTTGATCGCCGCCTGCACGCGCGGGTCGAGCGGATTGTAGACCGGATCCTTGCCGTGCCAGGCGCGGTAGAAGAGGCGGTTGTCGCCGCGCATGTTGATGACCGTCTCCTCGCCGTCCATCACCCGGTCGTCGTCCAGGATGGTGTAGGGCAGGAGGCTGTCGATCTGGTGCTCGTGGAACCAGGCGTCGAACTTCATGCCCCGCGCCTCCAACCGGCGCAGCAGATATTTGGGGAAGCCCGCCGGATGGGGGCGGCCGCCGTAGGTGGTCAGGGGCTCGGCCTCCGAGCCGAAGAGCGGGCCGTGGTACCAGCAGATGGGATAGTGCACCGTGCTCATCCCGAAGGATTGGTGGTAGTCGAGCATCCGGTCGATCACGGTGGCGAAGCCCGGGAAGAAGTGCATGTCCGGCTTGCCCGGCAGCGTGCCGTAGCAGATGGCGAAGACCGGGTCCTCGTGGTACAGGCCGATCTGGCGGGCCGGGACGCTGCCGGTGAAGGGCTTGACCGGCAGGCGGGTGAAGCCGCCTTCGAGCTTGTAGATCTTCAGGCTCTGCACCGCGGCCGGGTGGTCCTTCTCCACGGTCATGAAGATGAAGCTCAGGTTCTCGCACTGGGGCCAGAAGAGGATCTTCTGCTCCAGCATCTTATTGGAGAGCGGATACTCGTCGCCGGTGTAGACGCCGGTCTGGGCCTGGTAGTCGTGGCTCACGTCCAGCGGCTGGAGCATGGCCTCCATGGTGCGGGGTTTGTCGTCCGGATAGGTCACCACCGCCACATGCGGAACGTGCAGCTCCTGGACCTTGAACTTGAGGGCGAAGCGGTCGTTGCGCCGCGGGCCCGCTTCGCGGTACTTGCCCAGCGGCGATTCGACGATCTGCGACGGCGCGGATTCGACCAGCGCCGTCAGCTCCACCGGGTCCACCTCGTCGACCAGGATCAGCTTGTTTGCGGTCGCGGTGGCCGGCTCCTGGCGGGCCAAAGCATAGACCTTTTCGCCGAAGTCCTGGCTTTCGGTCGCGTTTTTCACGGTCACGCTAAGGTCGTAGGCCCCCGGGGTCGGCAGGGCCAGCTCCAGCGGCACGTGGACGCGGGCGTCCTTCTCCAGGCTGATTTCGCCCAGTTCGCCCTGGGCCATGGCCGCGCCGGCGGCGTCCTTGAGCGTATATTCGGCCTGGTACTTCACGGCCTGCCCCTTGAGGTTTTCGAAGGCCAGTTGCAGCGTCTCCTTCTCCCCGGCCCAGAGGTACGGGTCGAGCGCCGCGAAGTCCACCGCCACCTGGCGGAAGCGGCCGTACTCGGCGCGGACCTCTTCGGTGGTGAGCGGGCGGCTGAAAATCTTGAACTCGTCGATCGCGCCCAGCCAGGCCTGGCCGCCCTCGGGACTGCGCGCGCCGATCAGGAAGGCCGGATGCTCGACCGGCTCCCAGGTGACGGGGATGAAGCTCTTGTCCCCGTCGCCGCCGCCGCCCCGGGCGATCTGCTTGCCGTCGACATAGACGACCGTCCCGCTCTGGCTGTCCCATTCGGCCACGATATGGTGCCACTCGCCCTTCTTCCAGCGGGCCGAAGGCGGCAGGACGGTATAGCTGTCGTTGTTGTCGCGCGGGTCCCAGCGCAGGCCGTTTTCCGGCCAGAGCCAGAGCCAGAGCGCGTTCTTGCCCACGTCGCCCGGGCCGTCCTCGCGGAAGATGTGCAGCCAGTCGGGCGCGGCGTTGCCGTCGATCGGGGTCTGCACCCAGACCGAAATGGAGCCGCACTCCTTGCGGATGTTCTTGGCTTCGAGGTAACGCAGCACCTGGCCGGCGGCGAACTGACCGGCCGAGCCGGCGATGCCGGGCACCAGGGTCGGCCGGTTGGCGTTGGTCGGCTCCTTTTCGCCCGCGGCCTGGGCGGCGAATTCGTGCTCGAAATCGAGGTGGAAGAGGGTCTCCAGCGGTTCGGACTCGCGGCGGACGACCGGCTTTTTAAGCGCGGCCAGCTGGTCGGCGGTGGCCGCCGGGGCGGGCGTCAGGGCCAGGTTGCCGGTGAAGTCGGCCTGAATCTGCTCGGCCGTGAGCGGGCGGTCGTAAATTTTAAGTTCGTCGAGCGTGCCGCTGGCGGTGAGGGCACCGCCGTAGTTGCCCGTGCCGATCAGCAGCGGCGTGGTGGCCTTGGGCGTCCAGGTGGCTTCCCGCTCGGCCTTCTTCTGGCCGTTGACCCAGAGGGAGAGGCCTTTTTCATGATCCCAGGCGGCGGCGATATGGACCCACTGCCCCGGCTCCCAGTCCTTGAGCGGGGTGGTGCAATACTTGTCTTTCGGATCGCGCACGTCGAAGCGCAGCGAACCGCCGTTCAGCCAGAGCCAGAGCGAGTTTTCGCCGTGGGCCGGGTTCTCGCCGGTCCAGAGCAGCTGATAGTTGGGGCTCTTGCCCCGGGGGAATTCGGGCTTGTACCAGAGGGTGATCGTGCCGCGGGCCTTGTCCAGGTTGAACGGCGTCTCGACCCGGCCGGCCTGCTCCGGATTGTCGATCCGGGCGCCCGCGCCGGCGTGCCCCTCGGCCGCCTGCGGCCGGGAGCAGAAGAAGTCGGCCGGGCCGGCGCTGTAGGCCACCCACTCGGGCGCGTCGAAGGTCAGATGCAGCCGCACCAGCGGCAGCTCGTTGGCGTTCGCCCGGGCGGCGCCGCCGCCGGCCGCCAGGACTAGGGCCAGGCTCCAGGCCAGGTGTTTAAATTTGTGCTGTCCGTGACGCATGTGTGTTCCTCCCAAGTGACCGATAAGGTTCGCCGTAGCGACAACAACTCTCGGGCCGGTCCGAATTGCATCCGGGCCGTTCGTTCAATTCTCGGAATTTAAGGGTGGTGCTTGCGGGCGGCTTGTCCGCCTAAAAATGTCCGGCCTTCACCGGCCGGTCATGGTTCCAGAGATCGTCCTTGTTGCCCAGAATATCGGCCTCCCGCTGCCAGGCCCCCCGGCCGTCGAGGAAGAGGCCCGTGGCTCCGCCGTTGTGGCGCGGATCGTACCAGGAGGTGCCGACCGGAGTCGCATTATAGATGGGACAGGAGGCGTACCAGGATGAGCTGTTGTTGGCCGAAGCGCGGGCGTCGACGGTGAAGAGGCTGCTGGCCGGCCGGGGGAACTGACTCAGCTTCAGGGCGTTGGTGCTGTGCAGGACGACGTGTTGACTGTTGGCGCCATAATCGCCCATCCGGTGATGGGTGGCGGCAATGGTTTTGCCCGAACCGACCTCGGGGCACTTGCCCAGCGGGGTGTTCATCAGCCGCTTGGACTCGACCGAGGTGTACGACCAACTGTGGTAGTCCAGCCAGTTGCGGCTCTCGCCCAGCCCCGCGGCGGCCAGCAGGTACGGACTGTACGGCGGCTGCCAGCTGGTGGCGCCGATGTATTGCCAGAGCGGCGGCAACGTGCCGTTGTAGTCGTCCACGTAGACCATCAGGGCCACGCCGATCTGTTTCTGGTTGCCCAGGCAGAAACTGACTCGGGCGCTGGTCAGCGCCTTCTCCAGCGCTGGCAGCAGCATGCCGGCCAGGATCGAGATGATGGCGATCACGACCAGCAGTTCGACCAGGGTGAAGCGGTTGATTCTGTGCATCTTTCGCCTTTCGCCCAAACCACGCCAATGGCCCGCCGCCGAGCGCTCCCGGCGGACGAGGCTTCAGTTGACCGGAAACATCAGCTTCCATTTATCCTCGGGAAACGCCGAATATACGGGCGCGAAATTGGCCGTATGTCCGTCGGCGTGGACCGCGCCGACCCGGCCGGCGTGCCGCGGCGAGAAGGCCAATAGGCCGCAACTGCCGTCGGTCTGGAAATGGGTGGCGTTCCACCAGGCCAGATTGCTGTCGCCCTCCCAGGGATAGCTGATGCGCATGAAGGCGTCGATGAAATAGACCGCGTCGCTGCCGGAACGGATTTCGCCCTGGCGGGTGGGCCGGCCGGCCGCATCCCAGCACGATTTGCCCAGGATTCTGCCGGCTATCCCGTAGGTGGTGGGGGTGTAGACGGCGCTGGCGTCGGGAATCTCCACGTTCCAGCTGCTGCCCACGCCGACCAGGGATTTGCGCCCCGCGCCGGGGCAGCAGGTGACGCGGCCGGGGTTGTCGGCCAGCTTGGTGGCGATGTCGCGCTGGGTCAGGTGGCCAGCGCTTTTTAGCTTGGTCCACCAGAACTGGTTGGTGCTGGTCGATCCCCACTGCGTCCAGCTCGGCAGGTAATCGGCGTTCTCGTCGGTGTAGAGGTTGACCATCAGGGCCAGTTGCTTCAGGTTGGAGGCGCACTGTGCGGTGCGGGCCGAGTCCAGCGCGCCCTGCAGGGCCGGCAGCAACATGGCCGCCAGCACGGAGATGATGGCGATCACCACCAGCAGCTCGATCAACGTGAAAGCGTCACGATTTCGGCGCATGGCGTTCCTTTTTTTGCCTTACAAGCCCGAATGGCCCCAAATGTCGTCAGTGTTGGTCCTGAGCGCCGCTTCTCTCAGGCATTGGACGTGCGTGTCCACGCAGACCAGGTTGGCTGCGCTCTGGTGGCGCAGGTGCGGCTGGCCGTATTCGGGGTCGACGGTGGGGATGCAGATCCAGCAGTTGGTGTACCATTCGCCCTCGTCGTAGTTCGGCCGCCAGCAGTCAAGGTACATCATCTTGGTTGAAGGCTTGGTGATCTGGCCAATCTTGGGCACCAGCGCTTCCTCCTTGACGACGTGCCGGCTGTTGGCGCCGAAATCCATGAGCCGCCCTTTGTGCTTTTTTAACCCCGGGCAGAGATAGGCGCCGGTGGCCTTAGGGGTGGCCGTGGCCCCCCCGTTCATGTACGGCTCCAGCAGCATCGGCCCCCAGCGGTTGGTCTGCGGGCCGGTGGTCGGCCAGGGGGAGGGGTTGTTCGGAACCAGGTAGTCGCCGTTGGCGTCGGCGTAGGACATCACGCCCAGGCTGATTTGTTTCAAATTGTTGGCGCAGGAAATGGTTTGGGCGCTGGCCAGGGCCTTTTCCAGCGCCGGCAGCAGCATGCCGGCCAAGATCGAGATGATCGCGATCACCACCAGCAATTCCACCAGGGTGAAGGCGGCCTCGCTCCGACGCCGCTGCAGCGGATCGCGATTGGGCGACATGGCCTGGCTCCGGTTGGCGGAAGACGAAATTTCGTCCGGCCCGGCCGAGTCGCGGCCGGCCGCCGGCGCGAAAATGGCGATGGTCGGGCGCGAATCTTCGGCCGAGTCCGGACGCTCCAGCGGAACGAGCGCTAGATCCAGGTCGGCGGAGAAGTCCGAATTCTCCCCGCCGGTCGTCTGGTTCGCGTCGGTAGGCTCGCGGCCGTCTGGCTCTTCCGGCTCAAGCGGCCGCATGAGGTCCAAGTCGGCCGAATCGGCGGTCGCCGCTCGCAGCACGACTTGCGCGGTCTCGGCGTTTTCCTCGGGCAGGCGCAGCGGTATTTCTTCTTCCGGAGCCAGACTCAGGTCGCGCAACGTTCTCTCCGGCGTAGTGATCCGGAAGGTCGGGTGCGTCTGGATGTCTTCGGGAGGAAGCGGCGCTTGGTGTAATTCTACCTCCGGCGGAACGGCTTTGCGAAATCCGGCCGGCACGGTCAGGTGGATTTTGACGGGCGACTCTTCGCTCAGGCCATGGTAATGGAGGGCCGTGGCATGGCTGACGACCGCCTGGTTCTCTTCGGCCTGATTGCGGCTCCAGAGGGACCAGAGGGTGAATTGGCTTTCCGGAGTATCGGTATAGCCGGGCAATCGGAAGAGGCCGCGCTGAATTTTCAGCCAATTCCCGGATTTACAATGGTAGGAGTGATTGTTTTCGACATAGCCGGCCAGCTGAGCCTGTTTGCCGGTAAAATAGCCATGCTGAGGGTCGGCAATCAGCACCAGCAATTTATGCTTATCCGGGTCCTGATTTGAGCTGGCCATGGCTTCCCCTGGAGTCAGGTGACGATTTCAAGTTACCGCCTCAAAGTCGACTTGTCAAATTTTTGGTATGTTTTTAAAAAAACACACAATATTAAATAAGAAAAGCACATAGCAGAATAACATATAATAGAATATGTTGTTTTGCAGGAGAATATTTAGGTTTAATAGGGGGGCTGGCGGAGGTTTGGCCGCGCAAATTTGGTTTTGTTAGGATTGGAAGAGGGATGATTAGTGGAAAAATCCGAGTCGGTGAGATGCCTCGCGGGCGGCTGCCAAGATATCCGGTCCGAGTTGGGTTGCCAGCTTTTCGAGTGTATAGGTAATGGTGGTTACCGAGCAGCCCAGGCTGGCAAAGACCTGGCCCTCATGATCAAAAATCGGGGCCGCCAGGCAGAGCAGGCCCCGGCCGAATTCTTCATTGTCCAAGGCATAACCACGCTGTCGGATTGCCTCCAGTTCGCGCTCCAGGTCGGCCGGAGCCGTTAGTGTATTGGCGGTAAATTTCTCCAGGTGCATATTTGATAATGAGATGCGTTCGGTGGCGAATGCCAGTAGAGCCTTGCCGGGCGCAGTGCAATGCAGTGGATAGCGCCCGCCCACCATGCCGGCGATCCGAACGCTTTTCGTGCAGTCAAAATGTTCCAAGTAGAGGACCGTGTCTTCGTAACGTATTCCCAGATAAGTGCTTTCTCCGTGTTTGGTCCAGAGTTGGCGCAGCGGTTCGGCCGCCGCGGTCCGAACCGTAAGGCGTTGGACCGGTTGGCTGGCCAGAGCAAATGGATGGAGGGTCGGGCGGTATTTGGGGCCGGGCTCGTCGGCACTTATCCAGCCTTCTTCGCGCAGCGTGGTCAAAAGGCGAAAGGCCAGGTTCTTGTTGATGCCCAACTGCTGGGCGATCTCGCTTACGCCCAAGCCCACCGGAGAGTGGCAGAGCAGGGCAAAGAGCCGGGTCGCGTGCCGAACTGCCGGCGCGTCGTAGGAAGCCTTGGCCATGCCCTATCAGACCCCCTGTTCAGTCCGGGCGATGAGCGTGTCTTGCAGCCGGGTGTCCAGGGCGATGAATTGGGCGCTGAACCCACTGACCCGGATCAGGATGGATTCGTGTTCGCGCGGCCTGCCCTGGGCGGCGCGCAATATTCTGGCATCGATCAGATTAAAGTGCAAATGAAACCCGCCGGCCGCAAAATAGGTGGCGATCAGTTGTCCTAATCGTTCCTGTCCGGCCGGGCCGGAGGCTTCGCTGCGGTTTAGCGACAGGAGCAGCGGATTGCCGCAGGCGCAGAGTTCGTGCGCCGCGCCGGCCGCCGAATTGAGGACCGTGGTCGGCGATCCGGCCGGGGCCAACGGGCCGGGCCCGACGCCATAGCTGACCGGCTGGTTGGCGCGGCGGCCATCGGGGGTGGCGGGCGTCGGCCGGCGGATGTCCTGGAAGAACCAGAAGAAGCCGGGGTAGGGGCGCACGCGCGGCGCGATCTCTTCCGCCAGGACCAATTCGGCGACCCGCCTGGACAATGAAGAAACCAACTGGTTGGTTTCTTTATCGTCCGTGCCGTGCTTGCCGGGCAGGCGGGCGGCGCGCTCGCCCCAGCGCGCGTCGGGCCAGTCGCCGGCCAGTTGGGCGCGGAGTTCGGCGAGCGGCCCGAGGCGTTCTCCATATACCAGTTTTTCAATCGCCCGCAGGCTGTCGACTATAGTGCCCAGACCCAGGATATTGACGCCGAACAGATTGTAATCCGCCCCACCTTCGGCGCAGGTCAATCCACGCTCCCGGCAGCCCCGGGTGAGCAGGCTTTCAAACGGCGCGGCCTGGGTTTCGCGCCGCGATTCCCAGAGCCGCGCCCAGTCCGCCCGCCATTCCCCTGCGCGGCGTTCCAGCCAGGCCAGGAAACCGGCTTCGAACGCCGGATAATCGGCCGGCTCTCCGGTTTGGGCCAGATAGGCCAGCAACTCTTCGATCAATGAAAAACCCGCCGCCACGGTCCGGCCATTGGCGTCGCCCTGGGGCACAGCCTCATAGCAGCCGACCGTGGCCCAGTCGCGAGCCCGGGCCAGGGGCAGGCCGGCGGCTTGCAGGGACCGGATCACCACCGGGTCGTTCAGAAAGGTCGGTTGCCCGTCGCCCTGTTGGCAGAGTTCCAGCGCGAGCCGGCGGAACTCCGTCGAATTGGCCGGCCCCAGGCGGACGGCCACCGAAGGCTGCCAGACGCGCAGCTCCCGCGCCACTTCCAGGCAGAGGCATGAGAGGGGGTTGTCCGCCGGCGCGCCGGCCTCATCAACTCCGCCCAGGGTGACGGCTTGGGACTCTCCGCCTTCGCAGCATTTGAGCCAGAAGGCCCCCAGCCATTCGCGCGCCGTCGCCTCGTCCAGCTGCCCGGCGGCAAGATCTTCGCGCATGAAGGGCCAAAGATATTGATCCAGGCGGCCGAAGGAGATGGCCGCGCCGCCCCCGCTCTCGGCCGAGAGGAAGATCTGGGCGAACCAGGTCAGTTGCAGCGCTTCCGGAAAGCTCTGCGGCGGCTGATGGGCGAGCCGCTCGGCGGCCGCGGCGATGGCGGCCAGTTCCGCGCGACGCGCGGGGGAGGGGGCGTCTTCGCCCGCGGCCCGGGCGGCGGCCGCATGCCGGGCGATGAAACGGGAAAAGGCTGCCAGCGCCCGTCGGAACGCCTGGCGGTTCGTCGACTCGGGCGGGGTTGAATTGCGGTCCAACTCGGCCTGCAGACCGTCGACGCCCAGCCGTAGCAGCCGGCCGTAATCTACGACCATATGGGCCAGGTGCCCCGGCTGCCAGCCCGGGCCTCCCGCCGGGAGATATTGCCGCCAGCCGCCCGAGAAACGCTGGTGCCCGACGAGCAGCTCGTCGGCCTCCGGCGCGGCCGGGAATTGGGTCGCGAAATGCTCCAGCCAGATGGCGCTGCGCAGGACTTGCGGCTGGCCCTGGCTGGCGGAGGCCGCCTGGCCGACGATCGCGGCGAACCCCCGCTCTTCGGCGGGATCGATATACTTATGCCCGCCGCCCAGGCCGGAAAAGATTCGGGCGCGCAGGCGCGCCAGACGGGGACTTACGTCGGGCGGCGCGGCTTTAGCTGCTTCCATGAGCCTGATCTCCTGGGGGGATGACTCACCCCGTTTCTGGGGGAACTTTTTGGCAAAAAAGTTCCCCCAGGCCCCCTCAAAAAACTCTCATCAAGGCCGGTCACTGTGGGAGTATAGCTGTCTCGTCACCGGCCAAGGCTGCGACCTAGTATTCACTCGTCCAGGGTTCGAAATGGCGCAGTCGGGCGAAAGCTTTTTTGCCCGGGATCGGCAAGGGTTTTTTTATAAAAAGGTTGGCCGGCCGTATGCGCATTGCAAAACTTTCGTTCCTTATTGTCCGCACTCGATGCGGGCGATCATCTCCTCGCGGATCGTCGGGGCCAGGTCTACGTAACGCGTGGTGAAACCGCCCAGGCGGACCAGCACGTCGCGATGTTCGGCCGGCGCGGCATGGGCCCGGCGCAGGGCGGCCGCGTCCTGCGCGTTGACCTGGATCTCCAGCCCGCCGAGCCGAAAATAGGTCTTGAACAGATCCCGATATTTGACTCGGCCGGCCGGTGTGCCTAGGTCGCTTAGCGGCAAGGAGAGATCCAGCGCCTGGCCGCCGAAGAATTCGGCCTGGTCCACGGCCGCGGCCGAGGCGATCAGTGCGGTATGGCCCCGCCCGCCCCGGCCCGCCGTGGGGCCGATGTTCTTGGCTAGCGGCTCGCCGGCCCGGCGGCCGTCCAGGCTGGCGGCGGTTTTGGCGCCGGCCCGGACATGGGCGTTCAAGGTATGGAACGAAGGGGCATAGACCCGCCCTTCGGCGTCGTGAGCCCGCACCCGGGCGGCGAAGTCGGCGGCCAATCGGGCCAGCAGACGGTCGACCTGTGGTTCGCCCTGGCCGTATTTGGGTTGGGCCAGCAACTCCGAGCGGGTCTTTTCGCCGGCGGGGTCGGCGAAATTCGCGCGGGCCGCGGCGACCAATTCGGCCACGGTGTGCCGTTTCTCCCGCCAGACCAGACGGTCGATGGCCACCAGCGCCTCGGCCACATTGGCCAGGCCGAAGGCCTCGATGACCACGGTGTGGTAGCGGGCCCCGCCATTGGCCCGGTCGCGGCCGCGGCCGATGCAATCAGTCAGCAGAGCGGAGAAGAACGGATTGGGGCGCTCCCGGCCGGCGTGGCGGGTGGCCCGGCGGTTGCGCTCCACCACATAATCGATTATTTCGCCCAGCAGGGGGGCGTAGGTGGCGATCAATTCTTCCGGGGAGGCGTAAGTCGAAGGCACGGGGGTGCGCAGCGTAAGCGGCAACTCGGTTGCAAAGGGCCGGCCGGCGTTCAGGGCCAATTCCAACGGCAGAAGGGCGTTCACTACCCCGCCCCACATGTCCAGCACCTCTTGGCCCGGCAGGAGCAGGCCCATGCAGCTGTTGACGGCCCAGCCGGGGATTTCGTCCGCCGGCACGCCCCGGCGTTCCAGCGCCCGGCGGCAAGCGGTCTCGCCGTAGAAACTGGGCTGGCCGCCGGCCGCGAGCTCGGGTAAGAGCGCCCGGTCGAAGACCTCGTCGGGTAGATTCTCGGTCACCCGCAACGCCAGCAGCGGGGCCGGCTGGCGTTTCCGGCGGGCCAGGTCGAGGAGCAGGGCGGAGAGTTCGTTGAACTGGTCCTGACCGGCGGCATCGGCTCCCCCCAGATTGATCGAGCCGGCCGCGTCGCCCAAGGTCGACGTGTTGAGTAGGCGATAGAAATCGGCCAGGTCGGCCTCAAGTTCCGGCGGCGGCACGCCGGCCGCAAGGTCGCGCCGGTAGAGGGGCAGGAGATGCTGATCCAGGCGACCCCAAGTAAGCGACGCGCCGGAATACTCGGCCAGGCCGATGGCGATGTTGACCAGTAGACAGGATTGCAGGGCTTCGTGAAAATTGCGCGCCGGATTCAGCGGGACCTGCCGGCAGGCGGCGGCCAGGCGTTCCCAGTGCCACCGCACGGCGGGCGTGGTGGCTTGGCCGGCCGTGGCTTCGGCCAGGGCGGCGTAGCGTTCGGCCAGCCGGCCGCAGGCCGAGACGGCCAGACGCATGGCGTCAAGGTAAACGGCGGCTTCGCCCGTGGCCGAGGTTCGGGCGGAAGCAATGCGGATCAGGATGCCGTTCAAGCCTTCATTAAGGATCAAGGGGAAATCGGCGCAGGTGTGGGCCAGGCTGTACCCGCCGCGACAGTCGAAGCGTTCGTCCATCTGCCGGGCGAGGATCTCGTCGGGGGTGGGGGAGGCGGGGGGCGGGCGCAGCCCGGCCTCCCGCCGGTGGCGCAGCGCGGCAATTTCAGTATCGCTCCAGCCCGCTTCGCCGGCCAGACGAGCTCCGTCGGCTAGGGCGAGGGGGAGGGATTCGATGATTTGGCCGAAGATTTCCGCTTCCCGCAAGGGGGCAGGCTGACCGGCAAACGCTGCTTCCTGTTCAGCCCAGAGCAATTCCCGCTGAATCGCCAACCCGGCCCACACATTCATTCTAATAATCTCCGGCTAAAGAAAGTTTACCGCGCAAGAGAGAAGTTGCCGTAGAAATTTAATATAACGACGTTATAAATATAATACGAAGTTAGTGGATTGTCAAATCTGGCGGCTGGAAAAGTTTATTTAGTGTGCATTGCCTTTGGTATTAGACGTTTGTGAGTTACTTAAAAAACTTTGTAAATTGCTTCAAAATAAATTTGTGGTAATTTGCAATTGCTTTGGTGAGAGGATATTGTCAATGGACATACAGTCAAATGACGCTTGGATAAGCTTATGCGCGAACATATTGCCTGGTTGGAAAATAGAGAAAAAGATCTGCGGGCTCTGGCCGAAAATCAGGCAGGTTTTTTCACTTCACAGCAGGCCAAAGAGCTGGGCTATTCCTATTCTAACCAGACTTATCATGTCCAGCAGGGCAATTGGAAGCGTACCGAGCATGGGCTTTATCGTCTGCCTTGGTATGCGGACGATTATCCGGCGGAACTGGCGAAATGGTGTCTTTGGTCACGAAATCGCGCGGGTCAGGTTCAAGGGGTAATCTCTCGGGAGAGCGCTCTCTTTTTTTACGGCTTGTCGGAACACCGTCACGCGTCAATAATTATGGTCGTGCCGCCGTCGTTTCGTAAGCCGGCTGTACCGGGGCTGGAGTTACGCCCGGGTCATTATCCCCGCGACGACATTTATCAGGCCGGGGTGCTGCGCTTGACCTCGGCGGTCAGGACATTGACTGATTTACGCGAAGAACTGACGCGGGCCGGGGAATTCGCCGGCGCCGTGCGTCAGGCTGTGGCCTGCGGCTGGTTGACGGAAGCCGCGGCCGGCGAGCGGGGCTGGGAGGGGGCGGCGGCCGCCCCGGATTCCGTCGCGCCGATGGTTTGCCCCCTCCCTCTGGTTTCCCCTCGGGGGGGGGAGGAGCTGGTGGTTCCCCTGATGCAAAGGAATCAGACCATGAGTCCCGAACGCGACCGGACGCCGTTTTTCCGCCGGAGCCGCCAGGCGGGCTTTACGCTGGTAGAACTGTTGGTGGTCATGGCCATCATCAGCGTGCTGGCCATGCTGCTCCTGCCGGCTTTGGAGAAGGCCCGCGACAGCGCTCGGGCCATCGCCTGCACCAATAATATCAAGCAACTGGCCACGGGCGAGATGATCTACGCCGAACAGTTCGGCGATTTCGTCACCCCGCTCACCAATACGACCTTCGCCGAGCGGGCCGTGTATCCCAAGCAGTATTACGCCAACCTGCTTTCCAAGACCGAGGTCTTTCCGGTGAGCAAGTGGCGCAGCGAGAGCAACGGGGACGTGATCCTGGGCGTCTACCGCTGCCCCTCCGTCGCCGACGACCAGATCAGCTGGGGCGGCGGCTACGGGGTCAACGAAGCGCACAACATGATGACTTACACCAAATCGGCCAAACTCTCGGCTTTGACCGTGCCGGCGCGGCTGTGGATCTTCGGCGACGTGCACCAGAACGCCTACGGCGGGGTGACCACCTGGAAGACCTGGATGGCCTCCTTCTGCCCCAAGTGCAGCGACTGGGTGGGCGGGCAGTACAACCAGGCCGACCCCCGCCACGCCGATCGGACCAATGTCGGGTTCTACGACGTCCACGTCGCCAGCGTGGCCTGGAACGATCTCTTGACCAATAAAGAAGATGCCTTTGGTCACTATAAGCGGTAAGGGCTGTCGCCGTTCCTGGGCGGTAGCCGGGGCTCCCCCTCCCTCCGGGAGGGGATCGGGGGAAGGGATAACGGCGCGCGTGACCAGTTCTCCGCAGTTGGTCCAGTTCCAAATTCGCGTGTGGCTGGTCACCGCCCCCCAACCCACCCCAACCCCGCGGGGGGGGGAGCCGGGATGTGACACACCCGGGATGTAAACAACCCCCACCCCCCGGGAGATTAGCA
>CAYMGG010000024.1:0-7377 GCA_964389915.1 uncultured Planctomycetaceae bacterium
CAGGCCATGTCCCGAGCCGCTGCGGTACGCCAGGTGAGCGCGCGGCTGGGGATCTCTTCGCCGGGGGGGGCGGTGCCGGCCGACTTGCCGGCCATGGCCGCCGCCATGGCTCACCGGGGGCCGCTGACGCAGACCGTCGAGGCTCCGGGCCTGGTGATGGCGCGCCTGGACCGCGACGCAGCCTCCGCCCGTGAATCCTCGGGTTCTGCGTTCACCTCTAAATCTCCGGCCCTGCTGATCGCCGGCGTCTTGTCGTGCCCGGAACGGACGGCCGAACTCTTGGCGCGCATCCGGGCCGGGGCGGATCCGGGGTCCGGGCTGCCGCTGATTCCGGGGGCTTTTTGCGCCTGCCTGGCGGTCGGAGCCGGCCTGTATCTGTATCGTTCCTGGCCGGGCGCAATTCCGCTTTATTATACCGAGCTTCCGGATGGCAGGCTGGCTTTCGCCACCGAGATCAAAGCCCTGCTGCGCCACTCGCGGGTTGCCCTTCGCCCCAATGAACCGTTAATGGCCCAGACTGTTTTCAATCGGCCTTTGAATGCGGCCGGCAGCACCTATTTCCTCGGGATCGAAGCTCTGCCGCCCGGTTATGGGCTGCGGTGCGAGGGCGCGGCGCGGCGGTTGGAGCCGCCGCCGCTTTTGCCGACCGAACGATTCGAGCGGCCGGAAGAATTGCCGGGGCGGCTGCGTCAACGGTTGCAGACCGCCTTGCGGGTCGGCGCTCCCCTGGGATATGAAGTGAGCGGGGGGCTGGATTCGTCGTTCCTGTTCTGCCTGGGGGCGCAGGAGAAGGCGACGCGCGGCCCGGGTTTTTTTCATCAGGCGGCCGGGGCCGGCGACGAACCCTACGTCGACGAGCTGCGGGGCGGCGACCGGCCGCCGATTCAAACCGTCCCGGCCGCGCGCGACGGCCTGGCCGATGGTTTGGCGCAATCGGTCTATCGCAGCGAAATGCCGCGCGCCGAGGGGTTGTTCCCGACCTTTGAGCAGATTTATTCCGCGCTGGAACAGAGCGGGTGCCGGGTGGTGGTGTCCGGGCTGTTCGGGGACCAGGTGCTGATTCAGCTCGATTACCTTGAAGACTTGGCATTGCGTGGGCGTTGGCTGACGCTTCGGCAGCACATGTGTATGCTGCAAGCTTATCATGCCGACGTGGCGGCCGGGACCTTCGTCCGGGCGCTGGGGCGTAGCCTGGCGGGACGGCTGTTGTCGGAGTCCTGGCGCGGTCAGCTGCGCCGCCTGCGGTGCCGGGCTCAAAGTTTCGCGCCCTTCCGGCCTACCTTTGCCGGCCAAGCCCAAACAGCGCCAGTTTCTCGAACGAACCCGGCGGGGGGAAACCGCGCCTTGGCGCAACTGCTGGGCAGCCTCAAGTTTCAGCAAGCGCTGGAATATGACAATAAACTCGGCGCCTGGCATGGCCTCACCAATCATTATCCCTATCTCGACCGCGACGTGCTGGCCTTGACCATGCAACTGCCGGGCGAGCAACTTTCGCCCGGCGGTGTGCCCAAGGGCCTGTTGCGCGCCGCCGGCGCCGACCTGTTGCCGGCAGCGATTTTGAACCGGACCACCAAAGGCGACTATACCCGGGTGGTGCAGGAGACCCTGGGCCGCGCGTTGGAGGTTCTGCTGGCGCGGGTGGCGCATGACAGCGGCTTGGTTGCCCAAGGGTATGTTGAGCGGGACTCGCTTTGCCGACATCTGGACCGGCTGCGCGAGCAATTGATTGCGGACGAAGCCACGGCGGCCTGGGAGCTCTTGCGTATCCTGGCCCTCGACTGCTGGATTAACGTGTTTCTGCGGGGTGAAGGCGCGAGGTAGGGGCGACCTTAGCGATTCAGGACCGCCCGCAGTCGCGGCGGAATTAGGTACGCCGGCCGGCGTTCCCAGAGCCGCAGCAACGCGCCGTAAAGCGGCGCGAGCCGGGCCAGGCCTTGCCGTCGCCGGCAATAGGCCGGCGATTTCAGCAATTGCTCCGCATCGGCGCAGGGCCGCAGCGCTTCCCCCAATCTTCCCGCGGACAACTCGGCGAAGAGGCGCCCGATCTCCGGCGGGTGCGGCCAGGCGCACGGTTGCAGCCAGCTAAGATGGCGATAGCGGTTGTGGACCCGGAATGGGCGCTGCAATGAGAAATAAGCCGCCTCCGCCCATGCGGCCAGACCGGCCGCGGTCGGATAGAGCGACTGGTAATAGCCCACCTTCTGCCGCACCTGGCGCGGAAACATGAGCGCGTAATGGTAGAGATATACGTCGTGCCGCCGCATCTCGCCGCCGCGCAGCCAGCAACCTTGCCGCAAATTCAGGCCCTGGGTGTTGACGACGGTCGGCGGCCGGTGGGCGACGTAACGAAAGCCCGGCCCCCACTTGAACAGGCGGTGGAATTCCTGCCCGCCCGCCCGCAAGGCCAGCCCGTCGACCTCGTATTCCGGCCGGGCCCAGAAGGTGATGGTCGGAAAGGAGACCGCCTCGATTTCGGGTGCGGCGGCCAGCATTTGGCCGACCCGCTGGAGCCCCTCGGGGCGGTAGAACTCGTCGATGTCGACCTGCCACAGCCAATCGCCGGTGGCCCGCTCGGCGTAGGCCTGGCTCTGCTGCTTCTTCTCGTCCCAAAAACTGTCCCGGGTGACGATCTTGAGCTTGTCGTCCGGGTCTTCGGTGGCTTTGAATTCGCGCAGGGCCGCCAAGGTTCCGTCGGTCGAATGCCCGTCCGGAGTGCAGAATTCGGCCGCATAGCGCGAGCCGCCTTCCACGACGATGATCTCGTGGGCAAAGGTGTATAGGGAGCGCAGACACGGCCGGGTAAAGGGCTCGCCGTTGAGCACGATTATCCCGAAGCTGATTCGCGGCCAGCCCCTGATCAGGGGTGCGGCGTTCGACGTTGGGTTCATATGAATGCCGAGTCCTGCCTGCCGACGCTGTTCCGGGGCGCAAGGGCTTTCGCTTTCGGGCAAGATACAACAAAACGGCCGCCCCGGCAATCGCCGGCGCGGCCGTTTCTTTGGCGCATGCGCTTATTTACGGGCGGCCAGATAACCCCAGACGAACACGTTCTGCTGCCAGGTGTCGATCACGAACTCATTGGTCGAGACCAACAGCCAGACGTCGAAGTACGTTTCCTGGATGGGCCAGGAGTATACGTCCGGCCAGAGCTGCTCGGGTTTGTTCGCGAACTGCATGTTTATGTCCCAGAAGCTGCCCCGGAAATTCCAGATGTCGGCGTTGCCGAAGACGGTGAAGCCGGGCGGCACCGCCTGGCCGGTGGAACGCGAATCCAGATGGAGCGGATGCCGGACGGGATTGCTGCCCAGGCCGGTGGTGTAGACCAGATTGCCCGGGTTGCAGCCGGTCGAGAACTGGCAGGACTGCACCGCGCCGGCCAGGTATTCGCGCTTGCCGGTCAGGAAGTGGGCGCGCGCCACCTCCATTCCCCCCGAGACGCTGAAGAATCCGGCGAACATGGGGCGGCCCTTCTCCCGGCAGGTGACGTTGAAGGCGTTGCCGGCGGCGTAGGCCAGGGAGAAGTCGGCCAGCTTGAGCACGGCCGCCCGGGCGTTCTGCTTGATTTGCGGGTCGGCCTGGGCGTCGTCCAACCGGGCATAGAGGAAGGCGGCGTCGGTCTGGATGTGCGTGCCCCAGGCGCAGAGATCCTGCCCCGGGGTCTTGAGGCAGGTATCGAGCAGAAAGACGTCGTGATATTTCTTCTCGCCCGTCAGGTCGTAGAGGACCAGGGCGGAGATGTTCCGCGAGTCGATCGCCATCCAGAGGTCCTGCAATTTGGCCAGAGTGCCGGCGGCGGACCGTTTGGCGTAGTCGGCCTCGGCCCAGTTGAAGGCCTGGATCGCGCTGTCCAGATAGACCTGGGCCAGTTCCGGCTTGAGCGGGCGCAGCACTTTGGCGGCGCGACCGGCCACCGCCGCGTACAGCCAGGAGTCGCGGATGGTTGGGGCCAGGACGTACAGATGCTGGGTGGAGAGCCAGCTGATCTCGCCGGTCATCGGGTCGTGTTGCGACTCGATGCCGTAGGGGATGGCCCCGTCCGGGCGTTGCAGGCGACGGAAACAGTCGATTTCGAACAGCGCTTCGGTGATGAGATCTGGCAGCCCCTCGCCGGAGGTCGGCGGGATGTTCAACTTGAGCCCACTGAAATATTCGGGCAGGATCTCGATCAGTTCCAGTTGGGCGAAAGTGGTGAACATGTGCGTCACCCGGCGCGGATTCCAGTCGCCCGCGTCGTGATAGCCGCCCCAGGCGTTCTTGATCACCTCGCCCGTGTCGCCGGCGGGAATGTCGCTGGTGTCGTACTGCCCCTTTTCCATCACGTCGAAGGTCGAGCGGGTGACGACGGCCCCGTCGTCGGGATGGAAGTCGCGCGGCTTCTTGAAATCGGTGTAGGGGGGGCCGAGGTCGATGCCGCTGCGGTTGTGATAGAGTCCGCGCATCTGGATCAGGAACGCCCGTTCCCAGGCCTGGATCCCGATCTCGAACGGATAGCTGCTGCCTACGCCTTCGACGCAGACGCGGTAGGTGCCCGGAGTCTGGAAATCGCTGAAATCCATTTTATACACGGCCGTCTGGGCATGGTTCTGGGCCGGCTTGGTCCAGAGCTGCTCCTGGCCGTCCACGTCCATCACCAGCTCGACGGCGCCAGTGTAGACCGGCTGGCGGGTGGCCTCGTCCACCAGGGAGAATTTGAGCCCTTCGGGGAATTTGTAGGCCCCGCCCGTGCCCAACCAGATGGAGAGCGTGGCCCGCTTGTACGGATCGTCCGGCCGGTAGCCGTTCTGGTTCACATGGACCGATTCGCTGAGCAGGCGCGCATAGTCCACCGTCAGTTGCGGCTCCGGTTTTTTGAGGTTGAGGTGTTCGGTTTTTACGGTGTACGTTTTGCCGGCCGTCAGTTTGCTCGGCAGCTTAAGGTAGATCCGGTGCCGGGTGGGGTAGACGCCGCCCGGCAGCTGGGCGTTGGTCGGCAGGGTCTTGCGGTAGACCGCCGCCGGCTTGAGCCCGGCGGCGTAGGCCGGATCGTCGGTCGAAACGATGGTGTAGTTGTCGACCGTGTCGGCGAGGAAGTCGAGAAACGGATCGCCCGCATAGGCTTCGTCGGTCGTCAGGTAGTCGAGCTTCGGGCCCTGGAGCACGCCGAGGTATTTGCCCCCGCGCATGAGTTTTGCGCGGCGGATGCCGTTGTTGCCCCCGCCGTCGGCCCATTTCTCTTCGATCTTTTTGTCGTCCGGCTGCGGCTCGTATTTGGTCACGGTCGGCGGGACGATCCGCTGGGCCTCGATCACGAGCGAAAGGATTTCGGGGGCGACCAGCGCGACATTCACAACCGAGGGCGAATCCTCGCCGCTGTATCCGTAGCTTTTGATCAGGGCCGCGCGTTTCTTCTCCAACTTGGCCTTGGCTTCGGCCGCGCGCTGGGCGGCCTGGGCGGCCTCCTCGGCCTCCTGCTTGACGTACGCCTCGCGCTCGGCCAGCAGCTTGGCGTCCGGCTCGACCAGCAGAATTGCGTCGATTTCGATATCGAGGGTGTGCTTGCTCCAATCTCCGCCCATTTGATACTGGCTGAGGTGCGCTAGGTCCGGCACGCCCGGCTGGTCGGGCGAATTGCGGTCTTCTCTGGCGTTGGGCTTGGTGAGCGCGGCGCCGCCCTTGGGCGTGACGATGACAAACTCGGCGGACGGCTCGGGCAGCGTGAAGAGCCAGCGGCCGCTGCGTCCCGCGCTGTCCGTGAAGATGAGGTAAAGGCCTTGGCCCTGGTTGCCGGGGTTGACGCGGAGCTTGAACGCGGGGGAGCGGTTGGCGTAGGCCGAGAGGTCCAACGCGCCGTTCACTCCGCCGCCGCCGTTGCACTTCAGATTCTTGAGCACCGCATGGCCGTCGGCGACGGTGACCTTGTCCTTCCAGGCCTGGTAGGAGAACTGGAGGGTCTGGTCGAAATCGTTGATCACGACCGGGTCGGCTTCGGCCGCCCGGCCCGGTTCCCCATCGGGGCGGGTCAGGAGACAGACGGCTGCCAGGGATAGCACGATGCGCCACGCGGAAAAGGTCTGCTTGCTCATGGGTCCTCCTCGGGAGTCGGCCAATCGGCCGCGCCATATTTCTAACGCTAATGCGGTTTCTATTTCGGACACGGCGCCAGGGTTTCGCCCGCAAAAGCCTGCAACGGGACGAGGAGCGAGGGCTGGGCGGCCGAATCGGCGGCGATCTTGCGCCGCAAAAGGTCGACTGCGGCCTGGCCCATCTCCCGCTCCGGCAGGAGCATGACCGACAGGGCCAGCCCGTCGCGGTCTTCGACCCCTTCGGCGAACGAGATGAGCGAGAGTTGCTCGGGAATGCGCAGGCCCCGCATCAAGGCCAGGATTTTTATGGTCAGCGCGTCTTCCGGCCGATTGGTCACGATCGCGGTGGGCAGCGGCGACTGCGCGAAGAGAGGGCGCAGCAGCTCCCGGCGTTCGGCCGCGCCCGGGTAGCGGTCCTTGACCAGCAGCCAGGCGGGCTCCAGCCCCGCGTCGTGCATGGCCTGTTCGTAGCCCAGTCGGCGGTCGATCGCGCTGTAATGGCCTTCGCTCATGGTGTTGACGAACATGATGCGTTTGTGGCCCAGGGTGATCAGCCGCTGGGTGGCGGCCAGGCCGCCGCCCCAGTCGTCGGGGCAGACCGAATCGGTGGCGTGCTTGACGTTGACCCAGACCGCCGGCAGGCGGTAGGTCTCGATCAACGTTCCCAGCCGGGGCGGCAGGAAGTGGGTGTAGTTGATGATTACGCCGTCGGCCAACCAGCGGCGCAGGACCGAGGGCAGGATGGTGTCGGAGTTGAGCGCCTCGTCGTCCAGATTGGCGACCATGAGCCGCTGGTCGTGGGCGGCCAGTCCGTCGTGAATGCCGTCGAGCAGTTCCACCGGCAGGTAGCTCTTGCCGCGATTGGTGCTCATGAGCAGCAGTACGCAATCGTACCGCCCGGTGCGCATGGCCTGGGCGGCAGAATTCGGGCGGTAGCCATATTTTTCGGCTAGACGGGAGATTTCCCGTCGAGTTTTCGGGCTGACGTCCGGGTGTTGGGCCAGGGCCCGATTCACGGTCTGCTGGGAAACTCCGGCTAGTCTGGCCAATTCTTTCTGCGTGATTTTCATGCTCGCTCTTATACGTTACCGGGTACGTATAAGAATAATCATACTGTCTGCCTAGTTGCCTGTCAAATGGCTAGTTATGGCTTTATATCGGGCAGGTAATTTTTTCGCTATTCAGGATTTGAATGAAAGGCTATTTGGCGGAATTTTGAACCATGGCGCTTGACAATGATGGGCGGGGGGGATAAAGCAGATGTATATACATCAAACTGGGGGTGATTGATGAAGAAGCGCTTAAACGCCACGCA
>CAYMGG010000024.1:7387-29408 GCA_964389915.1 uncultured Planctomycetaceae bacterium
TCGCTTCGCTCCGCCCTCGGCCCTTCGGGCCCCCCCCCCACGGCGGGGCGGGCGCCACACACCAGACCTAGCGACACCAACCGCGGCGTGATTGATGAAGAAGCGCTTAAACGCCACGCAACAAGCCTGCGAGGAATTGATCGCCGAGATCCGGACCGGGCGGTATCCCGAAGGGGTGGCCCTGCCCACGGAATACGCGCTCTGCGAACGTTTCGGCCTCAGCCGCATGACCATCCGCGTGGTGCTAAGCCGGATTATGGCCGCCGGGTTGATTTACCGCCGGCACGGCCTGGGGACTTTTGCCTATCCGCAGGGCCGGGGCACAGTCAAGCCGCTGGCTTTTCTGCTGCGCGAACCCAGTCTGATCACCAGTCCGTATCTGAACGCCTTATTGGAGGGCGCCGATCGGGTAGCCCGGTCGCGCGGGGCGTATCTGTCATTGGTCAGCCTGCCCTGCGGCCAATGGCCGGCCAATTTCACCGATACTTTTAGCGGTGTGATCGTCATTCCCCGCGACGTCGAGCCGGGCGATGTGGCTGAGCTTAAGGCCCGCGGGCTGCCGTATATGATCGTCATGGAATCCGACCTGCCCGGCCCGACCGTGCGGCTGGACCCGCGCGGCGCGGCCCGGGCGCTGACCGAAGAGCTGTTGGTCCGAGGCCATAAACGGCTGGCCCTCCTGGCCGGTCATAATCGGCATGCCGACCGGCAGAAGCGCCTGGGGATTGATGAGGCCCTGAGCGCGGCCGGACTGGACCCCCGCGAATTGCCGGTCGCGTTCACCGGTTACGAGCTAGACGAGGCCGCCCGGGGGGCGCGCGACCTGCTGCGGCTTACACCCCGGCCGACGGCGGTGATCGCATTCGACGATTCCCTGGCCGCGCAGTTTTTGCTGGAGGCGCGGCGGGAGAAGCTGGTCGTTCCGGATCAGATCAGCCTGGTCGGTTTCAACGACGCGACCTTCAGCGCCTGCCTCAATCCGCCGTTGACCACGGTCAGGTTTCCCGTGCACGAAGCGGGCGAAGCCGCGGCGGAGGAATTGCTGGCGGCCAGCGCCGAGGGACGCGCGCCGGCGGATTTGCGGTTTGATTACGAACTGATCCATCGGGCCAGCGTGGCCGCGCCCGGAACGAAGAAGAATCAATCCGCCCGGATCCGCACCCCCAAAAAATCCAGTCACTCCGGCACCGGCGAGGCCGGGTGAGAATTTTCCGCCAGGACTCGGAGAGGTTTTTTGCCCAAGAGCTTCCCCGGGAATCGATCCCTAAAAAAAAGGATTTCGCATGCGCGAGGCAGTGGAGGCGGCCCGGCGATTTGTCGCGGCCGAGACCGAGTTCCATCTGGGGGAGTTGCCGACCGAGCAGGCCAACCCCCGCACCCGGGGTTTGGCCGAGCAGTTGCAGGCCGATGTGGTCGCCGGGATCGGGCAGTTGCAGAGTGTGGATCGCGACCTGGAACAGTTGCTGGCGCGCGACTCGGTCGTGGCCGCGCTCGGCGGCTTGCGGAAGTTGATGCGCGAGACATTGCGGGCCGGCGGGCGGATCTGTTTCAGCGGCTGCGGTGCGACCGGGCGGCTGGCGATTCTGCTCGAGGCCGCCTGGCGGCGCTATTGGCGGGAATTGGCGCCGGCGGCGGCCGGCCACTTGCCGGGGCTGGACCGGGTGGTTTGCAGCCTGATGACGGGTGGTGATTTCGCCCTGATCCGCAGCGTGGAAGGGTTTGAGGATCATCAGGAATTCGGCCGGCAACAGGTTCGGGAATTGGGTCTGGGGCGGGGCGATCTGCTGGTCGGCATCAGCGAAGGCGGCGAGACCTCCTCGGTCATCGGCACCATTCACCAGGCCTTGGACAATGGCGCGGCGGCCGCATTTGTCTTCAACAATCCGGCCGAAATCCTGAGTCGGCGGCTGGAGCGGTCACGCCAGGTGCTGACCGATTCGCGGGTGCTGGTGGCGGATCTGGCCAACGGGCCGATGGCCGTGGCCGGCTCCACCCGGATGCAGGCCACCACGTCCGAATTGTTGGTCGTGGGCGCGGCTCTGGAACTGGCGCTGGCCGATCTGTGGGCCCAGGCCGGCGGCGCGCCCGAGCCCGGCGCATTGGCCGACGTTGCGGCGCTGCAACGGGACTTCACCGGCCTGCTCGATGACCTGGCCGCGCCCGAAGCGTTGGCGGCAATGGCGGAACTGATCGCGACCGAGGCCGGGATCTATGCCGCTGGGGCGCGGGTGACCTATCTGGCCGACTGGGCGCTTTTGGACATTCTGACCGATACCACCGAACGCGCCCCCACCTTTATGCTCCCCCCGTTTCGGCGCAGCGACGATCAGGTTTCGCCTCCGTCTTGGGCGTTTGTCAAAAACCCGCGTCTGGATACGCCCGCGGCCTGGCGCGAATTGCTGGGCCGGCCGGCGCGCTGCCTGAATTGGTCGACCGAAACCTATGTGCAGATGCAGGCCGAGCGTTATTGCCAACATCCGCCCCGGTTGAGTGAATCCGATATCTTATCCTTCGGTATCGGTTACGAGTCTGACGCCTCGCGGTCCGAGCGGCCCGGTAGCCTGGCTCTGCGGTTGTTGGTCGGCGGGGAGATCGCCGGCGTGACGGCGAAAGGTTCGGCCTTTGCGGCCGGTTATGCGCGTCTGTCCGCGCCATTCGCCCGGCGTTGGGGGTTGTCGATCGGGCCGGTTCGCGCAGCCGAAGCGGGCGTGGAAAAAGAATTGCATATCAATTGCCGGCTGCCCCGGACGGCGCTGCAACTCTGGGAGCATCTGGCTGTCAAGTTGGTGATGAACACGGTTTCGACCGCCACGATGGGGCGGCTCGGCCGACTGCGCGGCAACTGGATGGTCCACGTCGAAACCTCGAACAAGAAGTTGATCGATCGGGGCACGCGCCTGGTGGCGGAGCTGACCGGACTGCCCTACGCGCAGGCCTGCGAGGAACTGCACTCGACCATTTTCGAACTGAACCGGAACGTCACGGCCGGGGCCGAGCGGGTTTCGCCCGTGGCGTGGACCTTGGACCGCTTGGCCGGGCGTGCGGTTTCGCCCGCCCGCTAAGCCAGTCGGCGCGCCTTTCCCTGAAAAGCAAAGGAAAATCTGATGAGCGATAATCGCTGGTTTGCCTATCGTTCCTTTTGGCCGATCGAGGAGGTGGTGGCCGATTTCGGCCGGCGCGGGGTGGAGACGATCTGCTTTTATCCGGCCAACACCCTCAACTCCCTGGGCGTGCCCTACAGCACCGCGCCGGCGCACTGGAAGCATCTGGGGCTGTACGACTGGCCGGCGCTGGATCGGCAGTTCGACGAACTGCTGACGGCCAATCCCCGAGCCAAGCTGCTGTGCATGATCGATCTGAACACGCCGGACTGGTATTGCCGCTTCACCCGGCTGTTCAACGACAGCTTTTACGGACTGGGCAAGGTCGCCGCCGACGAGCGCTGGCGGAAGGACACGGGCGATTACCTGCGGGCCTTTCTGGAGCACGTCGAGCCCAAGTACGGCGACCGGATCGCCGGCTACATTCTCTCCTGCGGCAGCACCAGCGAATGGCTGGATCTCTCCCAGGGCGAGGAGTCGGGCAGCCGGCGGCAGGCTTGGCGCGATTGGTGCCGGGCGCAGGGCAAGCCCGATCCGCTCGATCTGCCGGCGGCCTCGGTCCGTAGCCATGTCAGCCATGATCTGCTGCGCGATCCTCAGGCCGACGCGACAGGCATCGACTATTGGCGCTTCAGCCACTGGCTGGTCGCCGAGTCGATTCTTCATTTTGCGCAAGCGACCCAGGAGATCATCCAGCATCGCGTGCCCCTGGGCGTGTTTTACGGCTATGTGTTCGAGTTGACCGCCCGGAACCTGCTCTCCTGGGGACATTTCGACTACGACCGCGTCTTCGCCTCGGCCGAATTGGATTTCTTCATCGCTCCGGCGACCTATCAGGACCGGCAGATGGGCGGGGCCAGCGGCTTCATGCAGACCATCGGCTCGCTCCAACATCACGGCAAAGGCTATATTTTCGAGCTGGACCATCGGACCCACACCGCCAACCGCAATCCGCTGTCGCGCCACGGCATCGAATGGGGGACGGGGCTGAATTTCTGGCCGGACGAAACCGCCTCGATCGCCGGGCTGCGGCGGGAGTTCTGCCTGGCCCTGATCGAGGGCGTGTCGCTCTGGTGGTTCGACATGTGGAATCACTGGTACGACAGCGAAAAGGTGCGGGATGCGATTGAGCAGATGCAGAAACTTTGGCGTCGCCTCGCGCCGCTGCCCAGCGAGCCGGCGGCCGAGGTCGCCGTCATCGTGGACGCTGAGAGCTGCTTGTATCTGGACGAGTCCAGCCCCCGGGTTAACGAGTTCCTTTACGAATTGCGGCCGCCGCTGGGCCGGATCGGGGCGCCGTACCGCGCGTTCTCCTTCGCCGATCTGCCGCGGCTGGACCTGTCCGCCTACAAGCTGCTCATCTTCCCCAATCTATTCGTGGTGGACGAAGAAAAGCGGCGAATTTTGAACGAATACGCGCTACGCGACGGCCGGACCGCGCTCTGGTTTTATCGCCCCGGCGTGATCGCCGACGGACGCTACGATCCGCAGAACGTCGAGCGCCTGACCGGCCTGCCGATGAGCGGCGAGGGGCTGCAATTCAAGGCGATGCCCGGCTGGACCTCGGCGCTCTCACCCACGCCCAAACTCTCGGCGGCCGAGCTGCGGGCCGTGGCCGATCGGGCGGGCGTCCACGCCTATGGCGCGGTCGGCGAGCCGGTCTTCGCCAATCGGCGGCTGCTGGCGGCGCACACCGCCACCGGCGGCCGACGGCGCTTGGTGTTGCCGCGAACCGTGGGGTGCGTGCGCGAACTGTTTCGCGATCAGGTGATCGCCCGGAACGCCGCCGAGTTCGAGATCGAACTGTCCGCGCCAGACACGGCGCTGTTTGAATTGGAGAATTGAGGCATGCTTTCGGTGGTGCAAAATCGCCTGACCTACGATCCGGCCGAGTTGCCGGCCGAACTGCGGGAACTGCTGGCCACGCTAGCCGAGGAATATCCGCTATCCGCTCAAGCGGACGAAAATGCCCGGCGGGTGCGTTATGTGCCGGCCGCCGGCGGGGAAGGTCGGATCGTCCGCGCCGGCCGAGAGGCGACGGTTCATTATACTTCCTTGGCCCAAGCCGCGCGGTTTACGGGAACGCTGCTGGCCGGATTGCCGGAGGCGGGGGAGTATCGCGAAACCTGCCCCTTCTCCACTTTCGGCGCCTTGATCTGCGCGGCCCACGGCAAGGTATTCACCGTCGAGCAGGTTCAGCGTTGGCTGCGGCGGTTGGCCCTGATGGGTTACAACCTGGCCATGCTCTACACGGACGATACCTACGAGGTGCCGGGCGAACCGTTCTTCGGCTATCTACGCGGCCGCTATACGGCCGAGGAATTGGGGGCGATCGATGCCTACGCCGCCCGTTTGGGGATCGAGCTGGTGCCGGCCATTCAGGCGCTGGGTCACCTGACCCAGCTCTTCCAATGGCCGGCCTATCGCGCCGTCGCGGACACCAAGTCGGTCATCCTGGCGAACGAGCCGAAGAGCTACGAATTGATCGAGAAGATGATCCTGGCCTGGAAACAAGCGACCCGCTGCCGGCGCATCCACCTGGGCATGGACGAGGCCCACGACCTGGGGCGCGGCGTCTTTCTCGACCGGCACGGTTACGAACGGGGTTTTGAGATTTTCAACCGGCATCTGGCCAAGGTGGTCGAGATCTGCGCCCGGCACGGGCTCAAGCCGCTCATCTGGTCGGACATGTATTTCAAGCTGGGCAGCCCGACCGGGCAGGATTACTATTCTAAAGACATTCGGATTCCGGACGAGGTTAAGGCGCAGATTCCCGCCGCCGCACAGCTCGTCTATTGGGATTATTACCATGCCGATCCGGAGTTCTACCGGGATTGGATCGCCCGGCATCGGGCGCTGGCCGGCGAACCGATGATGGCCTCGGGCGTGTGGAACTGGGGTACTTTTTGGCATCATGCGGCCAACACGGAAAAGAACGCCGGGGCTTGCATCGAGGCTTGCCGACAGACGCAGCTGGCGGAGCTGGTTTTTGCTACCTGGGGGGACGACGGCAGCTACTGCGATTTCGATTCCGCGCTAGCCGGCCTGGCCTGGTGCGCGGATAAGGCGTTTGCGCCTGCCGATCCGCAGCCCGAGGTTTTGGAAAAACGTTTCGCCGCGGTCTGCGGGGCGAGCTATATGGCCCTCCGGTTGGCTAGCGAACTTGAATCCGGGCCGCTGGCCACGGCGGGAATCATGTGGGATTATCCGCTATACAATGTTTACCTGCATAATGCCCGCAGCGTCCGGCGGATCGATCTGCGGGCGGAAGCCGAGCGTTTCGAAAGGCTGGCGGCGGATCTGGCCATGTTCGCCGAGGACCGCGCGGCCGGCGACCTGGACCACGCCCGGCGGCTGGCCGGCTATTTGGCGCTGCGCCTCCGGCTGGGCGAGGAGCTGGCTACGGCCTGGGCGGCGCAGGATCGAACCGCTTTGGCCGGGGTGCGCGACAGGTTACCCGAAGTCGTCAGGCTGACCGAGGAAGTCGGGCTCAGTTTCCGCCGCCAATGGCTGACCCGCTGCAAGCCGTTCGGTCTGGAAGTGATTCAATTGCGGTTGGCGGGCGTGGCCGAAGGCTATCGCGAGTTAGCCCGCCGGCTGGGCGAATTCCTGGCCGGCGACTGCGCGACTTTGCCCGAATTGGACGCCAACCTGAATCCGCCGGCCGGCGAGGTGGGCGGGCACAAGTTTTCGCACCTCTTCACCCCGAGCGTGGATTTTCGAATGTAGCCGGCAGATTCCGCCCCTTGCGATTCCGCCAAAAAAAGTTATGCTGGCCGCCTGAACGGGCGGAGCATTTGGGCGATATCGTCAAGGAGCGCCGATGGCGACGGAAAAACCGCAGGCCATTCTGTTCACGCAATGCCTGCAGAACGATTTCGTCAAGCCGCTTCGCCGGCGGGAAGCTCTGCCCAATCGCCTCCACATCGGCCAGGCCGAGTCCGCCCGGCTCATGGGCGACTCGCCGGGCGACAGTCCGGTGCAGCATGTGATGAACTGGGCTTACCGGCGGACGCCGGCGGAGCTGTTGCTCGTTCATCTGCGCGATTGGCATGAGTCGGACGACTCCCGCCAGACCACCCACCTTGGCCGGTTCGGGACCCACTGTCTGGCCGGCAGCGAAGGCGCGGCCTACGCCTTCGCCCCGCCGCCGGACGCCCGGCTGCCGGCGGTGGAGATCCCCAGCCTGACTTTGAACGATTTTCAGGATACCGAGCTGGCCGCCGTGCTGCGGCCCTACGCCCGGACCCCGCTGCCGGTGGGGTTGATGGGCGTCTGGACCGAGGCGAAGATCCTGTTTCTCGCCTACGAGCTGGCCACCCGCTATCCCGCCTGGCGCCTGGCGGTCTGTCCGGCCCTCACGGCCAGCAGCTCGCGGGCTCAGCATTTCCTGGCCATCGACCAGCTCCGCCGCATCCTCGGCGTGACTATTCTCGACTCGGTCGGCGATTTCCTCGAATTTCTGGGCGGCCGGGAGGGGCAGTTTCCGCTGCCCCAACCGCAGGCGGAGACGCCGGTCATCTCCCTGGCCGAAACGGTCCGCTTGGAGGCGGAGGACGAACTGCTGCTGCGCCATCTCTTCCGCGACTGCCGGCGGGTCGAGGCCCGGCCCCTGGGAGGCGGCTTTTCCGGCAACCTGATCCTCGGCGTCGAGAGCCTCAACCTCCACGGTCACCGCCAGGTTCCGCATGTGGTCAAACTCGGCCCCCGCACTCCGATCGGCCAGGAGCGCACCGCCTTCGAGCGGATCGAGGAGGTGCTGGGCAACAACGCGCCGCGGATCAGCGATTTTGCCGACCACGGCGGGCGGGGCGCGATCAAATACCGCTACGCTTCGATGACCGGCGCGGCCCCCGTCACCTTTCAAAAGAGCTACCAGTCCGGCCTCCCGGCCGACGAAATCAAGCAGGTGCTGCACGAGGTTTTTGGCGAGCAGTTGGGTCGGCTCTATGCGGCCGCCGAACGCGAGTCGTGTAATCTGCTGGACTATTACGAATTCCGCCCGCGCTGGGCAAAGGCCGTGCGTGAACGCATGAACGAGTTAGGCGCCGAGTCGGCCGGCGAAGGGCTGATCCGTCTCCCGGCGGGACCGGCCTTTTATGATCCAAGCGAGTTCTATGCTGGCGATCTCGGGAAGTGCGATGCCCTGCGCGCCGACTCGGTTTATTTCAGCTATGTGCATGGCGATCTGAACGGAGCCAACATCATTCTCGACTCCCGGCGGAACGTCTGGCTGATCGATTTCTTCCACACCCACCGGGGGCATGTGCTGCGCGATCTGATCAAGTTGGAAAATGACCTGCTCTACATTTTCACGCCGCTGGCCGATTCGACCGAACTGACCGAGGCCATGCGCCTCAGCGATTGCCTGCTGGCGGTGGAGGATTTGCGCGTCCCCCCGGAGGCTGAGTGCTACTTGGCCGAGAATCCGGCCCTGGCTCGCGCGTTTTCGACCTTACGGGAGTTGCGCGGTTTCTATGCGGATCTGCTGCGGGACGACCATGACCCGCTGCAGTGGCAGATCGCGGCCTTGCGTTACGCGGTCCACACCCTTTCGTTCGACGAAAGTTCGCAGCTACAGAAACAATGGGCCCTATATACGGCCGGCCGCTGCGCGGAGCGGGTCCGCCTGCGCCTGACGGGGAAAAAATATGACCGCGCCGGATGAATTGGTCGTGCCCGACTGCCGGCCGGCGGCGCTTGAGCCTCCGGCCGGCATCAGGGGCGCGGCGCTGGAATTCACCGCGGTCATCGTCACGCTTGCTTGCGTTTGGCTGATGGCTCAGGAGCAACCGCTGGGCTGGCCGATTGGCATTCTGGGTTGCGTCCTCTACATCGTCATCTTCCATCGCGCTCGGCTGTACTCCGACGTACTGCTGCAGGTCTATTTTCTGGTCACCAGCATCTGGGGCTGGTATTGCTGGACCTATGGCGGGCCGGAGGAAACCAATTTACCGATTACGGCTCTGAGTTGGGCCGCCCGGCTGGGTTGGCTGACGACGGGGATGGTCGGGATTGTGATTCTGGGCTATGCGATGGAGCGCTACACGCGGGCGGCTCTGCCTTATTGGGACGCAACGACCACGGTTCTGAGTCTGATCGCCCAATATCTGCTGGCCGCAAAAGTCGTGGAGAGTTGGGCGCTTTGGGTGACGGTGGACGTGATTGCCATCGGGGTCTACCGCGCCCGCCGGTTGTATCAGACCATGGCCCTGTATGTCGTCCTGTTGTTGCTGGCGGCCAACGGACTGCGCGAATGGCTCGCCAAACTCTGACCCACGCCACCGGATTAGTGCTGGGTAAATTTTTGCCGCCCACCCGGGGAAATCAATACCTGGTCGACTTCGCCCGGGCCTACGACTCCGATCTGACCTTGGTGGTCGGCACGCTCCGGCGCGAGCCGATTACGGGCGAATTGCGCTTCCGGTGGATGCAGGCCATGTTTCCGGACGTCCGGGTGGTGCACCTGACCGACGAGAACCCGCAGTATCCCGAGGAGCATCCGGATTTCTGGAACATCTGGCTGCGTAGCCTGCGGAAATTCGTGCCCGTGGGGCCGGATTATCTCTTCGCCTCCGAGGCCTACGGATTCAAACTGGCCGAGGTATTGGGCGCGGAGTATGTGCCGGTCGATCAGGCCCGGGAGCTTGTGCCGGTCAGCGCCACGGCCGTGCGGACCGAGCCGATGCGCTATTGGGAATTTATCCCCTCCGAGGTGCGGCCGTATTTCGTCCGCCGCGTTTGCATTATTGGGCCCGAATCCACGGGCAAGACCACGCTGGCCCGCCGCTTGGCCGAGCACTACCGCACGGTGCACGTCCACGAATACGCGCGGCCCCTGATCGATCTCCTGGGCGGCGAAGTCACGCGCGAGACCTTCACCCGAATCGTGCGCGGCCAGGCCGCGGCCGAATCGGCCCTGGCCCGTCAGGCCAATCGGGTGCTGTTTTGCGACACCGACGCCTTCACGACTGCCCTGTATCATGAGATTTTTCATGGCGAACGGCCGGAGTATATTTTGACCGAGGCCCGGCGGCGGCAGTACGACCTTTATCTGCTGGCCGATTGCGACACGCCCTATGTAGAAGATCCTCAGCGCAATCACCCCGACCGTCGAGCTTGGTTCCTCCGCGAATGCCTGGCCTGGCTGGACGAACGCGGCGCCCGGTACGCCTGGGTGCGCGGCTCCTGGGATGAGCGCTTCGCCTGCGCCTGCCGGGCGGTGGACGAAGTGCTGGCCGCGTCGGGCGGGGTGAGAGGGTGATACCAGTTCCAATTATTGAGCGCCGAATACGGCTGAGTTGCGCTAACCTTGAATTCGTCCATCTGAACGCTCAGGGGGGCGAAGCCGAGTGAGAGTTTTTTTGAGGGGGGCCGGGGGAACTTTTTTTGCAAAAAAAATTCCCCCGACGGTAGTTCACGCTTCGCAACGGAACGGAACCGGTTTTGCCTCCCGACCGAGGTTTTCGTCGATTTCGACATGGACACCCGGGACCGCTCCGAACAGGACGGCCAGGGCTTCGCGGATCGTCTCGGCCGGCAGAGGGAGGCCCGGTGCCGGGCGCAGGCGCAATTCAATCGAGCGGTCGGCGCGTTGCACGAATTCGTGCTGAATGAAAACCCAGCGGCGGATCACCCGCCCGACGTCGACCGGGTTGACCGGCGAGCCGTCAGCCGCGCGGAAGCTGACCGGCTGGCGGGCCTCCAGGTCCATTAGTCGCGGGGCCGGGTCGGCGACGGACGGTTCGCTCCAGACCAAGCGGGCGAAGTCGCCGGTGCGGTAACGCAGAAGCGGCAGGTACGGGTTGCGCCCCCCGGTGACGCAGATTTCGCCGCGTTCACCCTCGGGCACGGGCCGGCCGGCCGGGTCGACGATTTCCACGTAAAGGTCGGGCGGCAGGATGTGCATTCCCTCGTTCTCGGGGCCGGCGTAAGCGATGGGGCCGGTCTCGGTGGTCGCAGAGGTGTCGATCACCGGGCAGCCGTAATGCGCTTCCAGCCGCGCGCGCCACTGCGGCGTCAGGGCCACGGCGGTGGAGAGCAGGGCCCGCGGCCGGCACTCGATCCCCCAGGCGAGCATTTCGGCAAACCCCAGCGGATCGCCGGTCAGGAACTGCGGCTCCAGTTCGCGGAAGAAGCGGCGGGCCGCCTCCGGGCTCCAGACGTGCGGATGGAGGTTGACCTTGACGAAGCCCGCCTGGTTCCAGACCGAAAATATGGTGGCAAAGACCACGGTGTCGCGTTGCGCGCCGACGTTGATGCAGGCCACGCGGCCGGGTTTGAATTCGGGCGTCACGCCGTGCCGGCTCAGGACGTACTCCATCAACGGGTGGTTCTGGGCCATGGCCCTCGGATGGTGCGGCACGTCGAGCGCATGTCCGGTGGTGCCGGAGGTGTCGTAGACGATCAAGCGCTCCAGGTCCGCGTCGTGCGGCACGAATTCAGGCAGTCGCGTAGCCAGGTCTTCGCGCGTGAGGCAGGGGATTTCGGCCCAAGCTTGTTCAAGGCCGGTTGCGGGCACCTGGTCGCGGAACCAGTCGACCGAATCGCGCCAGCGTTCGACCCAGGCCAGGATGGCCGCCGGCGGCCGGCCGGTGCCGGGCGCGCGCGGCGCGCGCAGCCGCTCCCGCATGGCGGCCACCGCGGCCAGGTCCTCTTCCTCCACCCGGTCGCCGACCTCGTAGTTCCAGGCCGGCGCGGCCGGGTGTTGCAGCAGGTCGCACAAGGCCTGGCAGGCCTCGGGCGTAATCAGCGGATTGCGCTCCCGCCGGTCGGCCGGAATCGAATCTCGGTTCTGGGTCATGGTCACCACTCCCGGCTGGCTTTGGCGGCGGCCTCGCGGGCGCGCTTGGCCTGCATTTTTTCCCGCAGTTTTTGGGCCTGCGCCTGTTTTTCGCGCGTGGCTTGGAGCAGGCTTTCGCGCTCGCGGCTGTCGAGCGTGGTCAGGCGATCGGCGGCTGCGGCCTCGCTCTCGCCCCGGGGGCGCAGGTCCAGCGCTTGCAGGGCCAGACGCACCAGTTCCTCGCGTCGTTCCGGATCGGTGACGAACAGCTCAGCCCGCAGGAGCTCGGCTAGGTCGCCCAATTCTTCCTCCAGCCATCGCCGGGCCGGTTGGGCCAGTCCTCCCCGCTCGCGAAACCACGAGTCGTGCAGCAGCCAGCAGGCGATCAGGACCAGGCGCAAACGGTTGGCCTGATCCGGCGAGCCGGCGCGAAATTCGCGCAACTCGGCCGGCGGCAGCAGCTCTCCGCCCAGGTCCAACCAGAGGTCGTGCACCACAGCCTCGGGGTCGACTCCGGCCCCGCCCAAGGCCGCGCTCAAGATTTCCGGCGGGCATTCGGAAAGCCGGTGGGTGAGCCGGTCCAGTTCCGGTCCTTCGGCGGTCATGCCGGTCCTTTCTCTGCGCCGTATTTGGCCCGGCTGAAGGCCCGGGCAAAGGCCACCATTTCCGCCTGGTCGCGTACGCAATGCGTCGCCCAGCCGAAGCTGCGCAATTTATCCAGATTGTCGCTCTGGCGCACCGGATCGACCTCCAGGACAAAGGTGCCGCCCCCGCCGGCGCGTTTCAGGGCTTCGGCGGACAGTTCCCAGCCGTCGGGCACGTCGTTGAGCATGACGAAGATGTCCGAGTCGCTGACGATCAGGATGTGTACGGGACGCTTGCCCTTGAAATCCGGGCCGAAGGTCGCTTTCAGGCGGCGGATGCCGTAAGCGTAGCCGGTGCCCAGGTAATTGGTCAGCACGCCCATGATCTCCCGTTCCTGGCGGACGAAACCGACGGTTTCGGAATATTCACCCGGATCGCCCGAGAGGCAGGCCATGACCCGCGCGCCGGCCCGGAGGGCCGAGAGGGCCAGGACCGTGCCGGCCAGGACCGGATACGAAAGGTTCAGGGCTGGGTTTTTCATCGACCCGGAGCAGTCGATGCCGATGTACAGGTCCAGGGGCAGACGGTGCGGCGAATCGCCCTCGGTCTGGCCGTAGGTGCGTTGTTGAGTGGTGACTCCGGGGATGATCACCGGGCTGCGGGACAGGGTTTCGGTCCAGTCGAGATCGGCCAGCGGCGCGCCCGGTTCCCAGGTCTCGACTCCTTCCGGCAACGGATCGGCTGCTTCCCGCGTCTGGCGGGTAGGGAAGGGGACCAGGTACGGAATCGCGCGTTCGCGGTAATAGCGGACGGTAAGGTCTTTTTCCGAAACCTTCACTCCCAGGCTTTGCATCAACTCGCGGTATTCGCTGGGCGGACGGTACTGATTCTTCTTGCCCCCGACCGTGGCCCGGCCGCCTTCTCTCGCTCCTCCGGCCTTTTCCTTTCGCGACCCCTCCTCCCGTTTCTCGACCGGCGCACCCATGATCGCCTCGTCGTCGATGGGGTGAATCGACTCCTCCTCGCCTTCGCCCAGTTCCGCGAGGCCGTCGGGGACTTCTTCTCCCGCGCCGGCCTGCTCGGTGTCGTTCCAGCCCGCCAGACGCACGAGCTTCATTTCTTTTTCCGGTATCTTGAGCAGATACGGCAGGAGCAGGACCGCAAAGCGGCTGGCCCCGGTCAGCCAGTCCCGGGCGTAGACCCGCACCGTTTTTGCGCCCAGTTGAGCGTCGAATTGGAGTTGCTTGTCCTTGGTCGGTTCCACCAGGGATCCGGACGGTAGGCTCCAGAGGATTTCGTAGATGCGCAGATACAGGGTCCAGAGCGGATCGGCCGATTCGCCGCGGAGTTTGCGGTACACGCCGGCCAGGTCCAGACCTGCGGCGCGCTGGAGTCGGTCGTTGATGAGCAGGTCGGTATAGAGATTGGCCACCAGCCCCGCGAACTGCTCGCGAGTCGGCAGGTTCCGGCGGATCCGGGCCAGCAACCGGGCATTGTCGGACAAATTGGCCGGCGCATAGACATGGTGCCCGATCTCGTGGGCCAGGATGGGGGCGGCGAAAGCTTCGAGTCCCTGCTTTTTGATCTGCCGCAAGCTCACCACCACCGCGTGGTCGGTCAGGCGGATCATGGCGAACGAGCCGGCGAGCTTTTCCTGCCGTTCCTCTTTCTCAGTCAGACAGAGCCGGGGCGGACTGAGCATGATGAATCGGCTCCAGGCCGCCAGGGCGGTCTCCCATTGGCCGGCCCAAGCTTGCTCCAGGGCTTCCAATTCGGCTGTGTCGGACGCGAACAACCCCATCCCTGATCCTCTGGCGGCAAAAAGGCCGAACCTCTCGGGGGAACTTTTTTGCAAAAAAGTTCCCCCGGGCCCCCTCAAAAAACTCTCATCAGGCTATAAGGTCCGGTGCGGGCCGATACCCCGCATTATGTTCAGTTGAACGCTGAAGTCGGCGAAGCTGGCCTAAAGTTTTTTGAAAGAGTCTGAGAGAACTTGTTTTCCAAAAAGTTCTCTCAGATTTTCAAGGCAACGAAACCACGAACACGTAATGGCTGTGCGGCAGCGTCACGGCCAGCGTCTCTGCTGTTGCCGCCCAACTCAAGGATTCGGCCAGACCGGGCAGCGAGCAGCGGCGTCTTTGCCAGCGGATCTCCCCCTGGGGCGAGAGGTGCAGATCGGCGTCGGCGGTCGGCGGCAGGGTTTCGGGCATCGGGCCGGGCCGACGCTTGAGCACGCAGCCGAAGCTGTCGGCGTATAAAACGAAACGGTTTTCGCCGTCGCCGGCGACAATTCCTTCAGCGGTTCGTTCGACCAAAGGCGGGCTGAGAAACAAGCCGCCGAAACCGCGAAAGCCGCCCACCCGCGCCCGGAGCATGGGCGTACCATCCGCGCGGCCGGAGAGCGGATCGGTCCAAGGCTGCCCCAGGCGGGCCTCGAGCTCTGTCAGGGAAGGGCTGCGTGTCTTGGGCGAAAGGCCAAGCCCGAGCCGTTGAAGCGGGGCGGGCAGCTTGCGCCAGGTCGCCAGTGCCGCCGGCCGGTATTGGGCCAGGCCGCAGCGCCAAGCCAGAACCAGGCCCACGTCGAGCAGCTGATCTAAACTGGCGCAATCCGCTGCGGCTGGCGGCAGTTGGGTCAGCCAGGTCTGAGCCGCCGCCGGGCCGGCTTCGGCTTCGATCTGGCAGAGGGCATTGCTTAACTGGGCCGCGCCCCGCCGGGGAGCTTCGGCCAGTTGAGCGGCCACTTGGGGCAGCACCTCGTCCCAAGCCCGCCCGAGAAGGGGATGGCGGGTTTCGCCGCCCAGCAGGTTGCGGGCGAACAATTCCAGCGACAGGGCGTACAACTCTTCGGCCGCGCGCGGTGCGGCGGCGGGGGCCGCCTCGGCGATCGCCCGGACCAGTCGGTCCAGCGGGCCGCACACATGGGCGGCGAATTCGGCCTGATCGAGCCCCCGGTTCTGACGCCGGGCCAGGGCGAAGAGCGTATTGCAGCGCTCCCGCCCCTCACGTAGCGCGTCGGCCAGCGGGCCGGGCTTCAGCCTTTCCATTTCAGCCACCGCAGATAGTTGGTGTAACGCTGGTGCAGATATTTGAGTTTGAGAATGTCGTCGAATAGATGCCCATATAGTTTGCCAGCCTTGCTCCAGGTTCGCAGCGTCTTCTCCAGCGCCGTCAGCCGGGCCCGGACGGTGGCCTCCGTCAGTCCTTCCAGGCCGCGGGCGAATTCGGTATCGAATTCGGCCAGCGGGTCGTCCCGGTCGAGATTGAGCCGGTCGTACTCGCGGCAGGAGAGATCGAAGAGGTTGCGGATCCAGCTGACCCGGTCGACGCGCAGGGCGGCGTTGCCCGTCTGCTCGAAGAAGCGGCAGTCGCCGTTCTGGACCAGCTTGTCCTGGAGCACGAAGGGCACGATCTGGCGCAGGTCCTCGAAGCCGACCTCGCTCTGGCCACGGAAGAAGGCCATGGCTTTGACATAGGCCAGGCAGGTCATGAGCGCGCGCACCGAGAAGCCGTTGCGGGTCTGGTGGCCCAGGTCGGCGAGGGCGTCCTTGCCGCCCTCCGGCTCGGCCAGGGCGGAGAATTCAATCCCCGCCAGCTTGACCGTGTCCTTGGTCATGTACTCCACCTGCCGGGCGGCGGACTCGAAGAATTCGAAGTGGCTGGCAAAGAACTCGAGCCGTTTGAGCAATGGCGCCGGCAGGCTGATCGCGCGGATGGCCCGCTCGGCCCGGCTGAGCTGCTCTTCGCTGAAGACGATCTGCGGCGGGACGGCCTCCTCCGGCTTCACCCCCTCTTCGATCCGCAGGAGCAGTTCGTTCAGGAAGCGCGAGTTGAAGTGCAGGGCCTTGACTACCACGTCGATCCGGTCGCGCAAGGCCTCGACCACCTGATAGGTGCCGCCGCCGGCGTCGTCGTTGGCCGTCAGGTACCAGGCGGCCTCGGGGCACTCGTAAACCTGGTCGTAAAGTTCGGCGTAGTTGTCGGCCATGACCGTCAGCAGCGCCGATTGGGTCCGGGTGGGGATGCGGTTGTACTCGTCGATGATCTTGACCCGCATGCCCAGCCAGCGCCGCCAGGCGATGCGGATTTCGTCATTGGTTTCGGCCTTGACCAAGCTGCTAGGCAGGGGATTGCCCAAGAGGTCGGCGATGGTCATCTGCGGCTGGCCGTGCTGGACCGCGCGCTTGAGGTCGCGCAGCGAATACCCGGCCAGCACGCCCATCAGCATGGCGATGGCCGTCTTGCCCCGGCCGGGGCCGCCCACTAGCAGGCAGCGCCGGCGCACTGCCAGGGTCAGAAGCGGCAGGAGGACGTAGCTCGAGTAGCTCTGGTCGCTGGGCAAGCGCACCTCGGTTTTCGAGTCGCCGAAGGTGAAGGCCTGGGGCGGCGTGTCGTTGTATTCCAGGTCGTAATAGGGACTGATGATCGCGTGATTGGTGATCCAGAAATAGGCCTGGCGTAGTTTTTCGTCCAGGCCCGTGGCGTCGGCGGCCGGCTCCAGGCCCGGATCGGCCGGTCCCTGGTAAAGGTCGGCCACGTCGAAGCGCGGCGGCTTGGCGGCCGGCTGGGCCGGCCGGGTTGGCGCGTCGGAGATCTTGCGGCTCTGTCCCAACCAACTCATGGCCAGCCTCCGCTAGAAGAGGAAATCGGTGGTCAGGAAATGGCTCCGGTGCTCGTGGCAGATCGCGTGCAGGAGCCGCCGGTTAAGCTCGTGCCCCGGGGCGGCCACCAGCGTGCGGATCGAGAAGACCCGCAGCGCGTCGCTCACCGAGAGCGTGCCTTCGGCGCTGTCCTTGCGTCCGGTGAAGGGGAAGGCGTCGGGCCCGCGCTGGCACTGGCCGTTCAGGTTGACGCGGCAGACCTGGTTCACCAGCGGATCGATCAGTTGGGCCAGGGCCTGCGGATCTTGGCCGAAGAGGGCCACCTGCTGGCCGTAGGGCGAATCGACCACCCAGCGGACCGGCTCGTCCAGGTCGCGGTAGCTGGCGATCGGCACCACTGGTCCAAACTGCTCGTGTTCGTGCAGGGCCTGGCCGGGCCGGACCGGATAGACCACGGCCGGATGAAAATAGGTGCCCCGGACCGAGGCGCCGCCGGCGTTCAAGACCCGCGCCCCGGCCTGCACCGATTCGGCCACCATGCCCGCCAGCTGCGCGGGCTTGCCCGGCACCGGCAGGGGGGTTAGGCGAGCTTTCGGCGTCCAGGGCAGGCCGAACGGCAGGGCCTCCACCGCCGGCACGAAACGCTCGAGGAACTTATCCCGGATCGACTCGTGGACGAAGAGCAGTTTTAGCGCGGTGCAGCGCTGGCCGTTGAAGGAGAGGGCTCCGGTTACGCACTCCCGGACCGCCAGGTCCAGGTCCGCGTCGGGCAGGATAATGGCCGCGTTCTTGGCCCCCAGGCCCAGGACCGAACGCAGGCGGTGCGGTTGGGGATGTTGATGCTTTAAGGTGTCGGCCACCCGGCAGGAACCGATGAAGGCCAGGCAGTCGACCTGGCCCGAGCGCATGAGCGGGCCGATCACCGTCGCTCCGTCGCCGTAAAGCACGTTAACCACGCCGGGCGGGAAGCTGGCGCGGAACGCCTCCAGCAGCGGCTCCAGAAGCAGGACGCCGAATTTGGCCGGCTTGAAGACCACGGTGTTGCCCATGATCAGGGCCGGGATCAGGGTAGTGAAGGTTTCGTTCAGCGGATAGTTGTAGGGGCCCAGGCAGAGGACCACGCCCAGGGGGGCGCGGCGGATCTGGGCGTAGATGCCGGCTTCGATGGTGAAGCGGGAGGAGGCCCGGTCCAGCTCCTTGAGCGCCTGGCAGGTGTCGAGGATATAGTCGACGGTTCGGTCGAATTCCTTCTGGGCGTCGGGAAGGGGCTTGGCGATCTCCCACATCAGCCGCCGGACCACCTCCTCGCGCTGCGCCTTCATGAGGCCGGCGAATTTCTCCACCGCCTGGATGCGCTCCGCCACCGGCAGGGTGGGCCAGAGGCCCCGCCCCTGGCCGTAGGCGTGGGTGGCGGCCTCCAGGGCGGCCAGGGCTTCGGCCTCGCCCATCTGCGGGTAACCGCCGATGTCCAGCGGTTCGGCGCCCGTCTGGTCGCAGATGGGGGAGAGCACTCGTTCGAGTGAGCCTTCCCACCGGCGGATCGCGCCGTCGAGCAGGTACTGCCGCTGCTCCACCGGCAGGGCAAGGCGGTGCTCGGCGGGGATCGCGGTCAGGGCCGGAAACAGACTGGCCAAAGCTTCAGAGATGCCCATGGCTGAGCCTTTCTGTGCAAGTCATGCTGGGTTGCCGTCCGACAGCGGTCGCGCCCGGGGAGAAGATGACCGCCGGCCAGCTATTGGAACCGAGTCGAGCCCGAACGTCAAGGACATCCCGGCCGGGCCTGACAGGTAGCGCGACCGCCGGCCGCGCCGCCTCTTTCTCGGCCGATTCCTCGCCGCGGCTTAAGCTCGGCCGGTCATTCACTCGGCGGTCGCGATTCCGGGGCATGGTTCGATTCGAACCGGCGGGAATCTCATCCCGCCGCCGCCATTTCCAGCATTACTTCGTAATTGCGCAGGCAGGTGGGAGTGATGGTGCGGCCGTAGGGGCAGGCGCTGGGCATAAGCACGAAACCGCGGCCGCCCGGGCCCTCCCGCAAGGCGGTGGCGATTTTGGCCGCGAACTGCGCCGGGGGGAGGTTTTCTAGATCGGTGATCTCCAGATTACCGAACAGCGTCAGTTGCGTTCCGTAGCGCTGGCGAACTTCGGCCAGTTCCACGTCTCCCTGATGGGGCGGCTCGATTGGATCCAGGCCGGTGCAGCCGGTGGCCGCAATCTCGTCCAAAATATTGCGCAAGCGGCCGTGGCTGTGGACACGGGCGAAACCGCCGTATCGTTGGATGCGGCGCACGAGTTCCGTGTCATAGCCGGTGACGTATTCGTGAAACAAGCGCGGCGGCAGGTAAGGTTCGCTGGCATACTCCGGGCCGCAGATTCGCCAGAGCCGGCCGGGCAGTTCGCGCGCCGCCAGCTCCACCTGGGCCAGGAGGTGGGCGAAAACCCGGTCCAGCGCCTGGCGGATTAGTTCCGGCTCAGTCAAGGCCAGCACGGTCCAGGTGCCCATGTCGAACAGCGGGGCCACGCAACAGACCGGATCACCGCAACCGAGCATGACCAGTCCGGCCTCGCCCACCCGGCTCTCCAGCTCCAGATAGCTGGCGGCTTCCAGCCGGTAGCGGGGTTCCGCCGCGGGCAAGGCCAGCCAGGCTTGCAGATCCGCCTCGTCCTTGAGAAAGTGCTCGAGGGTCCAGACCGTGTCGATCGCGGGATCGCGGCGGGTGAGCTGGCTGAGGTTACGTCCGGGAGCGCGGATTACGGTCCGGGTAAAGCGGCTGCCGGCGGCATCGGTCCAGGTCTCGACGGTCCGCAACTCGGCCAGCGGATCGGGGCTCAGGAGGGTGAAGCCGACGCCGCCGTTGACCAGCACGTCCGAGCGTTCGCGGGCTAGCTCCAGCAGCGGCCGCCAGGTGGGGGCGTTATGAACATTGAATGGGTCGGGGGCGTCGGGATTCTGCCGGAAGCCGTCGATTTCGTAAAAGCTTACCGCCGGGCGGTCCACCGCCTCTCCGCGTACAGTTTTCAGTAGCCGCTCTCGCCGGGTCATAGAATCATTCCTTTCGCAAAAACAATCTCCGTTGCCAACCTACACTCCAGAATTACAATTGTCTTTAGCGGTAAAGCTCAATGCATTTCGCAAATCGAATCAATCCGAATAAGGAGCGAGCGATGAAGTCCGAGGGGCGACAATCCGGCGCCGGGGCGATTGACGCCCCGATCACCTTCGTCAGCGGGCTGTGGAAATTCCACCGCGAGCCGGGCCCCGCCTCGCGCGCCCGTTCGACTCCGGAGCATCTGTTCCACTATTTGATCGCGGGCGGTTATCAGCTGACAACCAACCGTCGGACCTACCGGGTTAAGGCGGGGGACGTAATCTATTACTACGGCAGCGAAGAGGTGGAATGCCGCTGGGATAGTGGACCGGTGGATTTTTATTCGCTGGCGCTGCAGGCTCCGGCCCTGGCCCCCTTGCCGTTGGAGCGGCGCGTGTTTCGGGGCGGGGAGCGTACAGGACGACTTTTCGTCGCCCTGCACGCTAGCTATGCGCAGCCCGAAAGCGATCCGGCCCGGGTACGTTTTTTCGGGCAGCTCTACCAATTGCTGGATCGACTCGGATTGCGCCAGCCGGCGGCGGGCGGCGCGGACCGCGGGACGGAGGGCGCAGAATGGGGGCGTCTGGAGCTGGCCCTACGGCGGGAGAACCGTTTTCGCGCCACGCTGGATGAACTCTGCGCCCGGGCCAATTGCAGTCGGGCCACACTAGTCCGGCGGTGCCGGCAGGCCACGGGGCGCAGCCCGCAAGCACGATTACGCGAACTGCGGCTGGCCGAGGCCCAGGGCTTGTTGCGCTATTCGCCGCTGTCGCTGGCCGAAATCGCCGCCCGGCTGGGATTCTCCCGGCCGCACGAATTTAGCCGCGAATTTGGCCGCCACTGCGGGCGACCGCCGTCGGCATGGCGCAATGCATAGAGTTAGGTTGCTACATATTGACGAACTGGCCAGCCGAATGGTTCGCCGATTAGCTTCTGTGAGGTGCTTGCGGTTCCGCGGTTGCCGGCAGCCACTAGCTCTCCGAATGTTGCCCAGCCGACTCCTGGTCGGCGACTGGTATTTTGATACAAAAAGAGGCGATGACCGAAAATTTCTAGCCTTTATGTGGCCTGCCATTATAGCTGTAACGAAAATGTAGGCAAGGTTAAGATTCACGTTACTGGCTTACAGCCTGTTCGGTATAGTCACTTGACCAACGAAACTGAAAGCCGAATCATGTCTAGCTGTGTTTTGTAAGGCGCTTTCCTGTCAATATTTAATTGTGTTTTGTTTGCGCTCGCCAGCCTTAAGGCATTTCTGTGTTTGACCCCTCTCGTGCTATCGCGCCAGTTGAAACGAATTACGCGATACGCCGGTTTAATGAATTATGCCGCCAAAAAATTATCTTGACGGAATTTAAGCCAGAATGGTATCATGACCGTGCAAAATGTGTATGTAGAGAGAAAAGAGAGAATTTCTAGATTTATCTGAAGGCGAGAGCCTTGAGTGCGCTGATAACGGGCTTTCTTTTCTGCCCTCCCACTAAAGCCTTCTATTCAGATATAACCCCATATGTTTTTGAGTTTAGTTCAAAAATGGGCAGCCGGCTTCTTGCCCATATACCTGCAAGGTTTCCTCAGTTTTTCTCGTAAAGTATTCCGTCTGTCTGTTTATTAAGCGTGAAAATGGGGCGTCAAAATACCAGGTTAAGGAGCGACAAAATGTCGAGTGCGTGCACTGGACCAGCGAGTTTGGCGCGATTGTCGGCGTCCGCGCGCTTTTCGGGCCGCAGTTTTGCCCGGCGAAGAATTGCCCGGCTGCTCCCGGTCGCACTGGTCGGCCTGCTGGGTCTGGCCTCCTCAGCCCAGGCGACGGTTGTGTAGCGTTGCGTAATTCGGCGAAGAAAAATTGATTAAACGGGTAGCGGA